>DMST01000201.1:10223-29658 GCA_003454975.1 Cytophagales bacterium | reverse complement strand
CGGGCGGTGGTTTGATCTACCATGAGTCGTAGCCGCCGCTTTTCCTCCGGAGTATGCGTAACCAGATTGACCAGCCCGGCAATGGCCCCACCACCGTAGAGCGTGGAGTTGCTGCCTTTGATTACTTCTACCTGACGCAGGTCCAGTGGCGGTATCTGCATGATACTAAGGCCACCAGCAAAACCACCAAAGATGGGGAATCCGTCTTTCAGAAGCTGCGTATACCGGCCGTCAAGTCCTTGGATTCGGATACTCTGGTTCCCCGAACTCGCCGAAGTTTGCTGCATCTGGATACCCGTGCTTTCCCGCAATAGCATGGCGATATTGGCCGAACGCATCATCGATTTTTCGTCTAGCTCCTCCGAGGTAATCGCCTCTACACGGGTAGGTAGATCATCGATGGTACGTGTGCTACGCGTAGCAGTGATGATTACCTCTTCCAGATGCTCGTCGTGCTCCAGAGCGATGGTCAGTCGTTTTGTTTGGGGAAGAGAAATCACCTGTGACCACTCCTCGTAGCCCACGAAAGAGACCTCTACGGTTATTTCCTCGCTAAGGATATTGGTGATCTCCAGATTGCCTTCGGCATCCGAAACCGCCCCTTGTGTGGGGCTTATCTTGGCGGTAGCGCCCAAAAGGGGCTCGCCTGACTCTGCGTCTATTATTTGAGCCTTGAATGTATGTTGAGCGTAGGTACTCACGGACCACAACAATCCCAGTACCACGCAAGCAAATTGCTTCATGAATGTGAAAAGAATTACATCAGTTAATCAAAGTAGAGTAGTCCTACCTCGCTCTCCAGTAGCGTAATACCCAGAGAGCCACCATGACCGCGAGCGAATATCCTATTGCCTGCTTATGACGTGAATTTGCTGATACCACCCAAGGATCCTGTCTGGATGCACAGCGATTTTAAAAAGGTAGGAGAGGGGATTAACTAATGAATTCGGGAGGCTCCCAAATGCCACAATGGAAAGGGATGGGGATAGAGGTTTCCCTACCAGTGTCGAGTATGTAGTTGGCGGATGGGGTATCAAACGAATACCCCTGTATGGCCATTACCTGCGACTGGCAACAATGGCAGGTACAGAAGGGTGAACAAAGCTCGGCGTGGTGAGAATGCCCAGGATCGTCTGGCGAAGAATACGCCACCTCCGTTGCCGTGACCGACTCGTGCTCATCTGCACAAGGCCAAAGAACGAGTGCTAACATCCATACCGATAATAGCCAAGCGCTTAGTTTCACGACACAAGTATACGAAAGGAAGCCAAGTCGTACTACATTTACCGGACATTCAGGGTCCTTTCACAAACCCATGTCCATGCCAACGAACCAGCGATTATCCCCCCGACCGTATTCCATTCTTGTATGCGTTGTGGCCACCTACTTACTCACCGGTTGCCAAAACCTTATTGAACTCCCGGATTTAGCACCGCCCAGCAGCTCTTTCCTAAGCATAGCGGGAGTAGAGTCTTCTGAGTTGGTTGATGATCGTACATTTCACCTGCGGTATAGGCAGTGGATCAATCACCAGGATACCTCCCAGGGCACCTTTTTACAGTCCCTTTACCTGAGGCATTGGAGTCCGGAGGTTCCCGTGCTCCTCAATACCGAAGGATATTTCACAAACCATCAGCAAAGCCAATCGGAGCTAAGTGAACTATTCTCGGCCAATTACATGGCCGTGGAGCACCGGTACTTTGGCGAATCAGTACCAGAAGGACCTGAGTATGAGTTTCTGAATGTAGAACAGGCTGCGTATGATCTGCATCGTATACGAGAGGCCTTCCGTGAGATGTACCCCCAAGCATGGATCAGTACCGGGGTCAGTAAGGGGGGGATCAATGCCCTATGCTACAAGTATTATTTTCCGGAGGATGTGGCCGCCACCGTGGCTTATGCTGCCCCTTTCAGCCTCCATTTCCCAGATGACCGTTCCGTAGGCTATACTTTGCAGGTAGAGCAATCCCATGATTGCATCGCTACTATGCGCAACTTCCAGGTAGAAATCCTGCGCAGAAAAGAGGCCATGCTTCTCTTACTAGCGGAGTATCTGGAAGATCTGAGCAGCCAGTACCCCTATGACCCAGAGCAACTCCTACAGCGGTTGGTACTGGGTTTCCGATGGTCTTTTTGGACGAACCATTCCCAATATACCTGCGATGATTTCCCCGCCCTAACCGCGTCAGATCAGTCCCTGTTTAATTGGTTGGTAGATGTAGCTCCCATTGGGTTTTATGCCTTCAACAACTCCCAACCTTTCTTGCCTTACTATTATCAAGCCGCGACGGAATTGGGAGATTTTGCCCCAGAAACCCACCACCTGGCTCCCTACTGGGTGGGGGATATTCAGTCGGTTTCGCCTACGCATTATTTCCTGCCTAGAATTGGCAGCAGCTTGCCTTTCTCTAATGAACATATTTTGGAGATCGTAGATTGGCTAGAAAACGAGGGAGAACAAGTGATCTATTTGTATGGAGAAGATGACTTGTGGACTTCCGGTGCAGTGCAACCCCAAGCGGGCTTGGACAATGTGTTTCTAGTGGCTCCTGAGGTAAACCATAGTGTCCGCCTTCAACGGATGGACGAACGGGAAGAAGTCTACCGTGCTCTAGCACGCTGGGCAGCTATATCCATTGACGATTGAGCAGCAGTAGCTGCCATCTACAGTGGGATACACGGACCCCATTGGAATACAAAGGAAGGGTATAACTTAATTCATAATCCTATGGTTAAAGCACAAGTGAACGGGTATGAAATTTGCTCCCCTTTTCTTAATCAGTCGACTTCAGGAAAGCCCCTTCACTGCAACACCTAAAGTAGTACCCAACGCAAGCTATTTACCTAAACACCTATCAATGCCAAGACCCCTAGCTGCTCTGTACCAGACCCAAACAAACCTACTGCCTTACGTACTCATTCTGCTCTTGATTGGGGTAGGGGTGAGCTGTACTCCGCCTATAGAAGAGTCCGATTCCGAGGCTTGGAGCAATCCTTACTTAGATATTCCAGGCATGGTTTCTGCGGAGGGAGTAAGTAGTACTGGTGACTACCGTTTGTTTTTTCGTCAGTGGATAGACCACCACGATACCACAGCGGGTACCTTCCTGCAAAAAGTGATAGTTCGGCACCGAGGCTATCAGCACCCCACGATTTTCCATACGGAAGGGTATTTCATCAAAGAAGAGTATAATTCCTCTGAGTTGGAGAATCTTTTCCGGGCCAACCTAATCACGGTAGAACATCGATACTTTGGTGAGTCGGTTCCCGAAGGGCCTGCCTATGAGCACCTTAACGTGGAGCAGTCCGCTTACGATTTGCATCGGATTCGGGAAGCCTTAGGAGCCTTGTACACTGAATCCTGGATCAGTACGGGGGTAAGCAAAGGGGGCATGACCTCCCTGTTTTACAAGTATTATTTCCCCGAGGATGTAGCCGCTACGGTAGCCTATGTAGCCCCCATCATGCTTTCTTTAGAAGATGACCGATCCGTAGCTTTTACCCAACAGGTAGAAAATCAATTTGGGTGTGGGGAGGCCATAGAAACTTTTCAAATGGAGCTAATGCGGAGAAAGGAAACTTTAGCCCCTATGCTAGCCAGCGAATTGCGTACTCGGGATGGGCAATACCCCTACCATCCCGAATTCTTT
Source organism: Cytophagales bacterium (assembly GCA_003454975.1). Taxonomy (GTDB): domain Bacteria; phylum Bacteroidota; class Bacteroidia; order Cytophagales; family Cyclobacteriaceae; genus DMST01. The sequence goes on along the minus strand of DMST01000201.1, from coordinate 26,008 downwards.
TTGCAGGAGTTGGTGGTCAATTTCCGCTGGACGTATTGGAGCAATTTCTACGGTCGAAATTGCAATGTCTTTCCAGATGCAAGTTCCACGGATGAGGCGCTGATCGAGTTTTTGCTGAATTACACCACGCTCTACTTTTATGACGCTGAAATCCTGGATCAATACATGCCCTACTATTTCCAAGCGGCTACGGAGCTAGGCCGTTTCAAAATGGACGTAAGCCACTTAGAGCCTTGGTGGGAGGGAGATGCCGAGTCGGTAACCATTGATGCTTACCTGGCGGCAGAGTTTGATGAGTTGCCCTTCTCTAATGAGCGCATGCTCGCCATTCATAGCTGGCTAGAAACTGATGCCGAACAGATTATCTATTTGTACGGCGGTAGGGATCTCTGGACTTCCGGTCAGGTATTTCCAGAGGCTGGGTTGGATGTTATCCGTTTGGTGGGACCCGATCGAAATCATACGGTAAAGCTGTTTGAAGTAACCGGCAGAAACCTAGCTTACCAAGCCTTAGAGCGCTGGGCTGGAGTACAGATTGCGGAATAAGGACCCCGTATTTCCTCCCAAGGGAGATTCCGGTTACGGCCCGTATAAACCCTCGAAAAAGGAGAGATGGGGTAGTTCCACCTTGTCTAGCCTCCCCATTTTCAATACTTTATGTGATGCCAAACCATGAAAATCTAACCCTGCCCACATGAAATTTGTAGTATCAGCAGACGACTATGGGGTGAATCCCATTATTGACAAGGCTATTGAGGATGCGGTTGCCAAAGGTTGTATAACCAACATTGCCGCCATGGCGAATGGCGTATCTGGTGAATTAGAGAAGTTGAAAAGTCTCAAAGAGCAATATCCTCACATCAGTGTGGGCTGCCATTTTACCCTTACCTCTGGTAAAGCACTTACCTGGGATGGGACGTCCAAAAAGCCAGCTAGCTTAGTAAAAAATAAGAAAGGGCGTTTTAAAGACATGCTGGGTATACAGCCTATCAAAATAGATCTAGTGGAGTTAAGGGCTGAGCTACAAGCTCAAATTAAAAAGTTTGAAGACATTGGGCTTGAAATCGACCATTTCTCGGACCACCTGGGAATTTTAACGCTTATGCATCGCACCTCTCGGGTGTATTTTGAGGAAGTGATGGCCTACAATGCAGAGTACGGAAAACAAACCATCGTTCGCAATCCCGTTTTAACTGCCTCTACCGTCAAAAAGGGATGTTTGAAAATGTCAGAGATGTTCAGACTAGGTAGACTTGGAGGTAAGACAAAGAAGCAAGTAAGCATGAACCGGGATGCGATGGAGGGTCAGTTGGAAAAGCTGCAAGCATTGGGCCTCAAAACCACGGATCTTTTTGTGGAACACCTTTGGGAAAAGCCAGAACCCGGCGTGTTACGGTGCATCTTAAAAAAGACCTCTCGTTCGGCAAATCCATTGGTGAAACATCGAGCGAATTCAGAACCCATTGTTGAGATTCTATCTCACCTGGCGTGCCCACCAGAAAATGTATGGACAGACGATTACCGGGAAAATCATCATGCATTGGAAGATTTCGGAGGGATCAATCTTTTGTATTTAAAAAATAACCGGGCAAATGAATACAAAATGCTCATTCAGGAACTCCCCAAATATGTTGACGATCCCGATATAGAATTGGTGTCATTTACCCAATCTTAGACTTTCCATCAAGACTATACCATACTGGATTGGCATTGCACGGCTAAACCGCTAGATTATGACCGCCATTTTCATGTATTCTACCTCTAGCCTATGAAATTCGTTATCACCGCTGATGATTTCGGCGTAAACCCCATCATTGACCAAGCCATTCAACAAGCCGTTTTGAAGGGCTTTGTGACAAACGTGGCTGGTCTTGCCAACGGTACTGATTCCGCAGGTAAGTTCTCTGTACAGGGCTTAAAAAACCTAAAAGCCCAATTTCCCCACATTAGTGTAGGGTGCCACTTTACCCTCACTTCTGGCAGGGCAGTATCCGGCACTCCCACATCTTTAGTAAGCGATAGCAGTGGACAGTTCAAAGGCATGTTGGGGCAGGCACGGATAGATATTAGTACTGAGCAAAAGCGAAACCAGCTACGGTCCGATCTGGAAGCGGAGTTGCGAGCCCAGATTGCGGTATTTGACGATGCGGGGCTAGCTATAGAACACTTCTCGGATCACGTGGGTATTCTAACGTTACACCCGTTCACGGCTGAGATTTATTACCGGGTCATAAAGGAGTACAATCCTCAAATCTCAGTGCGGAATCCCGTGCTTACGGCAGCACTGATGGACCACGGCTGCTTGCGTGACTCGCAGATGTTTATCTTGGGTAGAGTTGCCGGACTGGTACCGGGTATAGCGAAGTATAACCTAGAAGGGATGAGCGAGGTACTGCACATGATGCAGCAGAGTGGCCTGAAAACCACCGACTATTTTGTAGAGCACCTTTACAAGAACCCCTTTGCTCACATACTGCGGTGTATTATGAATGATACCCCTCGCGAGCTCAGTTCGATGGTTCAAAACCGCATAGATGCCGGGCCTATTGCAGAGGTGGTAACTCACCTGGCCATTCAGCCTTCTCAAAACCCTACTTATCTCAATGCCGTGGAGGCAATTGGTGAGTATGGAGGCATAGACATCACCTACCTAAAAGCTAACCGGTTTCGGGAATACGAAATGCTGATGGAAGAGATGCCCAACTACGCTGGGCAATCGGACCTTGAGTTAGTTTCTTTTTAGGGCAGGGGCAGTGGAGCAAGACTTTTCCGTTCCACCACTATCGCCTGGGGCTATACCGCCACTCCCTCTTTCACCCTCGGTATCACCTCCTCACCTATGAGCCGGATAGCACTCTTGAGCTGCTCATGGGTGAGATAGGGGTTATCCATTTGAAAGGTGAAACGGTCCACTCCACCTAAGGCTTCGCTGTGACGTAGTATTTTGGCGGCTACCTCATCCGGGCTACCTACCACTATCGCCCCGCGTTCATCAGACTGAGCATCGAAGTCAGAACGACGTACCTCCCCATAGCCGCGCTCCTTCGCCCGGTTATTGAACATACGAGCGTACCCGGGGTAGTAAGTCTCAACGGCTTCCGTATGGTTATCCATAACAAAGCCGAGTGAGTGTAGGCCAATTTTCATCTTTTCTTCCGGGTGCCCGGCTTCTTTCCAACCTCGGCGATACAAATCCACCAAAGGCCGAAAGCGTTCCGTCTGTCCGCCAATGACGGCTACCATCAAAGGCATACCCATCAGTCCCGCCCGAAGGAAAGACTCTGGAGTTCCACCTACACCACGCCAGATTGGGATTTCCTCCTGCAATGGTCTCGGATAAACGGGTTGGTCTTTCAGGGCCGGGCGAAACTTGCCCTTCCAGGTCACCCGCTCGTTGTCCCGGATCTGCAACAGTAGTTCCAGTTTTTCCTCAAACAGTTCGTTGTAGTCATCCAGATTATACCCAAACAGGGGGAACCCATCTACTGAAGATCCCCGACCCACCACAATCTCCGCCCGGCCGTTCGAGATCAGGTCTAGCGTGGCAAAGTTCTGGAAAACCCGCACTGGGTCAGCGGCACTGAGCACGGTTACCCCACTCATCAAGCGGATGTTCTTGGTCTGGGCGGCGGCGGCCGAAAGAATGACGGCGTTGGCCGAATCCAGAAAGTTTTTCTTGTAGTGCTCACCAATGGCAAAAGTATCCAACCCCATCTCATCGGCTAGCCGTATTCGCTCTAGCAACCGATTCATGTCAGCTACGGGGTCCGTTACCTTGCCCGTTTCCTTGTCTACCGAGGCACCTGCAAAACTATCTATTCCTATTTCCATATGATTTCAGTGTCTATACACACATATTACATCGTCATGCTTAATATGGTTCATTTCAGAAGGAGAGTAGAGGTGCAAACGAATGTATAGGTGCGAGAAGGGCATCATTTGCTAAATGAAGAACAAAAAGAATCGATGATTTGAATGGATTGCCGTTGGAGGTGTTTACTTCCTGTTTCGTTTTCGAATGTTGAAATCTCCAACATTTGACCTCCGCCATCAAGTTTTGGTTCTTTCCGTCCGGCGGTCTATTTTTCATGATGACACCATGGATCGCCCCGGACCAGACGCTATTGCTTTTGGTCGTTATTCTGCTCACGGTTTGCTTAGGTATTGTTTCCGAACTTAAAAATTGGTTTCGCGGTGCCCTGGCGGGAGTAATGGTCACGATGCTACTAATGATCCTACTGGTGACGGTAGGGGTGGTACCAAGTGCCGCTAAGGGTGGAGTGCCCGTGTATGGCTTTGTGTTCGACTATGTACTGCCGCTAGCCCTGCCTATGTTACTATTCAATGCCAATCTACGGCAGATCTTACGGGGTACCGGCAGACTGCTCTTGGTGTACCTGCTCGGTACGGTAACAGTGGTAATAGGCGGAGTGGTGGCTTATTTTGTGGTCAGCTTGGGGCCCGAAGCTTACAAGATAGCCGGGGTATTCATCGCTACGTTTGTAGGAGGAAGTGTCAATTTTATGGCTTCAGCCGAAACGCTGGAGTTTCTAAACAGTACCCTGTTTGCCCCTACCATTGCGGTAGACGGCTTTGTGGGCAACCTTTTTATGCTGGTGCTCTTTGCCCTTCCTGGCTTCCGGTGGTTGCAGCGCCGGTTTCCTGCCTATAAAGACAGTCAAAGTGCAGGCAAGGGTGGTAATACACCAATGCTGGTTGGGAACTCCTCAGGTGAGCTACTAGAGCAAGTGGGGGTAGTGTTATTGCTTTCGAGTGCGGTAGTGGCAGCCGGGGCCGGGCTTAATCAATTCTTGCAAAACGCTCTAGGCCTTACCTTCAACGTTACCTTATTGCTAGCCACCTTGCTCACAGTAGCTTTGGCCAATCTTTTTCCTAAGTGGCTACAGCGGTATCAGCAGACGGCTTTTGCCCTGGGTATTTTCTTAATGTACATCTTCCTGGCAGTAATTGGGGCGGCCACGCAAGTACGCGATATTATGACCGAAGGGCCGGGTATCTTACTGTTTTGCTTGCTTACTCTGGGTATCCATTTAGGATTGCTCTTGTTGCTGGGGCGCTGGGCTAAGTTTAGTGTGGTGGAAATTGCAGTAGCCTCGGTAGCCAATGTAGGCGGTCCTGCAGTGGTGCCACCTATGGCTCTTACCGGTAAAGCCCAAAGCCTCATTACGCCTGGTATACTGGTGGGTATATTAGGTTACGTTATCGGTACCCTTATCGGGATTTCTGTAGGGTTTGCACTGCCATAAAGGGTAGGCCACAACAAAAAAACTAAACCATTAAGGCTCCAATTTCATCCTTCAACTTAGGGATTTCCGTTTGCACCATGCCCCAGATTCTTTCCGATTCCATAGAACCTGGAGATTGAAACGGCATGTGGTCTGCATCGAAGGCCATGGGCTGAATCTGGTAGGTTAACGATAGTTCTGGTTCCAGGTGCTGGAGTCGGTTTACGGCCTCGCCAATGATTTCCAGGTCATGCTCTATGGCTTGTTTGGATCGAGTATCTTGTCGGAAATTGTCGAAATCCTTATCCAATAAATCCATGATTTGCTCAATCTCTGTAATGACGGATTCAATATCGATAAGATACCGTAAAGCCTTTGGATTCATAGGCAAGTATTTTAGTGAATAGTTGGTGATCAATAGAGGAGAATCATTCATAATTCTTTCTAATTCACCGCATTAAGTTATTTTATTCCTGGCCCAAAATCAATTTCGAGCTAGTTTTTGACTAAATTTTTTAGACAAATCTTTACTATTAATAGACCACTTTAGTGAAAGGGCCATTTAATACTATCAGATTGTCCACGTATTTATGGTGGGCTTTCTCCAAAAAGTCAGCAGCTCATCCAAGGGCAGCCCACTTACCTGGCCAAGTGCTCAGCCAGCGCACGGTACAAGGTTTCTGGCTTGAAGGGCTTCAGTACGTACGAATTCATTCCTACGTCCAAAATTTGCTGGCGTTCTTCGGGTAGAGCGGTGGCAGTAAGGGCAATGATGGGCACCTTAGGGTGGGATTTGCGCAAGTGGGTGGTAGCAGTATACCCATCCATAATGGGCATTTGGAGGTCCATCAGAACTAAGTCAAAACCTTCATGGGCAAAGGCTTCCAACGCTTGCTTGCCGTTCTCGGCTGTCTCTACCTCCAAGCCCCACCGGTCTAGGAACTTGCGAGCTACCAGCACATTCACGGCATTATCTTCTACCAGCAACACCTTGCCGCCTAAGGGAGCAAAATCTTGGGCGGTGGTGCTTACGGCCGTTTTGGGTTGTGGCTGCGCTTTGGCCAGCTCCAGTATGAAATGGAACCGGGTCCCGTTCTCAGCCTCACTGTTTACCTCAAGATTAACTCCTTGTAAATCCAAAATCCGCTTGGAAATGGCAAGCCCTAATCCGGTTCCTCCGAACTCACGGGTAATGGAACTGTTGGCTTGCGAAAAGCTATCGAAGATGGTATCCAGTTTCTCCTTGGGTATGCCAATGCCGGTATCTTCCACGGCAAACTCTAACCGGGTATGGGTATCGGTTTTGCTGATTTGTCGTGCCCGTAGCGTGACGCCTCCTTCCTGGGTAAACTTGATGGCGTTGCCAATCAAATTGGTGAGCACCTGAGCCAAACGTGTGGGGTCGCACACTACCCGGTCAGGGATTTCCGGATCATAATCCAGTATCAGGCTGATTTGCTTTTCATTGGCCAAGGGCTCATAGGTCTGCAGGAGGTTATCCATGAGTTGTTTCAGATATACTGCTTGGTCTTCAAACTCTACCTTTTGGGCCTCTAGCTTGCTAAAATCAAGAATGTCGTTGATGAGTACCAGCAAGTTCTCGCCGGAGAACTTGAGTTGGCCTAGTACCTCCTGAAACCGCTCTGGTGGATTGTCCGCAATCATATGGTGGGTGAGCCCGATTACTGCGTTCATGGGGGTTCGGATCTCATGTGACATCACGGAGAGAAACTCCGACCGGGCTTTCAGGGCGGCCTCTGCCTGATCACGGGATTCCTTCCAAGCCCGGGCAAACTGCTGAGATAGGGTGAGCGAATGCAGGAAAAAGAATAGCATAATGCCGAGTGGCATTACGAAAATGGGCATCGGGAAAGGGATAAAGAAATTGATCATCCGCATTAGGATGACCGCTAACAAGATAAAGGTGCTGAAGAAGGTATACCGGGAGCCGGTTCGGTTTTTACGAGCAGCGCGGAAGTATATGCCTATGATCACCATCATGGCCCCAATCAATATCAGGAGATAATACCCGTGTACGCCAGGAAACAGGGTAGTAGGTAGTACCAGGTTGAGCACAAAGTAAAGGGCCGAAAGCGGTAAAACGACTTTACCCAACCACCCTGGAGTATCTTTTGGGTACAAGGCACGGGTAAAGAGAAAGAGTAGGGCCACATTCACATATATCGATCCATACTCTAACCGTACCATGAGGCCGTACGGGTAGGAGGGAAACAAGGCGTGCAACACGTAGTTTCCACTGGCTATTTTGTAGTAGCTAAAGGCCAGGCAAAAAAGTGCAAAATAGAGTACAGTCCGCTGATGCCGGCCAAACCAAAATAGGCCCAGGAAGAAGAGCCCTCCCATGACCAAAGCCCCCGTGAGAAAGATGTCCAGTCCGGTAACCAGATTTTGTCGCTGCTGCAATACTTTCCGGTCGCCCAGCACCAACTGGTCTACCGGGCCACCCCGCTGGTGTCGGAAATTAGAAATTTGAACCACAATCTCGGTGGTATCCTGTAGCCAGGCCTGTTCCAAATCTACGGTGTTAGATAGCCAGTATGCCTGGCTAGTGGCTTTGGTGGTGCCCACCTTACCATTCTCGCTGACCAAGTGCCCATTCACGAATACCCGAAAGGAATTGTATTGTGCCGGAGTCATCAACGCCCAATCTTGGCCAGGTTTTAGGAGTAGGCGGCACCGGTAGGTAGCATAGCCTTCCGAAGGGTAGGAGTTTCCTTGGCTGTCGGTTTGATAGGTCCAGGGGACAGGGAAATTTACCACCGCCGTGGGTGTAGGAAAAACGTCTTCAGGAGAAAGGAGTTGTTGCCAATAGAATTCCCATTCACCATCTAGCGGTATGGTGTGCGCCTCTTCCATGTGTGCGCGTAGGTCTAGCCAGCCTTCCTGAGCGAGTGGCTGCGCTGCCATGGGGGACATGGCCAGGAGGATACTGGGGAGAAATAACCAGAAACGTAGCAATACCTGATCCAACGTATAATACTGTAATCTTCCGATGGGAAGATACATACCCAGGATGGAATGATCGCTATTTGGTAAGGTTGGTGTAAGGCATTTAATAAAAGGGAGGAAACTTAGGTAAATATTCTGCCTTCCTCCCCCTTCTTCACCAAGTGTTACACTAGAAGGTACTGTGGTTTAATTACCTTCTGTATTTCGGGTTTTATTATGGGCTACCAAACTTAGGATAATGGCCGAACCTGAGAATAGGGTCATGACCGTGCCCGGCACAAAATTCACGTATCCCCCCAAATCCATAAATAAGAAATAGCCTACGTCTGCCAATCCACCACATATGGCCGCAAGAAAGATGGCATTTCGGTTACCACCCCAGATGAAGAAACCACACACCGTGGTAATCAAGCCAATCCATAACAAATTGAAACCGTGTTGGCCAATGATGGCTCCGGCGGCCACCGGATAAGGTCCGGCCAACGTGGCGGGGTCCTCGCCGTCAGCAATGCCAGAAACCGCTCCCGCAATGTCTCCAGAAAGAATAAAGTTGTCTGTCATTATGCCAGCAAATATGTGTACCAGTCCCCAGATGATCCACAGTACGGCTGCTACTTTAAAGAATGCCTTGTACATACCCATGATGTTTATATGATGATAAGGCTCAAATTGGGCAAGGCAGATAAACTACGCATTAACCTAGATTAAGAATTCACCCTTCCCGGATTCTTTGTCTGCAACAAACTAAGATCAACCCAGGAATAGCCTATTCCTTATAAATCCAAATCAGAAGGTACGTACCGTACAAATCCATCCTCAGTAGGCAATCCCTTTTTCAGCAACCAGTACTTTCGGGCATCTGCAGGCAGTAGGGTAGGGTTATCCTCCAGGAAATCACGTGTATATTGATTATACATGTTATGATCGGCTATTTCATTGCGGAAATCAGGGTCCTTTTTTTGTTCCTCCAATGAGTACCAATGTTCCACGGCATCGCCGAGGGTACTACCTTGGTGGTTTTTTACCCAGTCCATAAAGTCGGTATGGAATGAGAATTTCTCACCCACCTGTCCCTTCATAAACCGCCTAAAGTTTTGCCCAAAAGTGACATTATCGGTGATTAGGGTTTCCCGGGTCAGGACCTCCTTAGCCCAGTTAAATTTGGAGATCGTCCGATTTTTGGCCTCCGGCATCACCTCACCGTTATGATCCAGTGCATACATAATACGGTCGCGCAGGAGAAACTTACTGCCCGTGCTAGGAAGGTGCATTCTTTTGCACAAATCCACCAGTTCCACCTTCAGCCAGTACCAGCGGTTAAACTCTGCTCCCGTTTGGATATCTTCAATTGGTGGGCGTGACATGGGTAGGGTTCATTTAGCTGCCCGGCAGTTTTTCTCCCTGGGCAGAAAGCAATACCAATTTGGTAATCCGACTTTTTCGGGTCCTTTCCGTTTTTGAGAGCTTTAACCACCGAAGCGCGTTGCGCTTACTACTATCATTGATGGACCTGAAGAAGGCATCAGCGGGCGGTTTTTCGGCCAATGCTTTTTCCAGATCTCCAGGAAGAATAAGGTTGTCCACGTCGTTCATGAAATCCCACAGGCCGTTTTCTTTGGATACATCAATGGCGCGATGCCCGGCATCGTGCATTTTACCTTCCTGGATCAACCTGGCGGCTCTATCCTTGTACGTTTTGGCCCAATGTTGCACTCTGCGGGGAGAGATCAGCTGCATGGTACGGTGCTCGTCTAATTTGCGGCGCACACCGTCTATCCAACCAAAACATAGCAGCTCGTCCAGTACTTGGGAGGTAGATACATACCGGTCGGGTTTTGACTTCTTGTAAGTCACCAGCCATACACCGTCTGCTTGGGTGTGATGTTCCTGCAGCCAATCACGAAGATCCTCTGAGGAGTAGATCTCTACTTGAGCAAAATTCTCGGTTGCAATCATGGTCATCCTTTTGCCATCAAACCACATGTTTGGCTCAAGGTTTACTTATGGAATATTTTTCCGTCAGGGTTGGTTCTATGGTCCGGGTAGGGCATCTTAGGGTGTATGCTTGAGATGGCCCCCCGAAAGACCCCAAAGTGGCTCCACGACCTCCAACAGCGCAGTTGGGAGCCTGAAATTCTCCTCTCCGGTATTGTGCTGTACGGCATGTTTCGGGTGCCCGATATGCTGGATGAATTTCTCGCTTACTTCAAGCTCAATATCTACGGCAATTCTCAAGATATCGATAACCTGATTTCACTGTCTAAGTTTGGGATTTACTGGCTGATCACCGGGTTGGTGCTACACCTCATATGTAGGGGTATTTGGATAGGCATGGTAGGGCTCAGCTACACCTTCCCCCGAGGAATTGTGTCTGAGAACCTGAAATACCAGGAGAAATTCAGAGAAAAGACAGAGAAAACGGCTGATTTTGAAAGGGTTATCACCCGGTTGGATAAAATAAGCAGCGCATTATTTAGCCTATCCTTTCTGCTCTTTATGAGCCTGTTGGGTGGCTATATGTACGTACTGCTGCTAGTTATCCTCCCCATTTCCACTTTGTTTTTTGTCACCAACTTCGACATCTCTGCCGAACAACTAAAGATCCTTACCGCGTGGGTATACCTGTGCCTTACTGTCGGCATTATTGGTCTCATTGATTTTATAAGTCTGGGATATTTTCGCCGTTTCAAGTATGTAGCACGGGTACTTTGGCCAATTCACCGCGTTGTCAGTTGGATCACCCTGGCACGGTTTTACCGTCCCATTTACTACGGATTTGCGTCCAATATCAGCCGTTGGAAGTTTTTTCTGCTCCTGCTGGTCTTTTCTGTAGGGAGTGTTTTTGGTGCGCTTAGCACCGCTACGGCTAGCCGTACAGGTGATTTATATTCTAGAATCACCTATTGGGTAGAATCGCAAGGGAGCGCAGTCTCACCTCAATATTATACGGACCAAATGCAGGGCCAGCCTTCCTTGAGGGCGCATATCCCTTCCGACATCATTGAGGGAGATGTACTTCGGCTGTTTGTGGTGGCCAATGTTCTGTACAAGACCTACTTGGATGAGCACCTATCCCAGGATTCCCTCCAACTTGCCCATCCGGAAGCTACCTCGGTAGAGCTTTTGCAGCTTACTATTAAGGAGTTCATTACCGTCACCCTGGATGGGGAAGTACAGCCTATCGATAATTGGTATTTTCATTACCATCAGACTGCCGGCCAGCGGGGGTATTTAGCCTATCTAGACATTAGTCAGCTACCGCGCGGTATGCACCATGTGAATGTGTACCTGGGTACCTATGCCCCGGATAATGAAGCCGTTGTTGAAATTCCCTTTTTTCGGGATGCACATCCTATTGATGAAGAGGTTACTGAATAGGAAGTTGTTGCATGGCACAAGGCATTAACCTGCAAGGGGCATTAAGATTCCTCGAAGCATATGTTGGTGTAAGAGAATAAAAAAAGCCGAACCCCTGGGCTCGGCCTCCTTTTTCAAAATTTTGTGAAAGTAGCTTACTCGGCAGGATTTAAGTAAACAAAGCGCTCCAACCGAGAGAGTTCCTTGTCGTCTACATATTTGCTGATTTCTTTGCGGAACTGCTCCATGTTCACGTAAGGGCGGTATTCCTCAAACTCATGCGCCATGCGCTTGCCTACGCCGGGCAGTGCCAGTATATCTTCTTCAGAAGCGGTGTTGAGCTCTACGGGTACGAATATGTACTGTTGCAAGCGGGCTACCTCAGCCTCGTCTACGTATTTACCTATTTCCTTCTGAAACTGGGCTAGCTTAGAGTAAGGACGATACTCTTCAAACTCGTGTGCCATCCGGTCACCCACACCGGGGATAATTTTAAAATCATCCTCTGGAGTGTCATTAAGATTCATAGGAACAAACAGTTTTGCATAGAGCGCTTCACGAGCCGGCTCGTCCAATGTTTTGGCTAGCTCTGTATCCAGAGCGGTCATGGTGAGGAAAGGGCGTTGCTCAATGATTTGCGCAGCCAATTCGGCGGAGAGGCCTGCATTAGTAAGATCGGCTTCGGAAGCCAGGTTCGGATTTACCAAACCGGAAGCGGCCATAGGCTCATCAGAAGTCTCCGTGTTTGTTTCTGCGCTCTGTTCTTCAGCAGAAGTATTGGCTTCGGCATCGGAATTTTCAGTGCTAGCGGAACCGCCACAAGCAGTAAACAAGGCTACTGCGGCCATCATAATCATCGTTTTACCCAGGTATTTCATGTATGCTTATTTTTGATTTGAATCGTGTAGAGAATGCCAAGGAGCCCAAACACCACCATGCTACCTGGTGCCAGGGCTGGAATTGCCCCTGACAGGCTTTCGGTGAAATGTGCCCAATTTGAGTGGGTAGGGTACAGTTCTACCTCAAACTCCCAGTTGGCTCTAAGGTGAAAATAGGCTCCTAGTATTCCGCTAAGGCCGCAGGCTAGCATCAGGCCATTGAAAAGACGAGTAACGTGAGGGCCCCGTTTTCGAAGCAACAGACCAAAGCTTGCCAAGGAAACTCCCAACAGAACAATGGGAATCCATTGCCAAGTATCCTCATAATGGCCCAAGAGTATCAATTCGGCACTAGTGCCTACCGCCATGAAAGCAATGATGAGAATGGATAAACGTTTAGAAGAATCGGACGGGCTTGCGGGCATAGCATCGGGTTACCTTCAAAGGGGCGAAAGTAAAGCGCAATCCAATGGATTCAAAGATTATTAAGACTATTTCTAAATAAGAAAGGCTTTAGGATGAAACGAACCTTACTTTAGCAGTTCCAGAACCCCTCGGTAGGTCTGATACTCGGCTCCAGGGTTGTCAACTTGCCAGGACTTGGTAGGCCGTATTTGAATAAAGTAAACCCCTTCTTCAGCAAAAGCTCTCTGCCCTGAACTCGCTAAATAACCATCCCAGCCGTTTTGGCTTTGCTCAAAGTTTTCAATTTGGAATAAGGTCTGCCCCCACCGGTTGAGTACTATCAGTTCATATTCCATGGCTGGGTATTCCGTGTTTAGCATCCACAGATTGCTTACGGTAAAGGTATCGTTGTAGCCGTCCTCGTTGGGCGAGAAAGCATTGGGTATTACCAGATCACTGAATTCTGGAACTTCCAATTCATCAAAAAATTCACAGCCATGAACATCGTAGAAACGCAACGGATAGCTGCCAGCCGGCACCCCGGTTAGATGGGTCTGATAGGTGCCTAAACCAAAGGGTTCCGCAATAGGGTGGCCAGCTACCTCATAAGATGGGCCCGAAATATCCAGGAAGTAAGGGGGTGTACCCCCGGTAAGGCCATAAATATGCAATGTTACCGTACGCTCTTGGCCCGTCTGCGGTTCTCCTCTCATGCGGATGCCACTATTCTCCCCAGTGAAACTAAATATTTCAGGCTGGTCCACAGCAACTTCGGTTTCCACCATGGCGGGGCAACTACCATCGCGCGATAGCTGCAACCGATATACCCCGGGGTGTAGGAGTATGAAGGCCAGGTTATCGCTAGTCACTTGATATTTTTGCAACATCTGGTTCCTCTTGAACAACCGCACCCAAACCGTATCGGAATGCCCCTGGTATCCGGTGATGGAGCTCAACAACAGGTGGCCTTCGGATGCCCCGTGGCAGGAGGCATCTACTACCGTAGTTTGCATGCTTAATGGGGCAAAACCTCCTACGTCCACCAAGTATTGTGCAGAACAGCCATACGTTCCATCAGATAGCCGAAGGGCTAAAAAGACGGGATGTTGTCCAAAAGGAATGTCTCTAATAATCAACGAATCTCCTGCCTCCAGGGGAGTGTAAGGACCGCCGGGTAAAAAGGAATAACCATATTCTAGACCGGGCTGCGTAGGTAGTACCAGAGCCGCTCCAGAGCTGCTTTCACAATCGGTAATGGGTAGCGGTATTAGCGTTACGGAGGGCTCTTCAATAGCCTCAACAACAACCCCAAAGGCTTGATTGCAGCCGTTATCATCGATAACCGTGAACACGTGATTTCCGGCAGAAATCCCTGAAATCTGTCCTTCTTCAGGCAAAGTAATTTGGGCACCGTCAAAAAAATAGGTGTAGGGTAATGAACCTCCGCTGAACGTGGGTATTTGTACTATTCCCGTAGGGAGGTCACAGCTGGCTGGTTGTAGTACCTCAAAAAGGCCTTCGGGAGTGATTGCCTCCGGTTCGGGTATCACAAAGAAAACTGTAGTCTGGCATTCTGAAGAAGTGACGTCTCGTATGTGCACGGAAGAAACTCCAGGAGGCAAGCCCCTGATCAAGCCATTCGTTAAATCGTCTTCCGAAAAAGAACCATCCCGGCTAAATTGGTAGGTGCCAGAACCGCCCGTTACCTCCACCAGAACAACTCCTGAACTGTCTCCCGAACAAATTGGGGCGTGTATTATGGTGGTTTCGGTAGACAGTAATTGCGGTTCGGTATCGGGCATGGTAAAGGCGCCGTCTAGCAAGCACCCCGTCTCCAACTCAGAGCCATCACGAAGTAGCCAATGGTACTCTCCCGCTTCTAGAGACTCCAGCGTAACGCTGCTGGTAATTTCCAGGCTATTGATAATCGTTTCTCCTTTTTGAATAAGAAGATTATATACCCCCGAACCGCCTGTGGGCTCCAACGAGAACGAATTTTCGCCGGTGCAATCCACCACTTCAATACTGGTAGAAGCCGAGATAGTGGGTGCTTGTGAAGCGATTTCTACTAAAGAGGCGGGAGCTAAGCAGGTTCCGTCGGCTGACGGATGCCGAACCAATACTTGATACCTACCAGCAGGCAGCCCTTCCATACTACCGATACTATGGGGAAGGGGTTGCCATAAAGTATCTTGGCTATTGATTCCCAATACGGCCCATTGGTTTATACTGCTAGTATTTTCAGCGGCCAGGAACACAGTGATACTTCCGTCGGATATTCCAGCACAGGATGTTGAATTCACAGTAAGCATGGAAACCTCAAACGAAGCACAATTAAGGGTGCACAACGCTTCGGTAGGGGCCTCCGTCAGTAGCACGTTCGAGTGATCCGAAACGCTGCACCCATTCTCTGCTTGTACCCGCCAGTAGCTCGTTTCATCATAGGTGGTGGTTTCTCTAAATAGCGTATCGGACAAAGACCATTGGCCAATCAGGAGACTGAAATCAGCTGACAGAGATTTCTCCAAAATATAGTTCTCTGCACTAACTACTGGGTCCCAGGTCAAGATCAATGAGTCACAATCAAGATGGTACACCTCGAGGTTTTCTGGTGCTATAGGAATGGAATCGGAGGCCGTCAGGCTTTCCACCACGCTTAGGTCACATCCTTGGGCATCTTGTATGTTTACCTGGTAAGTGCCTTCAGGTATAGGGGTCAGGACACTACTTGTACTTAATGTATCCGTTGTACCAGGAATTTGCCACGCAAATTGGTAAGGTCCAGTTCCTCCATAGGTAGCAACCATCAGCTGGCCGTCGGTTCCACCAATACAATTTAGGGTACCCGATATTTCTCCCGAAAGCGGGACTGGCTGAAGCACCGCTACATTCTCTTGGGTCAGACAACCTTCTGTGTCCATCACCGCCA
>DMST01000201.1:4160-10195 GCA_003454975.1 Cytophagales bacterium | reverse complement strand
AACCGCCACACTGTAATTGTCCGCAGCAAGCCCGGAACGGTGAGTTACATTCTGTGTAGGAATATCGGCCCATAGAACTGTGTATGGCCCCTTGCCACCGGTAATGCCCACGGATATGCTTCCGTCTGATTTCCCGAAACAAGAAACATCGGAGGACGCAAGAGACAACTTGGGACCTCCGATATACAATAGGTCTAGTTGCACTACACTATCACACCCATACTGATTAGTGAGCGTTACGCTAGCCGTTTCATTGTCGTCAGAATAGGTGACCCCGTCTATCCAGGTGTAGGGAGTGCAGGTAACAATCCTGTCTACCACGGTGTCCGAAGGCAAAATCGTCAAATCCAGCCATACCACACTGTCGCAGCCTTGCGAAGTCTGAAATGTCACGGTGGGGGTGTTGGTGCTAGCGGTGTAATCCCTACCGTCTATCCAGCGATAAGGTGCGCAGGCAGATACCGCATCCCGGGTTCGATAGGTAGGAAGAATAGTCAGGTAAAGCTGCTCGGTGACGGTGCACCCATTCGCAGCCGAATATGAATGATTAATACCGGATACATCGGTGGTGTAGGTAATGCCATTGATCCAGGTATAGCTATCACAAGCTACCACGGTGTCAATATATACTGAGTCTTGTACCGTTACAGTGCTGGTACAAGTGGCGCTATCACCTGACTGGTTAACTACGGTAAGCGTGACCAACTGATCTCCTAAGTCTACACAAGTGAAGAGGGTTTGAGAAGGATGGGAGGTAATGGTCCCACAACTATCAAAGGAGCCCGCATCCAACAGGGTACTGCTCAAGGTAGCTTCTCCGGCCAGGGTCAGAAAGATGGTAGTATCCCTGCAAAGGGCAGTGGGACCCATAGATCCACTTCCGCTGTCATTAATCACCCACCCGTTGGCGATTGCGAGGGTATCGCGGGCAGCACTGCCCAGGCAATAGGTGCTCTTGGGCATGTCCAAAACCACACCGGTTTGCACGGTCCGACTGGCCCAGCCCATCAAAGTACTGTCATAGTTTGCGGTGGAAAGCCCCAGGCCATGGTTGTCAAACATATTTTCCATGGTTTGGACCCTACCTAGATCCCAGTCCCCTAGGTTTTGGTCAAAAGCCTCGGCTCGGGCAAACATGTTTGCCATAGAATTCACCCGGCCCGTATTCCAGGTACTTAGGTCTTGGTTGAAAGCCTTTGTCTGACCAAACATACCTTCCAGGGTAGTATCTGCCGCCAAATCCCAATCCTCCAGGGGTTGGTTAAAAGCCCAGGCTGCCATAAACATGTTGGAAGTACTTTGGACGTTTTTTGTGTTCCAGTTATTGAGGGGCTGATTAAAGGCCCGCGCGTTCTGAAACATAGAGGCC
This sequence comes from Cytophagales bacterium, assembly GCA_003454975.1. Classification (GTDB taxonomy): domain Bacteria; phylum Bacteroidota; class Bacteroidia; order Cytophagales; family Cyclobacteriaceae; genus DMST01. The sequence goes on along the minus strand of DMST01000201.1, from coordinate 8,826 downwards.
ATGGTAACCACTGAGGACACATCCCACCGGTTGATGTTTTGGTCAAACACCAGTGCTTCTTCAAACATGGATTCGAAAGTGGTGCCACGGATGGGATTCCAATCAGCTAATTGTGCATTGAAGGCTTTGGCCTGGTAAAACATAAAGGAGAAGTCCTTCACCCGGCGTACATCCCAGGTAAAAATCTCACCGCTGAAGGCTTCGGCACGCGAGAACATAGCCCGCATATCAGTCACTCTGCCTACATCCCATTGGTCCAGGTCTTGGTGGAAAACCTCCGTGCTAGCAAACATGAGGGACATGTCCGTCACCTGGCTTACATCCCAGGCGTTAAGGGATTGGTTGAAAGCCGTAGCCCCATGAAACATCTGGCTCATATTACTTACTGCGCCTACATCCCAGGAGTCCAGAGGTTGATTGAAAGCATATGCTTGATGAAATAGCTGACTCATCTCTGTAGCCCTGGCCACGTCCCAAGTGTTGATGTCCTGGTTAAAGGAATGGGCATTGAAGAACATGGCCGTGAAATCCCTACCCTGGCTCACATCCCAGGTACTGAGGTCCTGATCAAATGCCGAGGCACCACTAAACAGGTAGGAGAAATCCGTGATTTGACTTACGTCCCAACCAGCTACCGGCTGATTGAAGCTACTAGCATCCCGGAACATGCCGTCCATAGTGTTGGCATTGCTGGTATTCCAGCCACTGATGTCCTGGTTAAACGCCGTAGCCCCGTGGAACATGTACCGGAACTCGGCTACCGAGGAAACATCCCAACGGCTAAGGTCTTGATTGAAGGCAGTAGCCCCCTGAAACATAAAGGCCATGTTGGTTACCTGGGCCACCTCCCAATCATCCATACTACGGTTGTATGCTGGGGTATGGGCAAACATGTAACTTAGGTTGGTAGCTGAGCTTAGATCCCAGCCGGATAGGTCTCGATCAAACTCTGGCATGGAGGAAAAGGCGAAAGAAAACGTAGTAACGTTTCGTACATCCCAGTTGGAGAAGGACTGGTTGTAAAGGTCGCAGCCTTGAAACACCATGGACATATCGGTGATGGTGCTCACGTCCCAGTTGTTGAAACCCGTATTCAATAAATCACACTCTTTGAAGGCGGCGTGCAGACTAGTTACTCCGCTTAGGTCAGGAGCATCGGTAGCCGTTACCGTTAGGTTCTTGCAACCGTGAAATGCCTCCTCGAAACTAGACCAGGCAATATCACCCCACTGCCGGACCTCAATAAGCTTCTCTTTATCACCTCCGTTGGCAAAATAGATGTGAGGGAACGTGCCCCGAATCCGGATGGTGTAGATGCCCGGTGCTCCGAAATCATGGCTGAGGGTACCGGATGCGGATCGGCGATCATAAACCCCATCGTTATCCCAATCCACATCATAATTGTAGCCGTAGCTAGGGTTGGTAGGAATAACAATGGAAGTGTTATTTGAAACTCCAGGGTTTTCGGTGTTCCAAGTGATAATAAACCCAGTTTGTGCCTGGGCAAGGGATACAGAAAGACAAAGGCCTACGAAAAGAAAAAGTAAACGATATACGGTCCGTCCTGCCATGCGCGCTGAGAAGCTGCTCCTGAGTTGCGTTGGGCTATTTGCAGATTACTAATATAGTGCGATTTTACGATCCTGTCAGGGTATTTTTTGGATATGTGACGAGTATATGAATTCTGGAGGTGAGGGGCCAAGTATACAGCCCCTTGTTCCTTCCGGATTGTATTCAGCAGTTTAGTACCATCATAGATACCCGGCAAAACTATGGCCGCTGAAAATCGCTTTTGCCGCCGCTCTTCTGCATGAGTTGCACCTGCTCAATGACAATGTTTTGGCTGAAGGCCTTGCACATATCGTACACCGTCAGGGCCGCCACGCTGGCGCCGGTGAGAGCTTCCATCTCCACCCCGGTTTTGCCAGAGCATTTAGCCTCGCACTGTATCTCTACGCGCAGGCCATCGTGCAAAGTGATATCCACTTTTACTTTATTCAGAAACAAGTTGTGGCACAAGGGAATAAGCTCACTCGTACGCTTAGCTCCTTGTATGCCCGCCAGGATGGCCGTCTGAAATACCGACCCTTTGAGCGTTTGGATGTCACCATCCTTGATATGCTCCGCCATATCGTTGGGCAGCTGCACCCAGGCTTGAGCCACCGCACGCCGATCTGTGGTGGCCTTGCCGGATACATCTACCATGGCCGGGTTGGCGGACTCAGCATCGATGTGGGTAAATTCTTTGGTCTCTTGGCTCATAACGATTCGCGGTAAAAGAGGAATGGGTGCGGTTCTCCAGCGGCAAACTCCGTCCGGTCGGGCGGCAAGATGATAAAGCCGTCTGCATCTACCAAATTGGCGAAATCACCCGAACCGTTACCCACTACGGGTGTGGCCACCAACTGGCCTGTTTCGGAAAAGGAAACGGAGCACTCCAGAAAGTAAGTGAGCGAAGGTTTGAAGGTAACGGGAGTACCCAACTGAGCTATTACCCGGCGTACGGGTATCCCCAGACTAGTTGCCACCCAATGGCGCATGTACACCTGCGTGCACATAAAGCTGGATACCGGATTGCCCGGCAGAGCAAATACTGTGGCGTCGTTGCCCCGAGTGCCGAACCAAAACGGCTTGCCCGGTTGTTGCTGGATTTTATGAAAGAGTTTTTCTACTCCCAGTTCATCCAATATCTCGGGTAGGAAGTCAAACTTGCCTTTGCTCACCCCACCCGTTAACACCAACAGTTTGTGGTCCTGTAGTACCTCCGTCAGCTGCTTACGCATTACATCTTTGTCGTCCGGCAAGTGGAGCAGGGTACTCTCAATGCCCCACTGGGCCAAAGCGGCCTGTATGCCGTAAATATTGCTGCGGCGAATCTGGTGTGCTTCAGGTGTTTCCGTGATCGGCACCAGCTCGTCTCCTGTAGAAACGATTACCGCCTTGGGGGGTACCAGTACTTGAAGCTCAGCCTTGCCTACCGAGGCTGCAATGTTGAGTTCGGTGGTGGAGAGTCGTTTACCCTTGGGCACAATCACTGAGCCCGACTTCCGGTCCATACCCTGGAAGTGCACATTCTGCCGGTGGTTGAGGGCATCGATGGTCACGGTGGCATGGCCGTCTTTAATCTCCAAATCCTCGTAGCGGATGACCGTGTCGGCGCCTTCGGGAAGCATCGCCCCAGTCATGATCTCGATACAGCCCTCGTCCGCAGCAAGGGTAGTACGAGGCGTGCCCGCTGGAGCTACAGCCTCAATTTTGAAGGTGCGTTGTCCGGCCTCGAATGCAGCGTAGCGTAAGGCGATGCCGTCCATGGTAACCCGGTCAAAGGGTGGAAAATCCCGGTCAGCAATCAGGTCTTCAGCCAAAACCAGGTGCATACATTGGTCGATGGGTAAGTGCTTAACGGTAGGTTGGAAAGGATGGTCGCCGATGATCTTCAGGGCGTCCGCATAAGGGATAAATTGCATAGAAACGAAAGTGGTCAGTAGCCATCAAACATCCAAAACCTGATGCTTGTTTGGCTCGATTCCGTGATTCTCGGTCCGCCCGATCCTAGCGTGTGGGAAAGTGGCATCAACCTTGGTGGGTACCGGCTAGCGTTGGAGTAGCGACCAGAAGGCTAGCCCATCGGGACGAGTGCTTTCTACTTCTAAAAATCCGATCCAGAAGACATGAGGTAGAAAAAGGACTCTATCCTTCAAAACCGTCAAGGTTCCACCTTTCTTTCAAACTCGTCAATATAAGGAGTGTTTCCACCCGCTCCGGTCTTTGTGCCGAAACAGGTGCAGCTGCTCCTGTACGGGCAAATCTTCTTTCGTGATGCCCCAGTCCTTTAGTAGCCAGGTCGCCGCTTTCTGTACCGATACCATAGGCCAACCTTCGTCACGGGCATGGTGCACGTATTTTAAGATGCGGAAACCGTCTAGCCAGCGGAGGATGCGTTGGCGGTAGGCCTCAGGGCTCTTGCTCTGGGTCTTTGCCTCCTGCCAGGCTTCTAGAAAGCCTTCTTCTGCCAGCCAGGTTTGTAGTACCGGGTGCAGAAGAGGGAGGAGATCCTGCCAATCGGCCTCGGTGGTCTTCGCTTCCAGCAGAGCCGTTAAGAAGCCGGGTAGCGTTTCAAAGATGGCGGGATCATAGGTTAAGTACTCACCTTCCGGGTGGCGTAGCCAGTCGTGCATGGCCTTACCCGTGCCGAAGGGCACCCGGTCCGAAAGGCGCGGAGAGGGGATTACCTGGGTGTAGGTAAGCTCTGTAAAGCCACCGAGCGGAATAAGCTTGTGCAGAAAATAGAAATCCTCGCCCGCCTTGCGGCGATTCATGCCCTGTACACGGGCGTAGTCACGGGCGCGAACGGCCATGCTGCTGCCGATGGTCTCGTAGGCGTAGGGGTAGCCTGCCCAGCGCAAAGCATCCACGTAATACCGCAGGTGCAGCTCGTAGCCCGCAATGCCCCGGTACAGCGCCTCCGACTCGGGTCCCAAGAGCGGATGCTCGTAATGGATGCTGCAAGCGGGCGTGTCCGGGTAGCGGGTAAAATGCGCTTCCAGTGCCGTCAGGTAGTCGTCCCGGCAGAGGCTGTCTGCATCGAAGCAAGCGATGACGCCTGCGTCCGTGCTATCAAGCAAGGCGAACCGGCGGTAGGCTTCGTCCATCCCAATCTTGCGGG
>DMST01000201.1:0-4096 GCA_003454975.1 Cytophagales bacterium | reverse complement strand
ACGCCCGCATGCTTGCGGGGCAAGTCCTTGGCATAGATTACGTGCACCTTCCAATCCGGTCGGTCCCATTCCCGTTTCCAGGCCTCCGTATCCAGTAGCGTTTTCAGGTTCTGCTGGTGTACGGCCTCCTCGGCTTTCACCGGCTGATTGATAACCACAATCACCTCCACACCGCACAACGGCGGCATGGCGTCTCGCAGGCTGTCTAAACTACCTATGAGATTGGGTTCGTTGTAGCAGGGGATCACTACACTGATTCCCAGGCGATTATGTGGATTTTCTTTAATGAAGTTTTTGGGGTAAGCGTAGCGGTCTAGATAGAGGTCTTGGGGCATGCCGTGAAATTAGAATACAGCCCTCCTAGGCTAAAGCTTTGGAGGATAAAAAGTGGGATTGAGAAGAAAATTCAAAGGCGGATTACGAGGGGATAGAAAAACACTGAAGGCAATTGTACTTGTTTTGCTCCACTCTAAAAGCGTGATCGGTACTAAAGTTTAGTCAGAATATAATTCGGCTAGTAAACGTAGGAATATTGAATTGTTGCGGTCGGCTGCGGATGGCCTTGCCAAGGCTGCTGATTAATAATTATGTTTATGGATGCGAACCACCGACCCGCAATCGCAGGTAGTGCCCGAATACCGGCTGGAAGGGGCCGTGCACTTTGTACTGAAGCGGATGGAGACCCTTGAGCCGGACCGTCCAGAAGATGAACCTCCTCATCGGCATTCCTATTACACCATCATTTGGGTAGAAGAGGGCACAGGTACGCACACCATCGACTTTGCGCATTATCTGGTGCAACCGGGCTCCATCTACTTCCTCACCCCGGAGCAGGTACACCTACTACATCTGGAAACGCCTCCCCGCGGTTGGGTGGTGGAATTCAACGCCGACTTTCTGGCTGCCCAAGGCATCCCGCTTATGTATCTTACGGAGCTACAGCTCTTCGGTCATTGTGACTTGGTAACGCCCTGGAAAGTAGCCGAAGAGGAAATGGACTCTTGGCGGAGCCTGCTCAACCGTATGGAGCGGGAGCAGCAGCAACGGGCTTCTTTTTGGCAGGACCGAATAGGGTCGCTGCTGAAAGGCTGGCTAATAGACCTGTATCGTTACCGCCAGGAGCGGGTAGGGGAGATGGAGGTGCCCCAAGGTGCCGCCGGTCGATTGGTGCGAGAGTTCAAAGGGCTGGTGGAACACCACTACCGGGAATGGCACAAGGTGGCTAACTATGCGGATGCGCTGGCGGTTACGCCGGGCCACCTGAGCGAAACGGTGAAGGCAGAAACGCATTTGCCCGCCAAGCATATTATTCAAGACCGATTGCTGCTGGAGGCCCGGCGCATGGCCCGGTTTACCGAATACAGTGTAAAAGAAACGGCACATGCCCTCGGTTTCGACGACCCATCGCACTTTGCCAAAGTCTTCAAAAAAGTCGTTGGTCATTCTTACCTCGATTTTCGTCACGAATCCTGAAGCAATTATCAGGACAATGGCCGGGAAAACGCCACGGCTTTTGTACGTTTGATTCGTATTTGGGATTACACTTAACCGTGCTGCATCGTATGGCTTACACGTACACACAGCAGATGTTTTGCTTGAGCGCCCTTACCGACTTGGTGGGCTATTTTTCGGGTGACGCCACAACGCTTACTCAACAAGCCGAGGCACTTATCCAGTCTATATTACAAGATGACGAATCCTCCGGATTGATCGGAGATTGGGAGGTGGTCTGGGGTCCCGTGGCCTGGCCGGAGCAAACCGTAATGGTGCTTCGGTTTGATGGGCCGCTGGCCCAAATGTTCCAGTCTCAATATGTAGTAGCCCTCTCCGGGTCACAATCCACGCACTGGAAGCAATGGTTGTCTCACGACGATTCGCTACAGGTCCAAGAGCCGTGGCCCTACTTGCCGCAGGCCTACGGCGGTGACCTGGAACCTCAGATAGCTTCGGGATTGGGACGCTGTTTGCAGTGTGTCCTGCACGATATGAAACCGCACCATCTTCAACCCGGGGCAGAGTTGTCTCTGGTGGAGCTAATGACTACCATGGCTACCGAACTTCCAGAACCCGCTTCCATTACGGTAGCCGGGCACGGTTTGGGCGGAACCTTGGCCGCAGGCATAGGCTTGGCGCTACAAGATTTGCAGGTAGAGGGCCCCAATGGGGCGGGCTGGGACCCCAAGCAGCAATGTAGAATCGCTACCTACTTATCAGGAAATCCCACACCTGGCAATGCCGATTTCGCTTACTACTTCGAGTCCGTATTAGGCGCCTCCTCCCAACGCCTATGGAACAAGCTAGACGTGGTTCCCTATGCTTGGCAAACGGATGCCATCATGCTTTCGTCGTTTCTGTATGCCCCCTACATCGCACCCAATGATTTTATCCAAATCCTAACGGGCTTTTCGTTGGAGAAAGTAAAGATGCTGGAGGATCCATACTGCCAATTGTTGCCGCATACCCCACCCCTGCCAGGCCAGCTAAATCACACCTTGTTAGACGGTCTGAAGATTGAAAATAGATTGGGTGAAGAGGACATGAAACTCCTCACCGGAGTAACCGCTCAAATATTTGCCGCTTACAAACCCAAACCTAGCCAGCAGGAGTTGCCCTTTGGGCGTATCAACCCAGAGGAACTAGCCCAAACGGTACAAAGTCTATTGATCCCCTGGTTGGGTGATCCTACAGGGGAGCAATTGCGCAATACTATGAGCGCGCTACACGCAGACATGCAAGAACTGCTCAATGAGCTGTGGGAAGAAATTGAAAAGCTGCTCCTTTATCTGATCCAGCTTATCTATCAACATACCGAGGCCTACCACCATCTGCTAGGCACACGTGATTTCGCACGGTTACTTAGACGGCATTTAATAAAGGTGAGGAGTAACTAAAGTAATACTTGCTTAACTCGTAACCCATGGATTCAGAAAAGATAGCCATTCGATCCATTCTTTGTATACCCGGCGATTGGAAGGATAGAAGTGAATTGGTGTTGGCCATTGCGGAAGCCAACGCCAATGAATATCTATTTGCTGGTGGCATATTATTGAATTTGAATACCCATCAAGGCTTTGAATTACATCTTGAAGAATACGATGAAAACATGATGCAATCCTTTCGGTATGCGGGCATGGTCAACCAGTTATCCGATGAATATCTTAAGCAGATAGGTAGTCATACAATGGTGTGCTATATCATAGGAGAAACTGGAAGTTTGGAGGGGGCCACCGGGATAGCAAAGGCCGCTGGGGCACTACTGAAAGCAGGTGGATTTGGAGTAAAGGTTGAGACTACCGGAAAGGCCTTTACTGGCGAGCATTGGGGTGATTTACTAGCCAATATTGAAAAGGGAGGGCTGTATCACATGTTCGTTTTGGATGCTATTTCTGACGGAGAGGATGCAGTGTTTACCTGTGGCATGCACAACCTTGGAATTCGCGATGCCATCGTTAAAGGAGAAGCGTTCCAAGAAGCCGTTGATTTACTTTCGTCCTTTTGTTATTACCAGTCGATGGAACAACCCGAAATTCACAGTGGGCAAACCTTTAGTGTAGATGCGAATGCTCCAGCGTTTAGAATTTTAGAGGAACCCAATCAACCGTACCGAGGGGACGAATTGTTCGAGAATCCTATGGGAATGTGGAAATTGGAAAGGTTATAATGGGACCACTACAACTCTAAAGTTTGTAGATCATTAAAAGGCATTGAAAGATTACCAAAGACTGATTCGCTGGAGGAATGGCCGGTATTAGCTAGAAACCTCCTCCTTAATTGGTAGCAAAAGAAAAACCGAAGGAAACTCCCCCGGCTTTTCTGTTCGGGGCTTACGGCGTAAACCCCTGTCTCACTAAAACGTCTACCATGGGCACGATGGCGGCCCAATGCAAAAAGATGGCTGAGTGTTATGATGCTCTTCTTTGATGAGTATCAGATTAAATTCCTTCCGGATATCTTGGCCATATAATTACCCTTGCTTCTTCCAAGAAAGGGGGCCGAGGCCGGTTCGGTTTAGAACCTAATCATTAGTGCAATCCGCATTCGGTTTTGCCCGTGCCTGCCCAACGTCCGGCACGCCCTTGGCCCGGCTGCGTACAGT
>DMST01000364.1:15408-26908 GCA_003454975.1 Cytophagales bacterium | reverse complement strand
CGGCCGATGCCAACGTGTCGGGCGAGATGTATCCTGATCAAAGTTTGTACCCAGTAAACTCCGTGCCGCAGGTGATCAAGCGGATCAACAATGCCCTACTCCGTGCTGACCAGGTAATGACCGTGAACGGTGAAACGGGTACCGAATGGCTGGCCCCCATTGTAGCTGACGCAGAAGCCGGGTTTGGCGGTAATTTGAATGCCTTTGAGCTGATGAAAGCGATGATTGAGGCCGGTGCAGCAGGTGTACACTTTGAAGATCAACTTTCTTCTGCTAAAAAATGCGGTCACCTGGGCGGTAAGGTATTGGTACCTACTGTAGAAGCAGTAAACAAACTAGTAGCCGCACGGCTGGCTTCAGATGTGATGGGGGTACCCACCCTGATAATTGCCCGTACAGACGCCAACGCGGCCAACTTGCTCACCTCAGATATCGACGAGCGTGACCACCAGTTCCTCACCGGAGGCCGCACAGCCGAGGGCTTCTTCAACGTGAAATCAGGTATTGAGCAAGCCATGGCACGGGGCGGGGCCTACGCACCCTACGCTGACCTGATCTGGTGCGAAACGGGCACACCTGACTTAGGCGAGGCACGTGAGTTTGCCGCTGAGATCCACCGCAACCACCCGGATCAGATGCTGGCATACAACTGCTCACCCAGCTTCAACTGGGCAGCCAAGCTTAGTGAAAAGGAAATGCTACGCTTCCGTGAGGATTTGGCCGAGCTGGGCTACAAGTTCCAATTCATTACTCTGGCCGGCTTCCATGCTCTCAACAGCAGCATGTTTGAGCTAGCCAACGCCTACCGGGATCGCGGTATGGCCGCCTACTCGCAACTACAGGAGCGTGAGTTTGCTATGCAAGAGATTGGCTTCAAAGCCGTGAAGCACCAAGCCTTTGTCGGTACAGGCTATTTTGACCACGTACAAAACACCGTAATGGGTGGTCAGGCTTCTACTGCGGCACTGGTGGGCAGCACCGAAGAAGAACAGTTCCATTGATGTAGTGTCTATAGTGGCGCGTGATGTGCGCGCATTTGGATTTCGTATATAGCGGTACCAATCCCCGGGGCTCCTGGCTTCGGGGATTATCCATTAACTGGCCTTACGGGCTTTTCTGTTCGCCTGCGCCTGAAACTCCGACAACATTTTTTCGATCGTCTCCACCTGCTTATCTACACTTTTGATCCGGTTGATCGTATGAATCAGGTTCCGCTTCTTGCCATCCGTAACAGACTCAAAAATAGCTTTCCCCTCCTCTACTTGAGATAAATAAGCGTCTAAAACTTCGGGGATCTCAACCCCTAGCGGGTTAGGATCAGGCTCAACCCGAAAGGAGATTTCGTCCCCTAAGGAAACACCATGCGCTTTCAATACCTTACCAGAAAGAATCAAGAAGAAATCCCCGTCCCCAATATGATTGAGCCCACAGTGGATCTCCATGGAACCCTCGATCGTCAGGAGAATGCGTGTTTTTTTCTTATTCTCCCATTGATTGACCGTATCGGGAGTCAACCGTAAATAATGGTATGCCCCCTGCCGATCGGGGAGCTGTTCTATACGTTGGGTAAAAGTAAAAGCAGTCATAAGCTATGACCACATAACCCCGTCTGTGTGAAAAAGTTAATCCCCGGCAGGCCGTAATCCCTGCATGGCCGCCGTTACCGTTGCCTCTAGATGTTCAGGAGTATTATCTAACCGTGCACTCAACCGAAGCCCATTCATAAACATAAATAAGTACCGCGCCTGCACCTCAGCCTCCAACTGTGCATTCAGCTCGCCTAACCGCTGTCCCGTTCGAATGACCTCGGTTAGATGCTGGACCATGCTGGTCTGATTTTCTTGAAGCAACGCCACAATATCTTTGGAACATGAGGCCACCTCGGCAGTAGTATTAGCGGCAAAACAGCCCCGTTTCATAGAATCTTCCGCTGCTTCTTGGGCCAGGGCATCCACAAAATTATATAGGTAAGTCCAGGAGTTGAGGGTTCCTTGCTCAATTTGAGCCAGCACCTCCGCCGTCTTGGTATCCTTTACCATATACTTCCGCAGTACACGGGTAAACAGCTGGTCCTTGCCATCGAAAGTATCATAAATGCTGGATCTACTGAGGCCCGTGTGGTTCACCAGATCTTGCATACTGGTACCCGAATATCCCTTCTCCCAAAACAAGTGCATGACCTTGTCCAGGACTTCTTCTTCGTTGAACTGCTTCGGTTTTGCCATTTCGTTTGCCCTCCAACACAAAAATAGAAGGAACCCACAAGCTTTGCCAAGGTCCACGGCTCCAGCTTCCTGCCCCTTCTATTTCCTTTCTTTTTAGCTAAACAACCATCTTTACGGAATAATCATTCCGTAAAGCAGCGAAAGAAAGCCCTAGGCAACAAGCAGAGGATTCACGTTGATGCCTCCGTCAATGTTGTATTCACTTCCTGTGATGAAAGCAGCGTCATCCGATGCCAAGAAGGCAACTAATTTTGCGATCTCCTCCGACTGACCAAACCGCTTCAACGGTACCCGGTTTTGCATCGCCCCAGCAAAGCCGTTAAGCTGCTCTTCGCTCATGCCCGTCTTGCCAAAGATAGCCGTAGCTACCGGCCCAGGATTCACGGCATTCACCCGGATATTGCGAGGAGCCAGTTCGGTAGCTGCCGTGCGGGTCCAGCTATTCATGGCTGCTTTACTCGCTGCATAAATGGCGGTATTGGCCATGCCGGTATAAGCATTTATCGAACTCAAGTTGATCACCGAAGCCCCTTCGTTCAAGATGGGTAAGAACTTCTCTAGCGTAAACACCGCGCCTTTAAAGTTGATGTTCATCGTATTGTCATACACTTCTTCAGCAATGGCCCCAATAGGTGTTGGGAAAAAGACTCCCGCATTGATGAAGAGAATATCTACTCCTTGAGGAGCCTGCGCCTTCACGGCTTCCACAGAAGCATCAATGGCGGATAGGTTACCTGCATCAGCTACGATACCCGTTACGCCCAATTCGTTGGCCGCAGCCTGCACTCGTTCTTCTGACCGTCCCGTAATGAATACGGTGGCTCCTTTTTCTTTCAAGGTTTTGGCGGTAGCAAATCCAATACCGCTATTACCTCCGGTAACTACGGCTACTTTTCCAGATACGTTTGTCATAGTGTTTTCTATTCGGAATGTTCGTTCCAGATCAAAAGAGAAATAACGGAACGATAGTTCCGATAAATGAAAAAAAATATTTTGTTGACCTGCTGTACACCCTCAATTTGTTGCCACAGTTAAAGATTTGGGACATTTTTGTTACAATAAAACCTACCGGCATGGATGCATTGTCCCATTACCAGCAGCTGCTAGCACCAGTATATACCTGGATGAGCGGCGACTTCGAATCCCAAGTGGATCATTTTCATTCGATGTTATCGAGTCATAACCTGCTTCCTCAAGACGTGGGTGCGGCACTCGATTTAGGGGCCGGCCACGGCATCCAAAGTGTGGCCATGGCCCGCGCGGGCTATCGGGTTATCGCCATCGATTTTAGCGAGCATTTACTGACTGAGCTAAAGCGGCAAGCCAGTGCATTACCTATCCAAACACAATTAGCGGATATTCGAAATTTCCGTAACTACCCCGCCCTCCCCTGCGAGTTAATTGTATGTGCGGGCGATACCCTCACACATTTGGATTCTACAAATGAAGTGGAACAGCTAATAGTGGACATTGCGGCCACCCTGGTACCGGGAGGTAGCACCCTGCTCAGTTTCCGCAACTACTGCAGCATGCTACCAGAAAGTCAGCGAACCATACCGGTAAAGGAGGACCCGAGCCGGAAAATGACCTGCACCTTAGCGTATGAAGGCGCAAAAGTAAAGGTGACCGATACGGTGGAGGAAAACTTAGATGGACGCTGGAAGACCCAACAGAGCACTTACACTAAGCTAAGGCTAGACCCGGAGAGTGTGAAGCATATGCTAATGGCCTGCGGTATGCAGGTAAAGATGCTAGGCCCTCAGAGAGGCATGCATACCCTCATCGGTACACTTACTTAAAGGGATTCTCTCTCCTAAGTAACCCAAATTTACCCGAGCATTTAAAACGCGAAAGTGAGTCGTTAAGTGGTTAGGTATAGGTGAGGCTAGCCTTGCCGCTTTCTAATTCAGCACTGCATTAATGGCCTTGGCTTCAAATACCCCATCCTGTGGCTGCTGCTTCGCCACCTGAATCATGGCCTGACCCAGTTTGGAGGTAGTAGTCACCGACTTCGATCTACGCATCAAGGGAAAGAAAGGCCTCATAATAGTGAGCATTAAATTATACATGGGTGTGCGCGACCGGATACCCCGTTCGGGTATGATGGCCCCGGGACGGAACATATAGGCGTGCCCAAAGCCCATTCCCAGCAGGCGGTTCTCAATCTTGCCCTTCACCCGGGCCCACATGCTTCTTCCTTGCTCCGTACTGTCCGTACCCATGCCGGATACATACAGGAAAGTCATTTCCGGGTTTGCCTTTTGTAGGGTCTCGGCAAACCTTTCGGTCATGGTGTAAGTAATTTGGTGGTAAGCATCCTCCTTCATACCTGCAGAGGAAACCCCCATGCAGTAAAAACAAGCATCATACTCCTGCCAAGGATGGTCTTCCGTACCTATTTGGCTAATATCGCTCAGCAACACTTCCGTAAGCTTAGGATGCTGTATACCCACGGAGGTGCGGGTTACCGAGACCACGGCTTCTACCGCTGAGCTATCCAAACACTCTAGCAAAGCTCCTTTGCCCACCATTCCGGTGGATCCTGTTATGATTACTTTCATTGCTTTTCGCTTTTTACAAAGGTGCAGGGAATGTACCGTAAATAATCACACATATCCTGGGATGAATAACACATATCACTGGGCCGAATTGTACACGCTTGGCCACAATACTATCCTGTACATTTTGTAAACTTCCTTCCAACAACAAAAACTCTGATGCGCAACGTTTTACCCGCCGCCCTCGCTGTCCTCATCCTCGGGGTATGTTTTGCCTTCTTACCTAAGCCGATGAATCCTGCCAATTTGGAGGAAAAAATCGATGAAATTTTCGCTGATTTCGCTTCGCTTAATACCCCAGGGTATGCTGTGGGCATCCTGAAAGATGGAGAAACCCTAATTGCCAAGGGCTACGGCGCGGCCAACCTGGACTACCAGCTGCCCATTACCCCCCAGTCAGCCTTCCCTCTGGCTTCTGTTTCCAAGCGATTTACCGGGGCCTGTCTGGCATTGCTGCTTCTAGATGGTACCCTGCGTTTAGACGATCCGGTGGCGCAGTACATACCAGCGGTAGCGCAGTATTACCCAGACACCCTTCGCATTTGGCACTTGGGCTATATGAGCAGTGGGCTCTGGCGCTACAGTGAACAACCCCGCACTACGGGTACTAACTGGATTTCTTTCAACCATTTCACCATTGATACGGCCTTAGCCGCTGCCCTGAAACGCAAAGAGCTTCGGTTTACTCCCGGTACTAGCTGGAACTACACCAACACCGATTTCATGCTGTTGGCCAAGGTGATAGAAGCTGCCAGCGGTATGCCTTTGCGAGAGTTTGCCCGTACCCGAATCTTTGAACCAGCAGGGATGCTGAACACCCGGGTAGACGACGACATCACGCAAGTGATTCCCAACCGGGTTTCTCCATACAATTACCGAAGCAGCGAAAACGTAGACGCATACATCAATTTCGGCATTGGGATTCGCGAAGATGGGTCCGGCTTCATTCGGCATCCACGCACCTCGCCACACTACGGAGGCTCCGGGGTAAATTCCACCATCGAGGATTTGCTGCGCTGGGGGCAGCACATGAACGAAAAAACCTTTGGCGGTGAGGCCTTTCACCTGCAATACCACGCCGCCCGGCTAATACCAGGCAACGAAAATCCGCAGGCGGTGGGGTTGTACTTTAGCCAATTTGAGGGCAGAACGCGGGTACAGTGGTCGGGAGGAGCAGAAGGAATCAGTACACAAATGGTCCGTTTTCCAGAACAGGGCGTGGTGATTGTAGTTCTCTCTAACCTGGGCACTGGCAATGCCGATGGTAAAGCCACCGAGATTGCACAAGCCCTGATAGAAGATGGCATTCTATAAAGAGGAGACCTTAAGGGTATTTCGATTTGCTTTGTTGCTCGGCTAGCCATTCGCTGGCCTTAGCCTCGGTGTCAAAAGACTGAATCACGAAGGACTTCCCAAATACAGTCATGGCTTTGGTGACTATGTTCACCACCATCTTCATGAACATGCTTTGGGGCAGAATAAGGGCAGCCACTAAAGGCTCATCGAATACCTTGGTCACTTCAGGAAAGAAAGATTTGATCAACCAAGCCCGTGCCTCCGGATCACTCGCATTCAGCCCACTAGCATCATACAGCATGCGTGGGCACATGGCAGGCTCCATATGCTCTCGTAGCTTATTGAATGCCTCTTTGTAGGTTTCTGTAGTTAATGTGCCCCGTACTCGTAACCGAAAAAAATGTGGGTTTCCTACTTCATGAATGATGGCTGTATCTTCCGCATTCGCGAAGACCTTGGTTTCTTCTGCAGTTACCATAAAAAAAATGTTTTCCATAAAAGTGCCAATGAAATCCAAAAGCCACAAATATCCCGAACGTTCATCACGAGGAAATTCGATGAAATCGCCAAATTTTAGATGAAATTTGATCTTACACTGTACAACTAACCTACAATCGCATGCTGATACGGCCTACACAACTATTCTCATCAATCAAAAATTTCTCAGTAAATAAGTTCCAATACCCTCTTTTTTTTCACACACAAAGATTGATCCTAAGAGACCTCGTTCTGAGACCACTGGAAACAGGTGGGATTCTTTGTATTTTCGTTTTGTACAACAACCGAACATCCTATGCAGATAAAAGCCCAATCTCCCGAAGATTATGTTTCTCAGCTGCCGGCAGACCGGCAGGAAGCCTTTGAAAAGATGCGTCAGGAAATGATGGATAATTTGCCCAAAGGATTTGTAGAGGAGATGAATTACGGCATGATTGGCTATGTGGTGCCCCACAGCCTTTACCCAGAAGGGTACCATTGTGATCCCAAAATGCCGGTGCCATTCATCAACCTCGCTTCCCAGAAAAACCACATTGGATTTTATCACATGGGCATTTATGCCATGCCTGAACTATTGAAGTGGTTCACGGAAGAATTTCCGAAACACAGCGACCGTAAGCTAGACATGGGAAAAAGCTGCATTCGTTTCAAAAAGCCAGAGCATATTCCCTTCAAGTTGCTGGGTGAGTTGGCCCAGAAGGTTACCCCTGAGGATTGGATTGCTTTCTACCAGGAAACCTTAGATAACCGCAAGAAGAAATAAAGGCTTTTTTGTAGGCAAGAATTTGCCCATTTTCGCGGCTTCATTTCCTATCACTCCCACCTCAAGCGGGGGTTGAGGGTCCCTTGTTAAAGCAAAAACTAGCGAACGACGGCAAATATGAAAAAACAAAATTGGCTATTAATTGGCCTGGTCGGCATGTTCAGCCTTGGCTTACTTTGGAGTTGTGAAGAAGAAGGCGAAGAGGAAGAAGAAGTAGTAGATCCTGATTTTACCATCATCTCTACCGAAGGGTTGAACCTAGGTCTTTCTTGGGAAGGAGGCGATTCCTTCGAAGAAACCATCGAACTGTTGGATCTGGATCTGAAATTATTCAGCGGAGCCAGCCTGCTTTTCGAAAGCGTAGATGCCGATTCATTCGAAACCTTGACTCTCCAATCCACCTTCTCTAATCTGAGCTACGCCGTGCGTGCAGAATACTGGAAAGGGGATATTGATGCCCCTTATACTCTGACGCTAGAAGTTCCGGATGGTGAAACCACTACCCTCACCGGTACACTTACCAGGGAGGATGATTACCGCCGAGACATCACACTGATTAACATTATTAAAGAAGACTCTACCTACGGCATCGTGTTGAATGATGCTATGTAAAGAGGTTCGATGACAAATAGCGGTCTCCCCGATCGCAGACAATAAATACAATCAGTCCCTCATCCAGGCGCTCGGCCACCCGTAGCGCTGCGGTGAGGGCTCCCCCACTGCTCAGCCCGCTCAGGATACCCTCCTCTTTTGCCAACCGGCGTGCCATATGCGCGGCCTCATCCTGGCTCACATCCTCTACATGATCTACCCGTTCGGGCTCGAAAATCTTGGGTAGGAACTCCGGCGACCACCGGCGAATACCCGGAATACTGCTGCCCTCGGTAGGTTGCGTGCCTACTATTTGTACGCTATCATCTTTCTCCTTTAGGTAGCGCGACACCCCCATGATGGTCCCCGTAGTGCCCATGGCACTCACAAAGTGGGTAACCTGCCCGTCCGTATCGCGCCAGATTTCCGGGCCGGTGCCCAGGTAGTGTGCTCCCCAGTTGTCGGGGTTAGCAAACTGGTTCAGGATGAGGTAGCCCTCTTCTGCGGCCATTTTCTCGGCCAGCTCGCGGCTGTACTCAATCGTTTGGGCGGCAGGGGTCAGAATCACCTTCGCACCGTAAGCCTCCATACTCTTCACCCGCTCGGCCGTAGCATTGTCGGGCATAATCAACGTCATGTTTACACCCAGCAGCCGGGCTATCATGGCCAACGCAATCCCCGTATTGCCACTAGTGGCCTCTACCAGCTTGTCCCCAGGCTGGATGTCTCCCCGCTCCAAGGCCTGCGAAATCATGTTGTGCGCCGCACGGTCCTTCACGCTACCGCCTGGGTTTTGGCCTTCCAGCTTACCGTAAATGGCTACATTAGGATTAGTAGGGATATTCTGCATCCGCACCAGCGGTGTGTTACCTATCAGGTTAGTTAGCTTCATATCAGGAGGCATGTCCACGAAACACCACAGTATCTATTTCGTCGGTTTCGGAATTGTGCATTTTTGCTTTGTAATACAATTTGGAGTGGGCCGGAACACTGCGAGTGAGCCATACATTACCTCCGATGACACTGTGTTGGCCTACGGTGGTTTCACCTCCCAAAATAGTGGCTCCGGCGTAGATCACTACGTGGTCCTCCAGAGTAGGGTGCCGCTTGGCATTGGCATCTTCCTTTGTCACGCTCAAGGCACCTAGTGTTACCCCTTGGTACACCTTCACGTGATTTCCAATCACCGTTGTCTCCCCTATTACCACGCCTGTACCGTGGTCTATGCAAAAGTAGTCGCCAATACGGGCACCAGGATGAATGTCAATCCCCGTCTTGCTGTGCGCAAATTCGGTAATGAGACGGGGCACTAGCGGAATACCCAACCGGTGTAGGCGATGCGCGATGCGGTACGCCCCGATGGCCAGGAAGCCTGGATAGGTACGGATGACCTCCGCCATGGACTTGGCCGCCGGGTCGCCGGCATACATGGCTTGGGCATCTTGCTGCAATTGCTTCCGTAAATGCGGTAAATCCTGGAAGAATTCTAGCGCGGCAGCTTCCGCATCCATACCGTCAGCGTTGGGATTACGATATAGGATTTGTTCGAGTTGTAGCTGCAACTTTTGTATGTGCAGCTCAAATTCTTTTTCCGATTGGAAAGTAAACTTCTGGAAATCCGGAAAGAGTGTACCCAATACGTCCTGAAAAAACTGAGCTACCCGCTCAGGAGAAGGACAGTCCGGGCAGTCATGATGTGCCTGGTAAAGGGTCTGAATAAAACTACGGTCCATACGGATGATTTAACAGCAGCCGCAAGATAAGGTTCCTTACGGGCTGTGCAATGCCCCGCAATGTCTGTGGGAGAACAGGATGATTTTTTGCCTTATCCATCCCACCATTGGGCAGAAAAAAAGGTCCGCCAGAGGCGCACCCATTTCCGTTTTGATAGTTATTAGGTTTACAGTTTCCACATAATAATACGATAATTCAGTAGAAAGTTTTGGCTTCTACGAATTCTCAAACAAGTCCTTCTTTATCTACAAAAACAGCCCAAACCATACCATCTGGTTGATGCAACAAAATACTGTAGTTTAGTAGCATGAAAATAGAGGTAGTGCAAGGTGATATCACCCAAGTGCGGGTAGACGCAATTGTGAACGCGGCCAATACCTCCCTACTAGGTGGTGGTGGTGTGGACGGCGCCATTCACAAGGCCGGCGGCAGTACCATACTAGAAGAGTGCCGGAACATCAGAAACAAACAAGGGGGATGCCAAGTAGGCGAAGCCGTCATTACCACGGCGGGCAAGCTTCCTGCAAAGTACGTGATCCACACCGTGGGCCCCGTTTGGAACGGGGGAACCAACCATGAGGAGCAACTCTTGTACAATGCATACCAAAGCAGTCTTGCCCTGGCAGAGCTACATCAAGTACAATCCATCGCTTTCCCCAACATTAGCACCGGCATCTACCGATTCCCCAAAGAAAAGGCCGCGGAGATTGCCTTAAAGGCCGTCAAAGACTTTGCCGAGACCGAAACAGGAATTCAATCCGTGCAATTTGTCTGCTTCGATAAAGAGAATTTCGACCTGTATCAGAGGCTGTTGGATTGATGATGGCGAATGAAACCCTCATCCTAAATCATTTTCTCCGCAATTCTCTGGTACTTCTCTTCGAAAGCTTCTAGAGTTTCCCTTCTCAGTTCACCTAGCATTTCCATAGCCGAATCATGACGTAAGCTCTGCGTCCGTAGCAAAGCATAAGCAAACATACCCGTGCGGTGCAGCCCCGCCGAACAATGCACCAATACTGATTCCCCTTTCAATATGGCTTGGTAAACCGTTTGCACCATGGCCTTGAAGTGGTTTTGTTCGGCGGCAGTGAGCTGGCTAGCCTGGGCTACTTGTAGCCAATTCCACTCAATACCCAATGCTTGAGCGGCTCTACCAATGCCCTGGGGCTTATCATTGATGGAAAGGATAGTAACAATCCGGTCGCAGCCTTCGGCAAGGAGACCGGGTAGCTCTTTCACTTTCGGCCGCTCAGATAAGGCTAATCTACCTGCTCCAAAGAGCTGAACGAAATGGCAGGATAAATCCATGCCACGGTGGGTTTATTCTGCCAAACCGAACAAGTCCATTGGAGCACCCTTAACGCCGGGTACCACACCAAATACGGCACCCGCTTGAGGATACTGTGCCTGCTCCGCTTCCGTCATATCAAAAGAAGAAGAGGTAATGTAGAGGGTATCCAGTTGATCGCCCACGAAGGCGCAAGAAGTCACGTTGTGTGCGGGTACAAAGATCTGGTCGATCATCTCACCGGTATTGGGGTTCCAGCGGGTAACCGAGTTGCCGTTCCAAAGGGCAATCCAGAGCATGCCTTCCGCATCAATGACCATACCGTCAGGAAAGCCCAACGATTCGGGAATGGTCACTACCACCCGACCGCTGTCGATAACCCCGCTGGCATCGTCATAGTCAAAGGCACGCACCGCACCCGTAGGCGTATCGATGTAGTACATTGTCTGGTGGTCTGCCGACCAGCAAAGCCCGTTGGAGATCGTAATGCCGTCGCGCCAAGCGGAAGATGCACCGTTAGGGTCTATCCGGTAAAGCGAAGCCGCCC
>DMST01000364.1:2512-15356 GCA_003454975.1 Cytophagales bacterium | reverse complement strand
GTAAAGCGAAGCCGCCCCAGGCGTCTGGTCCAGGTGCACCCCTCCTACCCACAGGCGGCCTTGCGGATCGGCCTTACCATCGTTGTAGCGCAGCCCTTCCATACCCTCTTGTGGGTGTGCCACCGGTGCAAAGGACTGGTCAGCCCTGTCAAACCGATAGACACCTTCCTCGATGGCCACGATAGCCTTTCCTTCTATATCAGGCACTACCGTACCAATACGCGAGGGCATGTCATACCCGGTTTTGGCACCGCCCTGATCCAACGTGTACAATCGCTTACCCTCAATATCGATCCACCAGAACTCTTTTGCTTCACCATACCAAAAGGCACCCTCTCCCAGCTGGTCAATTTCTGACGACACCACAAATACTTCTGGTTCTTCGCTGGGCATATCGACTACAGTATCTTTCTCTTGGGTTTGGGAATTACAGGCAGCCAAGGCCAAAAGGGCAAAAAGTGGGCCCGCAGAACAGATGGATTTCATAAAAGAGTGGTTTTTATACAATGTCTTCAATAGAGGTGGTAAGATAGGCAAGCAGGGGCTGTGCTGCTGCATACACCTCCAACAAATACGGAATCAGCGCTTCATCGTGCAACAACTCATCCGGTAGGGTATGTTCTACCCACCAGTCCTTCTGTTTGAGCCAGCGCACCTGGGGGTGGTCTGCCGCATAGCCTTTGGGCGGGCGTTTGAGGGCCTCCCCTTTGATCTCACCAAAGTACTTTTGGAAAGGAGCTCCTGCCATCCACTGTAGGAGCGGTTCTGGGTGATAGTCAATCTCTTGCCGCAGAGCCGCCAACATATCTCCTTTCCAATAACTGCTACAGCCCGCTCCCACGTAGCTCCTACCCGGCTGTAGCCGAATGTAGAAGGCTGCCACTTGGGTATTCCGTCCTTGGGGGCCTAGCATAGCGCTAAACCAAGGGTTGTAGGGGGGCTTGTCCTTATGGAATCGCAGGTCCCGGAAGATGCGGTACATAGCATCTTTGGGCTCCAAGCCGCTCAAATCCAGCAAATTCGCCTCCGTAATCCCACTAATCAGGGTACGCAGCCAGGCCATAAAATCCTGCCGGGCTTGTTGGTACTCGGTTTTATGCTCATGGTACCAATCGCGCTGGTTATTGGCCTCCAGGTCCTTAAGAAAGGAAAGGGTATTCGGGGTAATGGCTTGCATGCGGGAAGGTACGGAATCGGTAGATTTTCATGGGGACCCTTCGCACATTAGCTTTGCACGCCATGGACGAAGCCCCGCACCTTGACATCCTATACCAAGACGACTGGCTGGTAGCCGTGAATAAGCCCCACGGGCTACTAGTTCACCGTACTGGACGGGCCTCCGACGCCAAGGTGTTTGCCCTCCAAACGCTTCGTAACCAGTTGGACCGGCATGTGTTCCCGGCCCATCGGCTAGACCGTAAAACGGCTGGAGTACTGCTCTTTTCACTGGACTCAGAAACCGCAAATGCGGTGCAGGGGTTGTTTGCAGACCGCAAAACCCAAAAGACCTACCGCGCTGTGGTACGTGGCTATACGGAACCCGAAGGGACAATCGATTACGCCCTGCGGCCAGAGGACCAGCGGGAGGAGCCCCAGGAGGCCGTAACTCGGTACCGGACGCTGGACCGAGTGGAAGTACCCGTACCCTTCGGTAAATTTTCCACCTCGCGCTACAGTTTGGTAGAGGCCTATCCCGAAACGGGTAGGATGCACCAAATCCGAAAGCACTTCGCACACATCCTCCACCCCATCATTGCCGACCGGCCCCACGGTTGCAACAAACAAAACCGCCTCTTCAAAGAACATTGGCAGATGGAAACCATGCTGCTGCATGCGCATCAGTTAGACTTCCTACATCCGGTCACTCAAGAACCCGTCAGCATCCAGGCACCCATCCAAAACGAATTCCGTAGGATGGTGCATGAGTTTGGTTGGGAACGCTGGTTTCTGTAACCTTCAGGGTATGAAGCTCTCTATTTTTTTATGCTATATAGGACTCCTTCCCCTAAGCCTGCTATTGGCCTGCCAAAGCACATCAAGTACTGAAGGGGAGCTAGTAATTTCACGTACTGAGTACGCTGAGCGGCTGGAAGGCTTTTGGCTGGGCCAGTGCATTGCCAACTGGACGGGACTGGTCACGGAGATGGACAAGATCGGCAATGTGGGTGAGATCCGAACGGGAGCCTTTTACACCCGCACGGACTGGGGACAGCCAGACCAGCCCAGCATTTGGGGAGAAGGAATACCCAGTGCACTTTCCCCTACCATCGATTTCGTGTTCGAAGAGCCCGGTGGGGTATGGAGTGCCGATGACGATACGGACATCGAGTACATGTACCAGTATTTGCTGGCTCAGCACGAAACAGCCTTCCTCACTCCCCAGCAAATCCGAAAGGGCTGGCTCACGCACATCCGGACCGAGGAAGAGAATTTTCTGTGGGTAAGCAACCAACAAGCCCTGGACTTGATGCAAGAAGGAATGCTCCCACCCACCACTAGCGATCCTGCCCACAACCCACACTACGCTATGATCGACGCGCAACTGACCACCGAGCTATTCGGATTCTTTGCGCCAGGTAGACCGGATATTGCTCTGAAAATGGCCCACCTCCCCATCCGTACCACGGCAAGAAAAGAAGCCGCCCAAATTGCTGAATTCTACGTACTCATGTACAATCAAGCTACATCAGCCCCCATGAGTCAGCCGGATAGTACAATCACCATGCAAATGGCTATTCAGGCCCGGGAGCATTTGGTGGGGTCAGAATACCCCGCCAGGATGTTCGACTATGTAATAGGGCTGTATCAAAAAGGCCTGCCTTGGGAAGCGACACGGGACTCCATTTACCAGCGGTATCAGGTAGAACAAAAGGACCGTTATGACATCACCAGTCAAAACCTCTATTGCAATGGCTGCTTTGCAGCGGGTATCAACTTTGCAGCCAGCCTGGTGAGCCTGTTTTATGGGAAGGGAGACCTCCTGGAGACCATCAAAATTGGTTCTCTTTGCGGCTGGGACAGCGACAACCCCACCGCTACCTGGGGTGGCATGTTGGGCTTTATCCTAGGTAAAAGTGGGGTAGAAACAGCTTTTGACCGCACCTTTGCCGACCAGTTCAACATTCACCGCACCCGCCAGGGGTTCCCAAATGATGGTTTGGACAATTTTCCGGACATGGCCCGGACAGGCCTTGAGATTGTGGACCGGGTGGTGACGAACGTTTTGGTTGGGCACATCGATTCTACGGGAGATGCTTGGATTATCCCAAGACCTAGGGCAAAAAAATAGCCCCATCCCACAAGAGGATGAGGCCAAAGCCATCAGGAATTTCTTATTTAGCCTTGCTGGGCCAACTGGATGTTCAATACCAACCTCACATCCTCACCTACCAAAACACCTCCAGTTTCCAGGGGTGCATTCCAGTTTAGACCGAATTCTTTCCGGGGAATTTTACCCGTAATTTCAAATCCAGCCTTGGTGTTCCCCCAAGGGTCCTTGGCTACTCCGCCAAAATCCACGTCCAAAGTAACTGATTTGGTTACGTCACGAATAGTCAGGTCACCAGTCAATGAATATTCACCGCTACTATTCGTGATTTTGCCATTGGCAAAAGTGATTTTTGGAAACTGCTCTGCATCGAAAAAGTCGCCTGATTTCAAATGACCATCGCGATCAGCGCTGTTGGTATTCACGCTATCTACGTCCAAAGAAAAAGAAGCAGAAGCACCATTGAAGTCCTCTCCTACTGCCTCTACTGCCCCTTCAAACTTGTGAAAGTTTCCGGTTACAGTACTGATTACCAAGTGTTTTACTTTGAAAGTCACTTCTGAGTGACTAGGATCAATTGCCCATGTTGCCATAGCTATTGTGTGTTAATTTTGAAGTCAGTGTTTATAATTTAAATGTATATACATCTAATGTTGTGATTTTGTTTCCACATCGGACCATTTTTTTGACATTAATAAATTTCGGCCAAGAAATCAGAAGCTATTTCAATCCCACATGATTGGCTGTATCTTTCTGATAATCAATACACTGTAAAGAAATTACCGCTTAACACATGGCAAAAGACCCCTCCACCATTCCCCCCGAAAAGATTGCCTTGTACCAAAAGCTTCTTGCTACGGATGACCGCCTGGAGATGAAGGGTAAAAAATTCAGGTATACTTCCTTGAACGGGCACATGTTCACCTACCTAGACCCTACAGGCACCCTCGGCATACGCATGAGCAAAGAGGACCAAAAAGCATTCGGAGAACAATACGGATCGGAACCCTTTATTCAATACAATTCTGTCATGCGTGACTACGTGAAGGTGCCAGCAGGGCTATTCGAGGATACAGAAACTCTGGCACCCTGGTTGCAAAAAAGTTATGAGCACATTGCCTCACTAAAACCCAAGCCCACTACTAAGAAAAAAAATTAGGTCAGGTCTTTTCGATTAAATGACTTTCAGGCCGCAGAGTCGAGGTAAAGGCCCGTCACTAGCTGCTGGCGTACCAGGTGTAAATTTCATTTCAAAGTGCTACGCACTCATAGGATGCATTTCCTACCCTACACGTCTCCTTGATTTGCATTCTTCTACCTGATCCACCAACTTTTGAGCGAATAACCAAAATCAAAAAGAACAAAAGTATGGAAAGTCCCTGGCAGGTGTTTATGGAAGACAACAGCCTCTTGGTAGTGATGGTAGTAGCCTTAGTGGCGGTGTACGGGTTTCTGCGGTTTCGCGCTACGCGGAAGAAGAAAGACTAAGAGGGCAATACATAACTTCGGATCAACCAAAAAGGGAGCCCATCCGGGTTTTTATACCCTTCAGAACTCCCATTCCAACAAAGGAGGCTCCTTATGCTTTCACAAAATCTGGAGGAGAGATAGGCTCTAGAATCCCTTCCAGTTTCTCTCTATAGGCTTCATATTGGGCGGGCAGCTTGAGGTTCGTTCCTAACTCCTCTACTGCCTCGTCTACGGAGAAACCAGGAGGGTTGGTGGCTACCTCGAACAAGATTCCGTTGGGCTCCCGGAAGTAGATGCTGTGGAAATACTGGCGGTCAATCACCTGCGTAGGGTGAAAGCCCTGCTTCATCAGTAGCTCACGGATCTCAAGTTGTGAGGCATCAGTAGGGGTAGCAAAGGCTACGTGGTGTACCGTACCACCACCTTCACGGGCATGCTCCTCCTTGGGGTCATCTACTAAGTCCACATAGGTACCGGGCGTGCCATCCACCGACAAGCGGTAGCGATTCTCACTTTCCTCTTCCAGCCGATAGTCCATATACTTTGTCAGCAGGTCATACGTAAACTCATGTTTGCCTACGGACATGGTAGAGCCAAAGAATCCACGGATGCTCTTATCCAAAGGAATATCTCCGTAGCTGAAACCCGGACGATCGTCCCTATCCGTAGCTACCAACTCCAAACCTAGCCCATCAAAGTCACGGAACTGTATCACCGTTTCGCCCAAGCGTTCGAAGGGCTTTTCTATGGCTACGCCAAACTTGCCCAAGCGATCTACCCAATAGGAAACGGCATCTACTGGAATAGAAAACTGTGTATAGGTACTCTGGCCTTTACCCCCTCTACCCGACCGTATGTTTTGGCCAAAAGGAAAAAAGGTCATAATGGAACCTGGATTGCCCAATTCGTCACCGTAGTACAGATGGTACACATCGGGTGCATCAAAGTTCACTGTTTTCTTCACCATGCGCAGCCCTAAAATACCGGCGTAAAATTCCACATTTTTGGCTGCTGAAGAGCTAATCGCGGTCACGTGGTGCAAGCCAGTAATCAGGCCTGTTTGGGTGGTTGCGTTCGTGCTCATGATATCCTCCTTTTTTGTTTGTTTCTTACCCTATTGAACGCCCCAATGGCCCCGCAGGGTAGTAGAAAAACTTCCGGTAAAAGGATCAAAATGCCGGATAATTGCGGGATAGGGCATAAAAAAAGCGGCACCAAGGCCGCTTTTGAAAGAATATGATGGTGAGAGGCTTATTCGCCACCTGCCAGCTCTTCGTACTTGTTGTACGCTGCCTCTGCCTTATCTCCCATATCCAAACGGGTATAGATGGTAGACAACGTGTTCCAGATGATAGGCTCTTCAGGGCGCAGCTCAGAAGCAGACTCCATGAAAGGCATGGACTCTCTTAGGTTCACCCGGGCTTCTTCCTCAATCTCCTTGCCACGCTTGTTGTACTCACTGATGGTCAACTCATTCGCCTCTTTATAAAGATCGGCAGCTGTGTTGTAGTAGTATACACCAATGTTATATACCGCATCAAAGTACTCTGGATCAATTTCTACCGCCTTCCGGTAGTTTTCCAATGCTTTCTCGTCATCCCCTTCGGTTTCATACAGATACCCCAGGTTGAAGTACAAGTTAGCGTTGTCTGGCTCGGCTTCAATCGCCTCCACGATACCCGCGCGAGCATCATCCAATTGATTGGTCTCAATCAACAAGTTAACTTCTTGCTTACGCAAATCGTCGTCAGAGGGGAACTGCTCACGGGCCTTGCGGGTCCAATCCAGAGCACCCAAGGTATCTTTCTCGAAGTTCTTGGTGTAGTAAATGATGGAGTTATAAATAGCCACATCGCTGTAGCCCAACTCTACCAGCGTACGGAAGTTCTCCAAAGCAGCAGGAATGTCATCAATCCCCTGTGCTGAGATACCTGCATACAGGTAAGCAGTTGTATCCTCAGGCTTCACCAGTTTGGCTTTATCAAACCACTTCAAGGCATTCTCGTTGTCACCGTCTTGGTAAGCCGTAGCTCCACGGTTCAACAACCCGCCCCAAATGTTTTCCAGCTGGAAACCAGCCAAAGTGTGGTAGTTACTTCCTTCGCGCTCAATCTCGATGGTTTTTTCATACCCAGTAATGGCGTGTTCCAGACACATTTCGTCCAACGCCTGAACGGTAGGGTCTTCGGAGTTGAAGATATCCTCGTGCACCTGACCGTATACAAACCATGTACGGCCTTTACCCATTGTTTTTTCGTGCTCAATCGCCAAGTCAATGTTTTCTTTGGCCTGAGCCAAGTCCGGTACCTGACGGAAACGATCAGCTTTGTTTACGGCACTGGGTTGAGCGAGGGCACCTACCCCCAAAACCACCATGCCAGCCAATAATGCAATGCGTTTCATAATCCTGTTTTTTCCGTGATGTGAATCTTTCGGTATTCTATTGTGTAACGTTATTCGTTCGTTTCTCCTCCTTCATCCTGGGCAACGTCCGTGCCAGAATCTTCTGTGCCTTCATTTTCAGCTCCCTCTTGTGCCTCTTCTACCTCCTCTTCGTCCAACTGATCGATGCGGGCTACCGAGCTAATTTCATCGTCGTCATTGAGACGAATCAACTTCACTCCTTGTGTGCTACGGCCCATTACCCGTACCTGATCCAAGGTCATTCGGATGGTGATTCCTGACCGATTGATGATCATCAACTCGTCAGTATCCACAACCTCCATGATGGCGACCAAATTACCGGTTTTTTCGGTAATATTCATAGCCTTCACTCCTTGGGTACCCCGGCCGGTAATGCGGTATTCTTCCAAAGGAGTCCGTTTTCCGTATCCTTTTTCTGTGATGGTGAGCAGCGTAGCATCCTCTCTTAGAATACATACCATCCCCACTACTTGGGCTCCATCGGGCAATTTGATACCCCTTACTCCCGTAGCCGTGCGTCCCATAGGGCGTACTGCTTGCTCATGGAAGTGAATGGCCTTACCCTCTGTACTGGCAATCACAATGTGGCTATCTCCATTGGTCAGGCGAACATTCAACAAGGAATCTCCATCGTTCACATTGATAGCCGTAATACCGTTGGTCCGAGGTCGGGAGTAGGCCTCCAACGAGGTCTTTTTCACGGTACCCTTCAAGGTGCACATCATCACGTAGTTGTTATTGATGTAATCCTCGTCCGTCAGGCTATCCACCTTCAGCACTGCACGCACCTTGTCATCGGCCTCAATATTGATCAGGTTCTGGATAGGACGCCCCTTGCTGGTCTTCGACCCTTCAGGAATGGCCCACACTTTCAACCAAAATACTTTGCCAAATTCGGTAAAGATGAGCAGATAGTTGTGGTTGTTCGCCACAAAGAGTGCTTCGGTAAAGTCATCGTCCTTAGAACCTGCTCCTTTACTACCCACACCACCGCGGGACTGTACGCGGTATTCGGCCAACGGGGTACGCTTCACGTAACCCTGATGGGAGAAGGTGATCACCATGGTGTCGTTGGGGATCATGTCCTCGGCAGTGAATTCATCTGCCGCATGCACCACTTCCGTTCTGCGTTCGTCACCAAAACGCTCCGCCGCTGCAGCCACCTCGTCTTTGATGATACCGTACCGGCGAGGCTCGTTGCTCAGGATATCTTTCAAGTCCGTGATCAAGGCCATCACCTCTTCGTACTCTTTCTGAATCTTCTCACGTTCCAGACCGGTTAACCGCTGCAGACGCATGTCCAGGATGGCACGAGCCTGAATCTCAGTGAGCTTAAATCGCTCCATCAGCTGCTCACGGGCGGTATCCGGGTCGCGTGAGTTCCTGATGAGTTCAATCACCTCATCCAGATTATCCAAGGCTATCAGGTACCCCTGCAGGATGTGTGCCCGGCGCTCGGCCTCGTCCAGCTCAAACTGCGTACGACGCACCACTACTTCGTGGCGGTGCTCCACGTAGTATTTGATGAGATCCTTCAGGTTGAGGGTGTGCGGACGCCCCTTCACCAAGGCCACGTTGTTCACCCCAAAACTGGTTTGCAGCTGGGTGTACTTATAGAGGTTATTCAGCACTACATTGCCGATGGCATCGCGGCGGAGATCGTACACGATGCGTAAACCTTGCCGGTCCGACTCATCGCGGATGTCAGTAATGCCTTCAATTTTCTTCTCATTGACCAGTGCGGCAGTTTTCTCGATCATCGAGGCCTTGTTCACCTGATAAGGCACCTCAGTCACGATGATTTGCTCACGGCCACTTTTATCGGTTTCGATGGTAGCTCGGGCCCTCATCACGATGCGCCCACGGCCGGTCTCGAATGCAGAGCGCACCCCTGTGTAGCCATAGATCAATCCCCCAGTAGGGAAATCGGGAGCAGTGATGTGCTCCATCAGCTCGGCAATGGTAATTTCCGGGTTTTCGATGTAGGCTTTGATACCGTTTACAACCTCGGTCAGGTTGTGAGGAGGCATGTTGGTAGCCATACCTACTGCAATACCCGAAGAACCGTTGACTAGGAGATTGGGCAGGTTGGCTGGCAGTACGGTAGGTTCTTTGAGGGAGTCATCAAAGTTGGGCGAAAAATCAACGGTATTTTTGTTGATATCTCCCAGCATCTCTTCCGCAATTCTGCGCAGGCGGGCCTCCGTATACCGCATGGCCGCCGGTGAGTCGCCGTCCATAGAACCGAAGTTACCTTGCCCGTCTACCAGCGGATACCGCAAAGACCACTCCTGGGCCATCCGAACCATGGTATCGTATACCGAACTGTCACCGTGTGGGTGGTACTTTCCGAGTACCTCCCCTACTATACGCGCAGATTTCTTGTAGGCTTTATTATAAGAAACGCCTAGTTCCAACATCCCAAACAATACCCTACGGTGAACCGGTTTGAGACCGTCACGCACGTCGGGCAAGGCACGGGAAATGATAACCGACATCGAGTAATCGATGTAGGCTCCCCGCATCTCGTCTTCAATATTAATGGGAATAATGGTTTGCCCTGCCTCTGAGGGTAGTTCTTCGTTTGGATTTTCCTTATCTCCGTCTGCCATGAATCAGCTAATCAACTGCCACTTTTGATAAAAAATCAGCGGGCAATTTAATAAAACTTAGCCGATAAATAGGAGTCCGAAAAACTAATTTCTACGCCTAAACTGCCACCATTTGGGCGTAGGGGCTCGTTCTTGACGCTGGAAGGGCCGCCATTTGTGCTTCTCTAGCACCGGATGGTTTTCTCCGTACCCGGGAGATTGGACTTTGTTAAGTGCGGCACCACGGAACTCGTGCCCTTGGTGCAGGTGCTTCATTTGCACTTTACAGCCCAATACAGGACACTTAGGAATCTCGGGAATGGTATAGCTGATCCCCAGCTGAGTGTAGAAGGCGTTTTGCGAATGCTGCAGGGTACTGTAAGTCCCCAGGTCTAGCTGGTAGCTTTTGAATTCCATGGAGGGCCGCAGGTATACCCGCAAGTATTCGGAGAAGTTGTACTCGATAGGCAAGCCAATGTTGACATAAAAGCGCCGCACAGGGGTCACCCCCTCAAAGCCACGCCCCATCTTCACCATACCCAGCTCCAGATCGGCAACATAGCTCAGCTTCCGATACGTATAGAAACGCGCTCCTACCATACCATAGTATCGCCCTAACGTGGTGTAGTTTAGTCGCGGCCGGTACTGGCCTAGTTGGTCCTGGTAGTTGGTAGGATTCATGGGCCTAAACCACTGCCACTCATAGTGCATACCCGCACCAATACGAAAGCGGTCGTACCGGTAATAGATACGAAAGCTAACGGGCAGGCTACTATTCAATGCCCGGAAGCCCAATACCGAGTCACCGGCATAGGCAAAGGCATAGGTAGAGGTGGTATCGAACCGGGTAGGTACATTGAGCCAGTCACTCAGACCATTTACGGTACTCGCGGAGTTGGTATTGCCCACCGCACCTAGTATGACTACACTATCCGTAGTCATCACCAAGGGGATGCTACTCACATCATGAGAATACAGGGTGGCTCCGTGCCCTATGCTACCTTCGAAGGTGAACATGTTGGCGATCTTTCGCCAGGCAGGCCGCTTGATGTCGGACCCGCCGCCCGGACTAAAAAAAGGATCAAAGCCTGGCTGAGACCAAGCTACCACAGGAAGTAAAATCAGGGAGATAAAAAGCGCCTTGCGCATGTACACGAGCCTTTCGGTTTGGTGGGTAACGTTGAGAAGGGCAAAGATGGTCTATCCGACTCCAAAAAAAGCTTACTTTATGGAATAGGTCTGACAAAAGCTTTGGAAGATGGGCACGTCTCCCAGATCTAACCGTTGGCCTATATCACATATTTTGTTGTGCTCTACCTTTAATGCTTTGTGCGGATAAATAACTTCCTCCTCATTGGTGAGAAAGAAGCAACTCAGAAAACGGATAAAAATATAGGGCGCATTGAGCACTTGCTTTGGGAATGGAGTATCCTCACCAAAACGACTGGTATCCATCAACGATTGCTTGTCTAGCAGCCGAAACAGCACCCCCTTCAGAACATCCAGAAACTTACCTTCCCACGTATCAAACTTTTTAATAAGAAACTGCATGACCACGACCACCGGATCCTTCTTAATGAAGTAACCTCCCTTACTTAGCTTCCGTGCCTTTTTATTCAAATTCAATTCTTCTTTCAAAGAAATATTATTGTTGGAATAAGCCACACCGATAGCAGGAACCAGTAAAATCAAGGACAAAAAATCATGGTTGCTGATCTCCATGTATGGAGCTTCCTGCCGCATAAATTCCTTCTTGAGCCGTTCGACAACCGATTGAATTTCGGCGTCCTCCACCATAAGGGCCACTTCATTTTCCGTGAACATATACCGGTGATATTAGGAGTAGGGATGATCAATCAACAAGTAACACACGAGGCCCGGAAAAGGCAAATCCTGCGGTTGCAATCCTTTACATTTCCACAAGCAAATTACGATTAAAGTGTGAGGCATTACATAGGCGGAATAAAATATGATTATTTGGATAAAAATAATTCATTTTTTGTGAAACTTTTCTCAAAATATCCGTATTCTAATAATAACTTTGATGCTGAAAAGCATCCTGGTTTTTCATAACGTGCATATTCGAAAGGGCCCTGGGCATTGCTGGGGCTTTTTCTTTTTGTATCCTTTCTGAAGAATTAACACTTGGTCCAGGTTCTCTGGTTGGTTACCAAAAAGAACTACAACCCGAAGCATGACCGTCTACTCCCCTATCCTGACAAAAGTCAGTTTTTAAGCTGATTCCCCCCACGGCATTTCCCCTGCGCTAGCCTCAAGTTTGTATTCAAATTCAAAGTCTATGGCTAGTCCCACCACTGACCTCCTGCTGGAGAAGTACAACGTACCAGGTCCACGCTATACTTCCTACCCCACGGTTCCGCATTGGAACCGCGATCAGCTAGCTCACGATGCCTGGCGTGACCAAGTACAAGTAGCGTATTCTCGCCACCGCAAAGAAGGCATCAGTCTGTACATCCACCTCCCCTATTGCGAGAGTTTGTGTACCTACTGCGGTTGCCATACCCGTATTACGGTCAACCATTTGGTAGAAGGCCCTTATATAGAGGCGGTGTTGGCAGAATGGGCACAATACCGAGCCCTATTTGGCGAAGCTCCATTGGTTCGGGAGCTACATTTGGGAGGTGGCACGCCTACTTTTTTCTCCCCGGAAAACCTGAGCCTGCTTGTTTCCAAAATTTTGGAAACTGTAGAGTTACACCCGGAGGTAGAAATGAGCCTGGAGGGCCATCCTGCTAATACTACACAGGAGCACCTGGAGGCCTTGGCAACGCTAGGCTTTACGCGCCTGAGCCTGGGCATCCAGGATTTTGACCCAAAGGTGCAGAAGGTGATCAACCGGAAACAAACCCTGGTAGAGGTAGCAAAAGTAGTTACCAGTGCTCGGCATTTGGGCTATACCAGTATCAACCTGGACTTGCTATACGGCCTGCCTAAGCAAACCGAGGAGTCTCTCCGGCATACCTTGTACAAAGCTTATATGCTACAGCCAGATCGGGTCGCTTTTTATGGGTACGCACACGTGCCTTGGCTCAAGCCTGCTCAGAAGAGCTTTGAAGAGTGGCTGCCCTCC
>DMST01000364.1:0-2407 GCA_003454975.1 Cytophagales bacterium | reverse complement strand
TATACGGAGATTGGGATGGATCATTTTGCCCTGCCCACTGACGAGCTGGCCAAGGCCGCTACCCATGACACCTTGCACCGAAACTTTATGGGCTATACTACCCAGCCCAGCCAAATACTGATTGGCCTGGGGGCCTCAGCCATTAGTGATGTGTGGGAGGGCTTCGCCCAAAATGCCAAGTCAGTAGAAGCTTACCTGCAGCGCGTGCGCATGGGCCAACTGCCGGTGTTTCGTGGGCACGAGCATACTCCCAAAGAACTGACCTTACGGCGCCATATCCTCAACCTCATGTGCCATTATACGACCGATTGGGAATCACCCCTGCGCGGTGGTGAATTGGACATCCTCACAAGTGCTTTTGAAAACCTGGAGCTGCTGGAAGCAGACGGCCTAATCCGGTGGCACGAAACGGGAATTACGGTGACGGAGCAAGGTCGCCCCTTTGTGCGCAATGTATGCATGGCGATAGACCCGCACATGCAGAAAGTGGCAAAGCAAGAGGAGATGTTCTCCAAGACGGTATAGGACCTTAGGTACCCACCGCAGCGCCGTTGATACTAACGCGGGTCAATAGGCCATTTGATTTAATTAGTGGGGGGATTCCCGCATCCAGACTATGGTTAGAAGTAGCCTCACTCCAAACATCTGTCCATCGGGTGTATGAATTAGCTACTACGGAATCAATCCAATTATCAATATCTGTCCGGTTCCAACCAGTTACTACGTCTTCGAAATGATCACCAACATTCGCCTTTGTTGATTTCCTTATTGAAAGCTTCTGCCCTTTGGGAACCGCTGTGGCTCCCGGGTCAATTGACTGTGGTGTGCCCCCAAAAGCGCTAATTCCTAACGTTGAAGCAATAGAAAAGGAGGGTACAAAACTGAACAATCCAGTATTGCTGCTGGCAACCTTCTTCTCGGTTGATGTACTGGTAGCCTCCCCTCCAACAGCCTTTGGATTATTGTAACTACCATTATAGTCGGTGGCGTATTCTGCAGTCTTATCAAAAGGTTCCGTACCCACAGACTGATAACGTGATTCAATTACACCGGAATGATGAGTCCCTGTGACATCCTTAAGGCTGGTATCCAAGCGGGCAAAGTCAAACGCCAAATCAGAATCAACAGTGTACCTGCTTAACGTAGAATCATAGCCCACGTTCACGTTTTGAATTTGAACTTCATACCGGTACACATACCCTTGTTTTATACCGTTCTTGATGTATTGTTCTACGTAATTCTTGTGTTGCCCATTGGCATCGTGGGTTATAGGAAAAAGGTTAGCCTCATTGGCAATTCCCCCGAGGTTATCATTGAGCAAATGGCCTTTGATATAGAAGTAAGGACCGGAACCAGATCCTGTCAAACTACGATATGTTTTAGAGGGTAGTTTACCCATCATTCCATCATGGTCCGAATCAGCGGTAGACTTGGTGCCAGTGGCATGATCCTGACTCAAGGGATAAGCTTTCATATAATCACCAACAGTATAAGTCCCACCACCTGGATGGCCAGTTGTGGTTAGGTTTAGCGTGCTAGGCACCCAACGAACCCTACTTTGCACGGTACCGGCACCGCTACCTTCAGATCGCATCTCTACTGCATGCCCTCCGGTCAATTCAATTTCAAACTCTGGATTGATTTTAAATCTAACACGAACTGGCCTTCCAAATTCGCTCTGGAATCCAATTTTCGACATTCCATATTTTGCTTGTAGTCGGGCGAAGTGAAGGGCAATCTCTTCCTGACTATCTACTTGAGACGCAATTCTTTTTATTTCCTCCAATGCCATGAGTCCAAGTTCTTGGGCCGTAAAGGTCTCAGTGCTAAAGTCCTCATCCAACTGGGCTGCTTGGTATTCACTAATTGCCGCAACAGGGCTGTCAGAGTCTTCCTCAGGAAAAGCCTTTTCCAGGCCTTCAACCACTTGGCCGGCTGTATGAGAATAGGTATCCCAATAGGTATTCTCCAAAAACTTGACAAGAATTGCTAATTGGCCAGCCTGGTCAGCACGATGCAATGCTTTAGAAAAATCAAGACTGAGTTCGTCAGGACGAATTTCAATTGTTCTTAATATACGTGTGAATCCGGAAATGTATTGGTTTTTCTCTTCTACCATTTCCCTAATTTGATTCACCTCACGCTCATCTGTCTCATCCCAAATGGTACTCATCCTGAACCATTTGCCCTGAACTACTTCGTTATTAGCATTCACTGAACGGCTAGGCACAGTAGAAGCTACGCTAGCAGAACCCGTTCCTACAGTCATGGCCCTTGCCCCCATGATATCTGCCTCACGTTCCAAACCCGCATCATCGTTAATGGATACACGGCCTTTCATCTGTAGCGTAGGCTTTACTCTGTCCTGCTTCTGCTGCACCACATGCCAGGCCTCATGGGGCAGGTG
>DMST01000517.1:1730-2809 GCA_003454975.1 Cytophagales bacterium | reverse complement strand
GGGCCGTGCTTGCGGCACCAGTGGGCCGCCGACATCTCGTCGTAGCAGTAGTAGGTCCAGTCCGTGACCGGAATTCGCTTGCGCAGGCCCAGGCCGTAGAAGGGGTTGAAAGCATTGATGCCCTGCGCCTTATCTATGCCCAATCGCCTCATTTGCTTACGTATACTGCGGCCCAACCACCTTGCCTGCCAGGCGTTGACACGCGCGTACCAGCGGTGCGATTTTATCCAGTGGGTAGGAATCACAGGTGGCAATACCATCACCTGTACTTCGCCGCCGTGGGCTTGTTTACTGGCCCATACCCGAGGCTGCCAGCCTAGCATTCGCCGCCAGGGAACCGGCTTCTTACCGAGCAACCCACCTAGCCAGTCCTTCCAGGTACGAGGGTATTCTACGTACAGCACCTGGCGGTCGCGGCTTAGCTCACTCATCAACAGCACCGTAGATTTCTGATAGTCGCCTTCCCAGGTAGGAAAACCAATACAGACAAGGGGAGTCTTTTCTATAGCATCGTTCATGAGCGAGATAGGTA
Source organism: Cytophagales bacterium (assembly GCA_003454975.1). Taxonomy (GTDB): domain Bacteria; phylum Bacteroidota; class Bacteroidia; order Cytophagales; family Cyclobacteriaceae; genus DMST01. The sequence goes on along the minus strand of DMST01000517.1, from coordinate 2,277 downwards.
TTTTTTGAAGGTTCTGCGGAGCCAGGTTCGTTGTTTGGGTATTTCCCCTATGTATTCCTCCAGGCCTTCCATGGGGCAGCCGTTGAGTACCAAATGGATGGGGGCCGGGTGCAAGGCTTCCAGCCTTTTCAGGGTGTTGTGGGCGGCCTCATCCCATATCGTTTTGGCGCTGATGACCACCACGTGATGGTCGGCGGGTAGCAAGTCCTGTGCGGGAAACTCCGGACTGTTCAAAGCCGGCGTTTCGAACAGAATTACCTCTGCCGCTGCTAGCTCCTCCGATACCGTAATGCCCCGTTGGCCCAGATCTTGAAGCCAGGCCTCCTGCAGGGTGGACTTGCCCACCTTGGGTACCAAGCTGGTCAAGTGAATGCGCAGAGGCGAAGCGGTAGCCTTTTTCTGTTGCCAGCCCAGCAGGGTTTGGGTGAAGCCACTCAGCACCCGGTCTCGCACCTCGTTGATGGATTTCATTCGTGAGTTCAGTGCCGGGAAGGCTCCCAATACCGAGTATCCGCTCAGCTTGGCTAGCTGCCCGGGCGACTTCAGG
>DMST01000517.1:0-1697 GCA_003454975.1 Cytophagales bacterium | reverse complement strand
AGGGCGACTTCAGGGTGGGGTCGAACAAAGCCAACGCAACCAACACCCCAAAAGGAAAGATGAAGCCCAGCATACAACCCAAGATGGTCATCTGCATGCGCTTTGAGGGAGCTGCTTCAAGCGGAAGAAAAGGGGGATCTACTACCTTCAGGTTGGTAGACATTTGGAGGTTGTACTGGTGCAGCTTGGCTACGTTTAGGCTGTGGAGGTTAGACAGATACTCCTCTTCCCGCACACCAATTTCCCGCTCAATCTTCTTCAGTTTGGAGCCCAAAGGCGCAAAGCGGGCGTATATATTTTCAAAGTCCTGCTGCCGCTGCCGGATCGCCGAAATCCGTGCCTCGCTCTGGTAGTAAATGATGGTATTGTGCAACCACTCTTTCAGGATTTGGTCGGCGGAAACGCCCTCTACTGTGCGTGAGAGGGTAAACAGTGTTTGGGTTTTTTCGGCAATACTATCCTGAATGGTGAGCGCCTGCGTTTGGTACCGAGCCATCCGGGCATCCTCCTGTGGCCCTGCCCGGTTCAGCTCTAGCAAGGCTATTTTGTTGGAGATGTCACTCAGGCGGTCCCGTAGGTCCAGCATCTGGCCACTGGTCACCGCAATGTTGTACTTGGTTTCCAGCTTGGTTTCCAGCTCGGTCAGGCTGGCCTTGGCGGCCTCAAAGTCCATGCGCTCCTCGAAGAAAAGCTTGTCCAGGTCCTCCTTTTGCTCCGCAATGTAGCGCGTCTGCTCGTAGTAGTTGATGATCTTATTGTCGGTGCCAAATGCCTCCAGCTGTGCTTCTGCCTCCGCCAGGGCGGCCTGTGAGGCGCGCACCTGCTGTTCGAAGAAGGAGATCGCCTGGTTGGAATCTTGGTGCTTCAGCACCTGATGCTTTTCCATGAAGACTTCCGTAAATAACTCCAAGGTCTTTTGGCACAGCCAGGCATCCAGGTTGCTGTACCGCACCTTTAGCATGTCGCTCGTGCCTATCCGCTCCGCTTTCAAGTTGCCCAGCTGCTTTAGGGAGAAGTATTTGTCTTTGGAATTGATGAGGTCGTAAAGTGAGCCCCCTGCCTTGGTTTCGGTAGCGTACCGCTGTTTGAGCGTCTCTTCCAGCGATTCTACTTCCCCTTGGGGAAAGCCCTGCCCATAGGCTTGGTCTAGGCTAGCTTGCGCCTCTGGCGAAAGCGCCGCTCGCTGTTGCGGATGCGCCAGCAAATAGGCCAATAGCCGGATCAGCGTGGACTGACGTGTCTCGCGGGCGTTGAGCAGGCTCATCATATTGTCCAGCTCGTTGAAGGAATACGTACGGTCTACCTTCCCTTGATCTTGGTCTAGTGAGTAGCCCGAGACCACGCCCGTATTGATGAGCGTTTCGGAAGTATAAGCGCCGGGTTTGGAGCCGGTGAGCAAAAACATGGCCGCGGCTAGCCCTAGGGAAGAGCCTAGCAATACCAGGCGGTTCCGAAATAGGATGCGGAATATTTGTAGCAAACTCATGGCCTAGTGTGTAAGGAGATTCCCACGGTCAATTCCAGCTGCATGTAGGCATCCAGCAGCGCTGTTTTTGCCTCCTCGTACTCACGCAACACCTTATTGTGCGAGTCCGTCACGTGCGATAGCTCACCTATTTTGATGGCTCCCTCTACAAACTGTTTTTCGGCCATACCCAGGTAAAGCGCCGCCGACTCCTTCCCGCTACTAGCTATCT
>DMST01000523.1:5465-6493 GCA_003454975.1 Cytophagales bacterium | reverse complement strand
GCGATATGGAGAACAAGCGGCTGGCCGGATTGGGATACTCCGAGAGGAGTTCCATCACGGTGCGCTGTAGCCCCGGAGCGGATACATAGGTTTCCAAACATCCGCGGCGGCCGCAGCCACAGTGGCGCCCACCGCGCTTATAGGTCATGTGGCCAAACTCGCCTGCCTGGCCTTCGTCACCGTTGAGCAACTCTCCGTTGACAATCACCCCACCGCCCAGGCCTGTGCCCAGCGTGATGGTGATGAAGTTATTCATGTTCCGGCCTACGCCGTATAGCAGCTCTCCTATCGCCGTCAGGTTGGCATCGTTGGTCACCTGAACAGGTAGCGTTAGGCATTCTTCGAAATAATCTCGTATCGGTAGGGCCTTTTCCCAGGGCAGGTTGGCTGCACCGTCTATGCTGCCGGTGCTTAGGCGCATGCCCGGTGCCCCAATGCCTACGCCCATGATGTCGAAAAACCCTTTGGTTTTGTTGATCATCTGCCGCACCTGCGCATGTAGCGCTTGTAGGTAGGCTGAGCCGTCGGGATACGCGTGGGTGGTGATTTGGTTTTCCACCATGATATCCCCCTGTACAGTAACCCCACCGATGCGGGTATGGGTTCCTCCTATATCGATGCCGATGGCTAGCGGTTTCATGATTTTGGTTTATGTCCGTGAATACTAAAGAAGATGAGGTAGGCGTAGCAAAGCAGGGCTACAACAAATGAGGTCTGAAGGCCAATAGAGTCGGCCAAAACTCCTTGAATAAGCGGTATCACAGCCCCGCCTACCACCATGGTGATCAGAATGCCTGATCCTGAGGCAGTATGCTCGCCCAGTCCTTTGATGGACAATGGGAAGATGCAGGGCCACATGATGGAGTTACAAAGGCCTACGGCGATGAGCGCCCACATGGCCAGGCTACCCGAGGAGAACAACCCAACACTTACCAATACGCAGGCCAGGATGGCTACGCCCAGGAGAGCTTTGGCGGTATTGATGCGGTGTAAGAAGCCGAAACCAAGGAATCGGCCCACCATGCTTC
>DMST01000523.1:5070-5428 GCA_003454975.1 Cytophagales bacterium | reverse complement strand
CCACCATGGTACCGCCCCAATAAAGGGCCACGTAGAAGGCCGCATTGGCTTCATCCAGCCCCATGATGCTATCCAACCCAATGAAATTGATGAGGAAACTGCCCACGGTAACCTCGGCACCTACATAAAAGAAGATGCCCAAGGCTCCGAGGCGCAAGTGTCGAAAGCGCAGGGCGCTTAGCAATTTTGTGGGGGCCTCCCCTTCGGTGGCCAGTTTGGGCAGGGCAGTACGTGATAGAATGACCCCTACTACGACTACTATGCCGGCAATGAAGATGTATGGAGGCACCACCGCTGCTGCGCCGCTAGCCGTAGAGGTAACCTCCTGACTGAGAATAAGCGACCCGCCAATGATGGG
>DMST01000523.1:3881-5020 GCA_003454975.1 Cytophagales bacterium | reverse complement strand
GCCAATGGTAGTCGCCAAGGAGTTGAAGCCCCCGGCCAGATTGAGCCGGCTGGCTGCCGTATCCGGGTTGCCCAGTGCGGCAATGTAGGGGTTGGCGGCTACTTGCAGGAGGGTGATGCCCGAGGCCATCACCAGCAGTGCGCCTAAGAAGAGTGGGTACCATACCAGCCGTGCGGCGGGTATAAAAAGTAGGCACCCAATAGCCACGATCATCAGACCGAGGATCAATGCTTTTTTGTATCCAGTACGGCGAATGATGGCCGAAGCGGGCAGGCCCATCAGGGCATAGGCACCAAAGAAGGCCATTTGCACCAGGATAGCCTGGGTATAAGTAAGTTGGAATACTTCGCGTAGGTGGGGAATGAGGACGTCGTTGAATACGGTAAGGAGACCGAAAAGGAAGAACAACGAAACCATCATAGCCAAGGCTGAGCGAGACCCACCGGTGGTAGGTACAGAGGAGTCCAGCGCTATGTTATTCGGATTGTGCATGATTTCTAAGTTTCTCGGGGAAGTGTTTTAGGTTTTTGAAAGGGAGACAAGTCCGGGGGTAGTGACCCCGGCCTGTCTGTTTGCTGCTATTGTATTACCTAGTTTTTCTAAGTGAAGAGGATTGTTTGCAGACTTCAGGCTAAACATTCAAACTTTATTTTCAATGTTGAATTTTGAGTATTGAATTATGAATTGATTGTTCAATCTTTTAGAATTCAACATTTATAACTCGGACGCGAGCCCGGTAAACATTCAACATTACCCTTATTGGTCCCAGTACATCCGGGTAGCTTCCGTGTCGCCACCTTGGGCCGCTACGGCAGCCGTATAGCTATCCGCATTCAGGGTCTGCTCTGAGATGGGGTAGCGCAGGCGGCGAGGCAACTCACCGTTTAGGTCTGCGGCGTCGAAGGCCGGGTAGCCCGTGCGGCGTACCTCCGCGAAGGCTTCCCAACCATCGCCCATCAGGGCAATCCACTTTTGCGTGCAAATTTGTTCTAGTTGTGCATCGGCGCTGCCACCCGTGTAGGCTACCGCAGTCTCAAAGTCAGCGTTGCTAGCTACACCGTGCTGCTCCAGCGAAAGCTGGATACCTTGTGCGTACAGAGCACCCGCGTCTCCGCTAGCCCAGCCGCGCACTACCGCTT
>DMST01000523.1:2931-3819 GCA_003454975.1 Cytophagales bacterium | reverse complement strand
CAGCCGCGCACTACCGCTTCTGCTTTCAAGAAGGCTACTTCGGCAGCCGAGAGGAACATAGCGTCCGCTTCCAGGGCAAACAGTGGCGTGCCGCCGTTGGGGTGCGATTGGTAGTTGGGCAAGCTGAAGCTCTCTCCTTCTCCGATCAAGGCACCGGAACCGTTGGGCAAGCCTACGTAGTCACCCGCGGCATTGGGCAAGGCGTACACGGGCAAGCGAGGATCATCGTCCGCAGCATCAGCCGCATCGTTCACCAAAAGGCCCATCATGCTAGCGCTGATGTAGTTACCGTTGAACTCCGCTACGATTGGCGCATTGGAGCCGTTGGTACCCACGTCAAATTGGTCACCGGTAATGTGCAGCATGCGTGCGTTGTCAGCATTGGCCTCAATCAAGGGCTGGCTGGACACCGCAGCTACGTGCTGCTCAGCCAAACCAGGGTTGGCGTTGCTCAGGCGCATGGCCAAACGCAAGCGGAGGGAGTTGGCAAACTGGAGCCACTGGCCCTGGTCACCACCGTAGATCAGATCGGCATCGCCAAAGGCATTCTCACCTGCACTCAGGTCAGCGGCTGCGCTTTCCAAGGTGCTCAACATATCGGCATAAATGGCTGCCTGGCCGTCGTACTCAGGCTGTAAGATGCCTTCTACACCCTGTCCAGCTTGCGAGTAGGGAATGTCTCCCCAAAAGTCGGTGAGGCGGTGGAAGATGAACACCTTCCAGATGTTGGCAATCGCCAGCTGAGCAGGCTTGTCCTCCAAGTTCTCAGCAGGAGTGGCTTCCAATTGGCGCACCACATCGTTGATCCCCCCTACCAAGCGCTCGTAGCTCCGGTCCCAGTAGGCCGTGGCCCATCCGTCGTTGGTTTGATAAGGCGTACCCGCCAGC
>DMST01000523.1:1950-2880 GCA_003454975.1 Cytophagales bacterium | reverse complement strand
TTTGGTTGCTCCACACCAAACCGTGGAGTAAGTTGGCCCGCCACATTTCGAAGCGGTGACCAGAAACCCCCACCTGTACGTAGCTCAGCACGTACGCCGGGTCTGCCGAGGCAGCCGCATTAGGATTGGTATTGAGGTCTTCGAAGTGGTCCGTACAACTGGTAGCAAGCAGCAGGCTTCCTGCTAAGCCCAGTGTCGTTCCTATTTTATGTAAAGCTTTCATGATTGTCTTTTTTTCGGTTTTGGAATCTTTCCAACTTTCGCTGGTCGTCATCCAGAGGTTCTGAGAAGTCGAGACCCTTTTGGGGTTAATGTTGAATGTTAAAGGTTGAATTTCTAATTGTCTCACTTTTAAGTCATTCAAAATTCACAACTCAACATTCAACATTGGGACTCCGTCCCTTTTTAGAATTTCACCTGAACGCTTACCCCTACACTCTGGGTAGATGGGATAGATCCCGACTCGATGCCTTGGCCGTTGCCTACGTTGTAGGTTGACTCAGGGTCCAGTCCGGGCACGTTGTTGTACAGGAAGGCCAGGTTACGACCTACTACCGACAGGCTTACGCCGCTCAGAGGTGTCTGTGATACTAAGCTCTCGGGCAGTGAGTAGCCCAGGCTCAGTTCGCGCAGCTTCACGTAGCTGGCGTCGTATACGAAGGGCGCCGAAATATTGCGCGCTACTACCGCGTTCCAGTAGGCTTCGGGGTCCACATCGTTCACAGGAGTGCCGTCGCCCAGTACACCGCTCACTTCCAGGCCTTGGCCTGAGTTGTAGCCCATGCCTACGCCATCGCGGCCTTCCAGCGTGTTGATGTGGTTACCGGATGCGTGGCTGTAGCGGTTGGTGATCGAGTACAGATCGCCACCCATTTTCACGTCAATCAAGGCGCTCAACCGGAAACCGCCGAAGTAGATGGTGTTCAACCA
>DMST01000523.1:0-1918 GCA_003454975.1 Cytophagales bacterium | reverse complement strand
TACGCCAGTCCAGTCCGGGTTGATGTTACCCATTACTGTAGTCTCAGAGGCAGCTACGGGCAAGGCGTTGCCGTTTACTTCTTCGAATACGATACGGCCTTGGTCGTCGCGCTCAAAGTCCAGGCCTACGATGTTGCCGTACGCCAAGTCAGGACGTGCTTCGATGGCAATACCGCGGTCGTTGGTCAGCAGGAACTGATCCAGTCCGTCGCGCAGCGCCAGGACCGTGTTCACGTTACGCGCCCAGTTCAAACCCGTTTCCCAACGCAGGTTGTCGCTTTCCAGTACGTTGAAGCGCAAGGCCATCTCGATACCGCGGTTGTTCATAGAACCCGAGGCCACCAGCACGCCAGTACCTCCTGAAGTTGACGATACCGTAGCAGGCAGAATCTGGTTGTTCGTCGTGATGTCATAGTAGGTCACGTCGAAGCCGATGCGGTCGTTCCAGAAGCGGAAGTCACCCCCAATTTCCAAGGCTTGAGTACTCTCAGGGCTCAGACCTTCCGGAGGGAAGACGGTGCTAGGCACAAACTGGAAGCCGATGTTGCCAGGTGCTGCCAGCGGCTGACCCAAATGCGAGCCGAAGTAGCTATAGTACAGGCGGTCTTGGTAAGGATCGGTATCAGAACCTACCACGGCGTAAGAAGCGCGGATCTTACCGAAGGTCAGGCCTTTGGGATCCAGGTCCAGAATCTCCGTAAAGGCCGTGCTCAAGGTCGCCGAAGGATAGAAGTAGGCTTGGCCAGGGATGGATGAGGACTCTTCACGACGACCGGTGAGGTCGAGGAAGATAAAGTTCTGGTAGCCCAAAGAGGCCATTGCGAATACGCTGTTTACTTGCTTGCGGAACAAGCCCTCGGTGGTCTGTACGCTACCGGCGTTGTTCACGTTGTACCAGCCTGCTTCAGTCAGGTTGCTACCTACGATGCTGATGTTCTTCTGCTCCTCGTAGCGAACATTGCCGCCCAAAGTAGCGGATACGCTCAGGTCACCGAAGCCTTTGTCAAAGCTCAACAACGCCATGTTGTTGCTCTCTTGTACCGCATAGGTGTCGCGGCTAAACTGCCCTGCAGGGCGGTACAGGGTACCCACGGCCACCCGACGGATCCGGTCCGAGTTGTAGGTGTCTATTCCGCTGATCACGCGCAGGTTCAACCAGTCCGTGAAGTCGTATTGCAAGCTGGCGTAGCCCAACAAGCGGTTCTTCGTATCGTCGTTGGTGTTGTTATTAATCGACCAGTAGGGGTTCATCTTGAAGATGCCCGTGGTATAGTTTTGGTGCTCACCAGTACCGGTCTGGTAGTTGCTCAGGTCATCAATGTTTACGCTCCGAGGCATCCACATCAGGCCATGGCCTACATTCTCCATAATCTCTGCCATGGCCGGGCGGTTGTGCGCGTTGGTGCGTACATAGTTCGCTTTCACGTCAGCGCTCAAGCGCTCCGTTACATCCACATTCGCACGCAGGCTGATCGACGTACGATCGAAGGTGCTGGTAGGCACGATACCGGCGTTGTCCATACGCGTTACGCCCAGGCGTACATCGGCACGGTCATTTCCACCACTCACCGCCAAGCTATTCGTGTACGTGTGTCCCGTTTGGTAGAAGTCAGCAATGTTGTTGGGCTGAGGGCTGTATGCCTTCGTCTCGCCGTCCCAGTGCACTACGTTCTGGCCGTTCATGGGTGCACCCCAGCTAGCTGAGCTGTTGCCATCTTGTGCCAGGGCTAGTACTCCGGCTTGCGTATCAGGAGCCTCGCCGCCCGTACCGTGTCCGTATTCGTTTTGGAAGGCAGGCAACACCAAGGGAGTCTCCCAGGTGAAAGAACCGTTGTACTCAATACCTACGCCTCCTTTGCGGCTACCGCGCTTGGTGGTGATCATGATCACCCCGTTTTGACCGCGTGAGCCATAAAGC
>DMST01000499.1:11303-15231 GCA_003454975.1 Cytophagales bacterium | reverse complement strand
GCGGTGGCGGCGTTGGGTTGAGCGATGGAAATAGCACCGATGCTCTGGGGGTAGTCATCGAACACGGACTCGAAGGTGGTGCCGGCGTTGGTAGATTTCCAGACGCCTCCTCCGGCCGCACCCACATAGAGCACTCTGGGGTCTGATTGCAGGGCATCCAGGGCAGAAATACGGCCGCTCATGGTGGCCGGGCCAATCTGCCGGACGGACATGCCGCCGAAGGTGTTTTTGTCCAAAGTTTGGGCAGAGAGCGTTACAGACGCCATCAGCCCCAGTGCGAAACTGAGTCGCTTAAGAGTAACAAGCATAGGAATGTAGGGGGAAAGAAAAACCGCTCTACCCAAACTTGAGGTAGCTGGACAGAGCGGCTGAGTGAGGGGTTGGGTTTAATTAATTGGCGGGACGATCAAACAGGCTATCGTCGATTTCTTGGTCAATTAATATCTCGGAAAAGTTCATGGAGAATATCGCCTGACCGTTGGCCACTATGTCGATGCTCATGGGAAAGGCCATACCCTCTACCATTTCATAATTTCCTACTACACTGGTAGTGGTGATTTCCTGACCTTGCATATTCATGGTATTCTGGCTCCCAATCATCACGAAGGTCTCTTGGTCTAGATAGGTCACGGATTTGGAACCGTTCTCCTTCACCAACTCAATGGCAAACGCGGGAGTGCCTTCAAATTCATCTTCGTCCAGGAGAGTTATGGTGTATCCTCGCTCTTCCCAGTTATGGAACTCGCCCTCCATCCGTTCATCTTGTACTTCTTCGAGCTCCTCGGAGGTCAGGTCTTGTAGTTCGATACCACCAGCCATACCGGGCATCTTTTTCCAGCCATCCTCTCCGTTCCAGGCACGAAGCACCATTACCTGGCCTTGAAATTCCAACTGCATTCTTTGTTTCATCCCTTCGTCCGTTCTCTTTTGGTACATCGTCAGTGGGAATTCCATACCCATTTGGGCCAAGGTACCTTTCATTACTATGGTTTCGGCTTCCATAGTAGCCTCCAGACCCACCACTTCATGATGTGCTTCCAGGATTTCTTCTAAAGACTGGGCGTGGGTGTAAGTTGCCGTAAATAATAAAACGGCAAGGGCGTAGTAGTACTTTTTCATCTTTACGGAGTAATGATAGATTGAATTAATGATCAGCATAGGAGTACATATCGGTACTCTCTTCAATAATACTACACCGTTAGTAGCTCACTTCCGAGCATTCTTACACCTAGGGCAAAATATTTTCAATCAATTCTACGGTGCTACCCAAACCAGTGAGTGAAAGTAGGTGTTGATGTCGGCCGTGCGGATCAGGTACGTTTTCTTATTGCCCCAGGACCAAATGACTAGCCGTAGCCTGCCTCCCCCTGCTTGTGCTACACTATCTATCATAACCCAATGATCAAAGGCTATGGTTCTTTGAGCGGGATCTGCGGAGTCCAATGCGTTGTTGTTGGTTCGGGGTTCTTGAGGATGGGCTTGCCGAGGGCCAGTTATTTCCACATTGGTAATGTCCGCCTCCCCATGATTTTCCAGAAACCCTGCAGTAGTATCCTCATTGGTGCCATCCTGCTTGGTAAGGCTTTGGGTAGCTTGATGAAAAGCTCCAATAGTGGAGGCGATGACGGCTCGACCTCCTTGGGATGCCTGCTGCCAGGCTGCCAGGAAGGTGCCGTTGCCAATGGGTACATAACCAGCCTGACCCTGGTTAAGTAACCGCTCAGCTATTTGTGCCAAGCCCTCGCCTGTAAGTGCATAATGCCCTTCATTTTCCCAATCGTTAATGTTCGCTTCCGCAGCAATCAAGGGGCTAAACCGTTGCTGTTGATTCAATAGATGCGCTTCCGGCGAACCTTGGCCGCCTTGCTGTGCAGGGGTCTCTAGCTTGTCCTTGATCATCCATTGGGCCATGTAAAAGTCCAATTTAGCGGCGTCATTCTCGTCGGAAATTTCGTGCTGTCCCAATAAATTCCGATTGGTATCCCAACGTTGCCGTGACTGTACTAAAGTGCCGGCATCTCCCATGGTAGTGATAGCCCATTGTACAAACTTTCTGGGATCTGCCAGCAACGTGCCCCGCATAATGCCTACCAACCCGCAAGTTCCGAAATAGCCCTGTTGCGTCATGTCTGGTTGTCGAATCAAGGCTACGGCTCGGTTTTGCTCTTGCATGGGCATATTGGAAGCACGAACAGCCACAATGGCATCGTAAGGCCGCTGAATACTGGCTCGCTCTTGCTGCACCTGCACCAAAAACTGGTCGGCATTATCCAGGTATGTTTGTACTTGCTCGCTAGGGTTGTCTGCAGTGTACCGAGTGATCCAGTCATTCACATGGGCACTGATCTGTCCCAAACGTATGTGCCGACTTTGGTAATCATTTTCTGGTAGTGCATTGTAAAGCGGAACCAGGGCCATTGCCTTTTGCATGGCCGAGCTAAAGAACGTTCCCCGCTTGTACTCACCAGGATTGAGTGGGTTGATGACACGCTGAATGGGAGCGAAAGGGCGGTTCTTGGTTGCTTTTTGGAGCGGTGCTAGGGTAGGCCACCGGCCGGACGTATTGCGCTGCATCGTCTGCTGGCCCATGGTATCGGCCTCTTTTTCTAGGCCGGGCTCATCATTGACGGCTAACCCCTCCACCTGAGTGGTAGGCTGAACACGTCCTTGTTTCTGTTGTACCACGTGCCAGGCCTCATGGGGCAGGTGCTGGTCTTGCCCTGGAGCCAAGTGAATTTGGTTGCCTTGGGCAAACGCCTGGGCCTGTACTTTGGCTGGTTCGGGTGAATTCCGCTGTACAGTCACATCTTGCAAGGATTCGCCTGACAGAGATTCCAGATTTTGTTGCAGGGGCGGAGGCAGCGCTGAAGTGGACTCTGAAGATTTGGAGGTGGGCTCTGCTTGTTTCAATACGTGTCGGTCGGCCAAGGCTTGCAGCTTTTGTAATTGCCGCACACGTGGGCTGTTATTTGCCACCTGAAACAAGGAGGTAGGTTCCGAAGCGGATTTGGCTTTCGCGTCCTCTGGCGTGGGGGCAGGATGGGCAGATTGCTTGGGCGAAGACTCTTTCATGCCCCTTTATACCCGAAAAAGGAATTTGTTACCCCAAAAAGATGAAAAAAGCGACAAAAATTTTAATGCCTACTCTAAAACCGCGTAATCCTGGACAGAACCATGGTGAGTACCTTCAATCTTTCTCGTTATCCCTACCTTTGGGTAGATAATCAGTGGGATGGAAACTTCGCTCCAATTTTTACTTTCTAGTTTGGGTGTGATCAACGGATCGTTGGTCGGGTTGTACTTACTATTTAAGCCACAAGCCAAAACGTCGGATCGCTATTTTGGAGCACTCCTCTTGGTGCTGGGTATTCGTATTGGCAAATCCGTTTTCCACTACTACCACGATGGTTTGGACCGTCTAATCCTCCAAATTGGGTTGAGTGCCGGGTTCCTTATTGGCCCATTCTTCTTGGCTTATTTGGTCACCTTAGCTTATCCTGCACGGGATTTCAAGGTGGCATTTCGTTGGTTAGGAGGCACCCTCATTTTCCTTATCATCTCTGTAGGTATCCTTTGGCCCTATCGGCAATTTCCTGAGCACTGGAATGGCCCAATCGTCCATACCATTTATATCACTTGGGCGGTTTTCGTTCTGGTTGCTTTGGTGCCCGGTTTTCGGTTGGTGAGGACGGCTTTACAACAGCCACAGCCCTGGAAAGGGGATTTACCTTACCTGTTGGGTGTTATTCTAGCCATGGTATTTATCACCAGCACCTACCAGTTAGCACTTTTTACAGGCATCGGGTACATCTGGGGGAGTATCATCTTTTCTTTCACTTTCTACTTCCTCACCGTAAGAGCGGTGTTACCCAACCGGCCCATTGCACCTAAACCTCCCGCCCCCACCGAACTGGAAAATGGGGGGGAT
>DMST01000499.1:9699-11274 GCA_003454975.1 Cytophagales bacterium | reverse complement strand
GGGGGGGAGTGGCTGCAACGGGTAGATGGTGTGATGTGGGACCACAAACTATTCCTGAGCCAGGGGCTGAAGCTGGAGGAACTAGCCAGTGCTTCAGACCTAACCCGGCACCAACTCTCCCGGGTACTGAACGAAATTTACGGCCACGGTTTTGCCCACTACGTGAACAGCTACCGCGTGCGGGCAGCCAAGGAATTGATCCTTACCCGGGCTGAGTTGTCCTTGGAGGGAATAGGGTATGAGGTAGGATTTCGGTCTAAGTCCTCCTTTTTTGAAAGCTTCAAAAAGCACACAGGTCAAACCCCGGCACAGTTCCGTAAGCAGCAAAAAGTACCCGTAACGGGCTAAATAGGTACGGAATGATCATCCCGAACCTTTCCGACCTCTTTTGATTGGCCCTTCAGTTGGGCAATGGCGTAACCTTGAGTGGACAAATTGAACAACCGCTCATGACGCGACACATCATCTTGGGAGCCCTGATGCTTCTATCCATCGGCCGGACTTATGGTCAGTCGGACGAAGCCCAAATTAGGGCCACAATTCAGCAATTTATCGTGGGTACGGAGTACAACTACCCTGACTCGGTGGCCAGTTCGTTCTACCCGGACACACGCATGTTTCTTTACACACCGGCCGATACGGTTTGGACGGTTTCTTCTGACACCTATGCTAGCTGGTATGGCCGACGCGAGCCGGGTACCCGGAATGCCCGATACAGCAGTCTTGTTAGTCTGGATATCGTGAATACGGTGGCCTATGCCAAAGTACAGGTAGACATTCCTTCCTTTGGCAATCGGTATTCGGATCTGCTATTGCTCAAGAAGCTTCCCGAAGGATGGAAAATAGTAGCCAAGGCTACTTCCGCTGAGCCACTCCCCAAAACACCTCAGGAGTGGGACTCTAGGCCGGTTCAGGAAACTGTGCTGTGGGACTTGAAAAAGCCCTGGAGCATGGTCTTTCTTTCGGAAGAAGAGGCTCTGATTGCGGAGAAGGACGGCACCATCTTACTGGTAAACCTGACGACTAATTCCAGAACTCCACTGGAAGGGCTACCAACGGACGTAGGCCGGGCAAAGGAAATTGATACGCTCAAATACCCCGGCGAATTTCACCCCAATCTGCACGGCATGACGCAAAGCTTCAATGCAGGTTGGTTTCAGTTGCTATTGCACCCAGATTTTGAAAACGAGCCCTACCTCTACATTTCCTACGTGGCAGAAGATGAAGAGCGGGCCAGTGCCCTGAAAGTGATCCGCGGTAAGCTGGAGGGCAATCAGCTATCCGACGTGGAAACTCTACTTCTGGCAGGGCCCTTTACACACGGGCTTTTTCACTACGGTGGCGGGATGGTATTTGGCCGGGACGGCAAATTGTACATTACTACCGGTGAGCGGAATTTCTACGAATACAATAACCCTCCACTACCCACAGCACAGAATCTGGCTGATCCACGTGGCAAGGTATTTCGCTTGAACCCAGACGGGTCTATCCCAAAAGACAATCCTGATTTTGGCCCAGAGGCCGTACCGGGTTTATATGGCCTGGGCATACGGGCGGCACAGGGGCTTGCGCTGC
>DMST01000499.1:0-9603 GCA_003454975.1 Cytophagales bacterium | reverse complement strand
GATATCTGGATGAGCGAGCACGGGACTCATCAAGGTGACGAACTCAACGTGTTGCAAGGAGGCGGTAACTACGGCTGGCCCTACCGCACTACAGGCCGCTACCGTACGGACGACTACGACCCGCAGGAGCCCGAAGGACTGGAATATGTGGACCCAGTGCACGTGTGGAACCAAACAGTGGCCCCTACCGGGTTGGCTTTTTACACTGGAAGGGAGTTCCCTCAATGGCAAGGTGACCTACTGGTTCCCGGCCTTAGCCAGGGCAACTTGTGGCGAATTCGCCTAGAGGGTAGCACCGTAGTAGGCCAGGAAGAGCTATTTGTAGATCAGCGGACCCGCCTGCGCAAAGTGATCCTATCTCCACGAGGTGTATTGTACCTACTCACCGATGAGGAGGAAGGGCGTTTGATCCGAGTAGTAAATAAGAATTTCTAAAAACAAATCATCCACAACTAGCATCGCTGATTCTAGATCTGGGTCAGTGGCGCAATACGATCACACCCGCAAGCCCACCAAACAGATGTCGTCCACCTGCTCCTCAGCTCCTTGCCAGTTGAGGAGCTCACTGGCGATGCGATCGCGCTGTTGGGCGAGGCTAAGGTCTTGGATAGAAAGCAAAAGCTGACGAAGCCGATTTCGGGAGAACTTTTTGCCATGAGGGCCACCAAATTGATCGGTGAGCCCGTCCGTAAACATGTACAGAGTATCCCCCGGCAGCAAATCCATCTCTTGGGTGCCAAAGGGTACTGGGTTAGCAAAGGGCCCAATGGGTTGACGGTCGGCGGGAAGTTCTAGCAGCAGGTGCTCATCAATGAGCGTGGCATTTCCCGTGAAGTTTTCCGGAACCGTAGAGGAATCCCCGTTGCTTCGGCGCAGTATCCATAGGGGATTGAAGGCCCCAGAATAGGCGAGACGTCGATTCCGCAGGTGGATCAAGGCGATATCCATCCCATCCTGTACATCACTAGAGGACTTAAGGGCCTGTAGCATGCCCTGCCGGGTACTATCCAGAAGGCTTCCGGTGGACTGCACACCTTGTTTTTCAATGGTTTCGTTAAGGAGGTTGCTCGCTACCAGGCTCATCATTGCACCTGGAACCCCATGGCCGGTACAGTCGGCTACGGCAAACAACAAATCTTCGCCCTGCTTACGCAACCAAAAGAAATCACCCGCTACGATGTCCTTGGGAACGTAATACACAAAATGCTCAGCAAAGTGCCGGGTAAGGCTTTCTCTTTGCGGAAGACGAGCATCCTGGATGCGCTGAGCATAACGGATACTGCTTTCCACAGCTTTGGATTTCTGCTCCAGGTCCCGTTTCTGATCCTCGATGGTCTGCGTACGCTCCGCCACCATATCCTCTAACCGAACGTTACGCGCTTGCAAAACTCTGAAGCGCCACCTGAGCATACCCAGTGTACCCAGAATTACGGAAGCAAAGGCAAGTCCAATAAATACCACGGTCTGATAAAAGGCAGGCCGTTGATGAATCCAAAGTAGGTCCTGTGCGGGGGTCCAGGTACCGTCCTTGCGGCGGAGCTGGGCCTGGAAAGTAAAGTGCCCAGGAGGCAAGGAAGTATATTCGGCTACTCGGCTGGCATTGGCTTGCTGCCAATCTTCATCAAAACCGACCAAACGGTAGCGCAATTCCAGCTGGGCCCCATTGTGGAAATCAATGGCTGTAAAGGCGATTTGCAGCCGGTTAGTAGCGGGTGCTAGTACCAAGCTGTCAGAAAACTGAGTTTGGCCGTTATGCACGGTGTGATCTAGAAGCAATCGGGGCTGATCGTCTCGAAACGGCTCCTGGGTATTGATAATGGATACCCCACGTACGGCCGGAATGTACAGGTAGCCGTGTTTATCTATCCGGGCAGTAGCTACCCCAGAGGCTCCTCCTTCCAGCAGGCCATCGGCATCGTCTAAAATTCCCGCGAAGGGAATGCGGTCCAGGTCGCCATTCACCACATCATACAACCCCGCTAGCGGTACGCACCATACTTGATTTAGCCCAATGCCCCACATCCGGTTTTGAGAGTCAAATAGCATCTGGAAAACTGTACTCTCAGGTAGCCCTTGGGCCTCTGATAAGGTGACAATGCTGTCGCCTTGGTATAGCGCCAAGCCCTTGGTAGTAGCAAACCACATGTTTTGAGCAGAATCTTCTACGGCCCGAAAGATGACGTTGCTGGGTAGCCCGTCAGATTTAGAAAACTGGCGGAGGGATTGACCGTCCCACCGGAAGCTCCCCTCCTCACTGGTATTGATCCAAATTCCTTTTTGGGAATCCTCATACATGGACAAGGTCATCTCCTCCCGAAGCAATTCCAGCTGCGTTGGGGTAGACCAGTTACCTTTTTCGTTTACCTGCACTCCACCGGATAAACCCACCCAGATTCTACCCTGGCTGTCTTCAATCACTTCGCGTGATTTGGTGGTACTCAAGGGAGTATTGATCAGCTGGTTGCGTTGCTCGTCCCACTGAAATACCCCCGAGTAAGTAGCCAACCAAAGCGCATCCTCCTGATCTCGAAGGATATTCTTGATGGCTAAAGTTTGGGTTTCCGGCAGTAGTTCTGGTGAGTGGTTGGTAAGCCGGAATAAGCCCAAAGCACTGGATATCAGTAATTGGTTTTCCTCAGGAAGCAGAGAAAAAATCCGACTAGTTTGGGGCATTTCGTAATTGATGAACGGTACGTCAGATACTTGTACCAATCCACTACCGGTGGTACAGATCCAAACATCTCCTTTCTGATCCGTAAAAATGGTCTGGCCCAGCTTGAGGGATATTTCGTCCGCCGAAACCACCGTCTGCCACCCGGTTTCAGTTTTTCGCTGCAAGCCATCTAAGTCTAGCGCCAACAGTCCTAAGGATTCATGGTATTGAACAGAACCTAGATAGGGAATATTCAAGCTAAGGGGCTCTTCATTGCGCAAGGTTCTGTCAGCATTGAAATAAACGATGGACTCATTGAGCAAAAGACCCACAGCTCCATCGGGGACTAAGAATAGATTGAAGGTACGAAGTGGGGATTCGTCCCCTGGGAGCTGCACTTTATGTATTTGTTGCCCGTCGTACTGGTAGATACCTCCCTCAGGTACTGATATCCATAGGTTATTCTGATGGTCTATGATTAGATTGGCATTGAGTAAACTATTCTCAGTAAAGCCGGGTAACTTTCTTAGGCCCTTATCATCATAGTAGAACATCCCCAATTCATTGAGCAGAAAAAAGCCGCCCTTCTGATCCTCAATAATTCGATAAAAATTGACGGTGTGGAACACAGAATCGAACGGCGGCCGGTAAAAGTGGCTGCGGTCTTTGATGACCACTCCCCCTTTCTGCTTGAAAATCCAAAGTCGACCGCGGCTATCCTCATAGGCACTAAGCATGCCCTCGTTCTGCAGCAAGGGATGGATCTCTTCATCCATGACCAAAAACTGATACCCATCAAACCGGGCGAGTCCTTCGTAGCCCCATATCCAGATGTACCCCTCCTGAGAGTGCACGCCTCCTTGCACGCCATTGAAGGGCAATCCGGTCTCAGTGGTCCATTGCCTTACCTGGTAGCTATCCTTTTTCAGCCAAGGGGGCAACGTGCTTTGTGACAAACCCAAAACCGGGAGCAGCAAACCAAGCCCAAGCCAGCCACATATTATCAGTGAAAGCTTCCTTCGGAGGAGGGATATTCTTCTTGTAAAAGTAGGGTGCTCGCGGTACAATGGGGATTGAGTTGTTAGAAAGGGAATAAAATTTTGTCTAAAATTATAGAATAATTAACGCCTCCTCATAGCATGCCGCATGCGGATGATTTGCAATGCAAATGAATGGGAAAAAGTATAACCAAGCCAGTTTTTTCTGAGGTCCGGAAGCTACTATTAACTTAAACGTAACCCATCACAATATTTTGAACGCTATACACCATGCACTATCCCTTTCAGCAAAATTCCTATCGACATGGTAGTACCCACCATTTACTACTTATAGGCCTTATTTAGGTTATTGGCGGAGTACAAAAAGACCTTCATTTTTCCCAATGCTATGAAAATATTATCTTTGCACCTAGCTACGCCTAGCGACCTATCGTCCACAGTAGCGTAGCCTCCAGAAAAGTCATGTAATTCACTCGCTCACATATCCCCCCCTTTCAGGCTCTTGGCCTGAGCGAGTAACTAATCAATCGATCACAGGCAATACTCTTCGACTTAACAAATGGTCGGTGGATACTCTATTGCCTAAATCATAGAATATACATGTCACTTTCGCGCAAGTATGGGCGCACGTACCATTATCCCTTTTCGCCAGGTACCACCAGTGATGACCGCATCAACTGGGGCTACTGGACCGATCTGGAGCAGATGGAAACGGTAATCCATACTGAAAAACTAGATGGAGAAAACACCTGCCTGAACCAATACGGGGTGTTTGCCCGGTCCCATGCCGCGCCCACACGGCACCCCTGGGCGGGTTATCTCAAAGAACGCTGGCAATGGCTCCGCCGCGACTTAGGCGAGCTGGAGATCTTTGGTGAAAACCTGTACGCCATTCATTCCATTGCTTACCCTCGCCTGGAAGAGCACTTCTTTGTGTTTGCCGTCCGGGAAGGCGACCAGTGGTTGGGTTGGGAAGAGGTGCAATTTTATGCCGCCATGATGGACCTGCCCACTGTACCCGTGGTAGGTACCACCCGCATGGCCGACACCTCGGTGGAGGCCTATGAACAAACGGTGCTGGCACTGGTGAAGGAGCCTAGCCGATTTGGCTCCGAGGATGTACACACCGGGCAGCCGTGTAGCTGCGAGGGCATCGTAAGCAGAAATGCGGCCAGCTTCCCGGTAGCTGAGATGGCCCACCAGGTTTTCAAATACGTACGTGCCGGGCACGTAAAGACGGACGAGCACTGGACCCGCAAGTGGCGCCGGGCTCCTTTGATTCACGAAAAACCGAAGAAAGATGTGGACGCTAACGGATAACTACGAATGGGAGGCGGTACGTGCCTCCTTTTCATGGATTCGGGATATGGAGGGGGTATCGCAAGACCCCCGGCACCATGCCGAAGGCGACGTGGCCGTCCATACCCGGATGGTTTTGGAAGCGCTGCAAGGCATGCCTGAATTCCAGACCCTACCCATGGATGAGCAGGAGCTACTCAAAGCCCTGGCCTTGCTGCATGATGTGGAAAAGCGCAGTACTACGGTGCAAGAATCAGACGGTAGCATTACGGCCCGGGGGCATGCGAAGAAGGGGGCACAGACTACCCGCAGGCTGTTATTTGAGGAGCTGCCTGCCCCTTTTGCGATCCGCGAGGAGTTGGTGGCTTTAGTTCGTTACCACGGATGGCCTATTTGGGCCATTGAGCGGCCGGATTCTGCCCGTACGGTGATCCAGTCGAGCTTGGGCTGCAATACGCAGCACTTGGCGATGTTTGCCAAGGCGGATGTGCTAGGCCGAAAGTGCGACGATGCCGCTGACTTGCTCTACCGGATTGGGCTCTTTGAGGAGTTGTGCAAAGAGTACGATTGCTGGGGCAAGCCCTATGCGTTTGCGGATGCGTACTCGCAGTTTGTGTACTTCAGCAAGCAGGATAGTCTACCGGACTATGCCGCGTATGACGATACGCGCATGGAGGTGGTCATGCTCTCGGGCCTACCCGGCATGGGCAAGGACACCTACATTCGCCAGCACCTGGCCGACTGGCCTGTGGTGTCGCTGGATGCCCTACGTGCAGAAATGGGCATAAAGCCTACGGATAAGAAGGGGACGGGCCGGGTGGTGCAAGCAGCGCGGGATAAAGCCCGAGAGCACCTGCGGGCGCGTAGGTCCTTTGTGCTCAATGCCACCAGCCTGACGCTCTCATTGCGACAGCTATGGACGGGGTTGTTTCGGGAGTACGGTGCCAGGATACGGATCGTGTATCTGGAAACCGATTATGCCACCTGGCAACGCCAAAATGCCCAGCGCGAGGCAGAGGTGCCTAAGAAGGTGCTCAAGCGAATGCTCGATAGCTGGGACGTACCTCAGCCTTGGGAAGGGCATGCGGTGGAGTATCGAGTGGGAGAGGCGTGAAAAACCAAGACAGGAAGTGGCAAAAACTGCTTCCTGTCCTTTATGATCCGCAAAGTAATCCTTTTGGAGGTTGAGAACACCTAAGCTGAATTTCCAAAGTCGATATCACGATACAGCCAAGCCATAGAAAGCATGATGTCCAATGAGACGAGGGAGATTTCTTGGTCAAGACCTTCTGCTTGCGATACGCCAAATATCCTCACTAGGCATCCGGGAGTAAATTTCCACCGAAATCTATTTAGTAACATAAGTATATTCTGTTACAAATAACAGATATATTTGTTTTGAACAAAGCTAAAAAGGGTGTTGGTTCTTAAAATCCTATAAATTACAATGATTTTGAAATATGGATTATTCTTTACCTCCCCCTAAGAATTGGCAGGATTTTGAATCTATATGCCATAGACTTTGGCAAGAAATCTGGCTAGACCCAAATGCTCAAAAGAATGGGCGTCTCGGTCAACCACAACATGGAGTAGATATATTTGGTGTGCCATACTACCTTGGCCGTAAAAAATCTATTTACCATGGAGTACAATGCAAGGTTAGGGCATATCATAAAAATTTATCGGAATCTGAAATATTCTCTGATAGCCAACAGGCAAAATCATTTGTTCCTCAGATTTCAAATTTGACATTTGCAACGACTTCTGTAAGAGATTCAAATGACCAATTATTGGCTAGAACAATTTCATCCAACGAAAATTTTCCTTTTGAAGTGCAAATATGGTCGTGGAATGATTTAGAAGAAGAAATTCTATTTCGACCGAATATTTGTAGACAGTATTATAATCAAATAATATCACTAGATAATCTACCACAACGGGTAAAACTAACCCCACTATCCAATCGGGACCACATCCATGCCTTTTTTTCAAGGCCAAAATTGAAATCCAAATTTTCAAGAAAGCTTATTGGTTTTTTAGTGCCCCTTTTTTATGAACTAGTTGATAATTCGTTTACTCATGGGAATGCTACCAGTCTAATTTTAGGGTTCGAAGATGATGTTTTATCATTGAAGGATAATGGAATATCATTTAATCCAATTGATGAGTTGAAGTTTAATTCTCCAGATAGGCATCAAGGAGTTGGGTCCTTCATTTTTAGAACTTTTACTGAAACTTTTAGAAATAGGATCTCTTTCTCCTGGAGTAGAATTAGTTCTTATAATGAGCTAACATTTGATTTATCTGAAATAGTTGATGATTTTTTTGTAATGCCTATGTCAAGTGTAGAGCCTGATATAGAAGTTTCTCTATTTGAATCATCAAGTAGACAGTTGGCGAAAGTAAAGGCCAGTCAGATAAAACTTAGCGAAAAAGAAATATTTATTGTAATAAGACGAATTAATCAACCAAGTGCAGCTATTGGCTTTATTGATGAGGTATTAGCTAGGCTTGGCAAAGAACAAACCCTAACCATTAGCATGCCTAAGCACGAATATTTTAATGACTTGCAAACTTGGTTTAATGATGAGAGATTAATAATTAAATATGAAAGGTTTCTAGAATAGGTTATTTTTTGATGTGTAATTCTAAGAGGAAAATGTTCGACACAATTAAGATTGATTTTGACATCTATAGTTATTTGACCCTTTTTCCCCTCATCGAAACAACCGCCCAATAATGAGCGCGGTGATAAACACGGTGTAAAAGTGCCCAACGAGGGCAGCGACTAGGACGGCCTTGCGGGCAATCTCTGTAACGGGGCTAATGTCGCCGTAGCCGATGGTAAGCATAGTGATAAAGCTGAAGTAGAGGTACTCGGAGAAAGTCCCGGGAGGATCGATGCCCGTAAGGGCCTGGGGATCGAGCCCGTGGATGTACATCATGATAAAACTAAAGGCCAGACAAAGCAGTATAAATCCGCTGAAGACGGCATAGATGGATTCCATACCCAAGCTCTTAGCCCGGTACAGGTCTACAAACAGCACAATAAGGATGGTGTTGAAATAGAAGATGGAAAGCCCGAAGCCCACCGCCTCTTGTCCTGGGAACAGCGGATCATAGAGCAAGGCAAGGACACGTACCACCGCGACAACTAATAGGAAGGCAACCCATTGGCGAAGCCATTTCGGCTTTTCGCGTACCACCAGAAGTCCAAAGATCATATTCTGAACGAACAGGACCCGGATTACCCAGGGCTGTATGGCCTCAGGAAAGAACAAATCACCCATAAAGAGGGCCATCAGACTACCCAGAAAGAAAGCTTGCTTATTTCGATCTATATATGACCCTAACGAGGAGTTGTCCTGCATCATCCTTCATAGGTTTTGGTGAAAGGGAGTGCTCGCCCTCCCAGGACTCTTAGTATGAAAACTTATGCAGATCAGGCGCATTCGCACAATTCCGTTAATCCAATAAAGGACTAGTGAAGATGGGGACCTCTTCTAGCGGTTGAAAACGCCATTCTAAGGAGTCGATATTCTCGCTACACGAAGGGGCATCATTGCCCGCCCAATCGGGAAGGTGGGTTAGCCAAAAAGTACTGTCTGAAGTTACACTACCCACTAGATAGATGCTGAAATAGCCACACCAAGGTTGGCCATGCCACATCTCTACCCGAAGGCAATCTCCGTCCCACGAATACACCCCACTCAACTCTCGTTCATCTATATCCACTGAGGTGTTACCGTTTACCTCTGCTACATAGTTGGCTACGGTGACAGAATCCTGATTTGGCAAATACGCGTGATTCAATAAAGAACCATCCTCGTAAAAAAATAAAGCTCCTACGCCCCCATAGCCCGTTTGGCAAGAATCCGTGCAATAATAGTAGCCATCCGTACGGATCGGCGCATTCGGATCTAGTGAGGAAATATCAAGGAGAGTAGGTCCCTGTTCTGAACAAACGGGACTTAAGATACACGCCGACAAGTTGATGAAGAGGATGTTAGCGCTGAAAATGAGGAGTAGGTTTCGCATTGGGGTTAGCGTATGTACGCAAGATAAGAAATCATCTACTCCACCAGAGTTCTATCAAACCACTCTAGAAGCATAAAATGAATCTCATACGTTACCCCGGAACGGATCATCAGAAAATCTATACCCTAGGGGTTTAGGCGAAAGATCTAAGAGCACCAAAGGCAGTTCTAAATAAAAAAGACGTCCAAGGAAAACCCTCTCCTCTATCGGGGGAGAGGAATAACCAACATTCTATTGTTCATACCGCGTGGCATCGTAGCTCACGCGCATGGGGTCGTCCAGGGCCATGATGACGGGCTCCATATCGGGTGGGCCCGCGGCGCTATAGCGTACACCGGGCGTAGGGGTAGTGCCCGGACCACCGGGGTTGTAGAAGGGGGCATAACCTCCGGCAAGGCTGGGAATCTCCAGAAAGGTGATGTTGCGCGCCGCCGCATCGTCTCCTTCCAGGATGATGTCGATGTAGTTATCGCGGTCTTCATCATAGCACTCATCGTAGCTATCTTGGCGGGGCCCTACGTCGGCCAAACCCACCACGCGCAGTGTACCGCCGGCCACAGCGAAATCCACGCCTACCCGGTCGAGGAGTACCGTTTCGCCGTTCGCGCCAAGGGC
>DMST01000442.1 GCA_003454975.1 Cytophagales bacterium | reverse complement strand
GAATAGCCTCTCGTTCCCTTTGCGGGGTGGTGCCCGTATACGTCGCGTAGCGAATGGGGAAAGCCTGCCCGGTGTGTTCTTCGTAGGCTTTCGCATACTTGCCAATCTCCTCCGCCTGCGAGGCAATGAGGGCGTTCATGGGGTAAATCAAGATGGCCTTTAAACCCGGCTGCCGATGCTTGAGTACGTAGTTGAATACGGTACCCAGAAACGTAACCGACTTACCCGAGCCGGTACCGGAAGTGACCACAAACCCTTCGCCCCTTGCCCCACGCTGAAGTGCCCCCACTTGATGGGTGTACAGATCGTAACCCCGAAAAATGTTGGTCAATTCGGGAGCCAGGTCTTCTTCCTCCACCAACTGATCTAAGCTCCGGTTTCTGGCAAAATTAGGATTGAGCTGTACCAAAGGTTGAGGTACCAGCTTGCCATCATCCAGTTCTTTATTGACCCGCTCTAGGATGCGGTCATCCGAGATATGGATAAAGCTGCGGAGGTAGTCTTCGTACTTCTGGGTAATGGTACGGTGAAGGTCAAAGGCGTTCATGGTCCATCGGTTTATGACTTATCGATGGATCAAAGGTCACCCGCGCTTCAGCGGCAAAGTTCTATAAGGCTGTGGGAATTCAGTTACAGTGTTGTGGAGCTTCACCTCCTCAAGCTTGAGGAGGTGAAGCTTGTTGGGGAGTTGTTTTCGCCCTTGGTTGTATTTTTCATGGGTAGGGCGTAGGGTGAATTCGCTGCAAGTCCTCCACGAGAATTGGGCACCATAGGGTAAGCCAGCACCCAAAAAGTTGATTTTTGGAGGCGCATCAGCTCAGGTTCTCAACTATGTCAGCGTTGCACTTACTACTGAAAAAGCCCCAAGGAGTTCAAAGGGATGTAGCAACCAAGCCCACAACAACCCATTCAATTTCATACAGTTACCCTATGACTTCACCCCGAAATCGAGCCCTCATATTTGTCCAAACCTCAAGGGGACACAAAAACAGAAAAGCTACTCCCTCAGGAAGTAGCCTTTGCTGTTTCGAGTAAATTTAGATTATTCGATCACCAAACGCTGTTGGTATTGGCGATCGCCAGTTTGGATTCTTACCAGATATACACCGGGTTTAGCGTTTTCCAAATAAACTGTGTGTTCTGGCTGCGAAGCATCTATTTGCTGCTGATAAACCTCCTGCCCTAGTAAGTTGGTCACGGAGAGGAAATGACTTGATCCGTTCTGCACCCGCACTGTGAAAGCACCCTGAGTGGGATTGGGGAATACCTCAAACTGAGGTAGTTCCTGCACATATTCGGTACCCAAAGCAGGGCGACCGCCGGAACAATCTGAGGAGCTCTGGTCGGCACCGGCCAGACTGGCAATGTCCGTTGCACTTAGCTCGTTGGTCCAAATACGCACCTCGTCCATCAGCCCTTGATAGGCCCGGCCGGGCTTGAAGTTGTTCCGCCAGCCCAGCCACACGGCAGAGCCGTTGTTGGGTAAGACGGAGCCCGTAATACCCGAGGTGCTGGACTGAGCCACACCGTCTACGTAGGTAGTGACGGTACCGCGTGCGAAGGTCCAGGCCAGGTGGTACCAAGTGCCGTCGGCTACGTTGACCGCCGCCGAGAAGGGCCCGGGATTGTTCACTCCGTTCCCCAGCGCCAGCAAGGGTACCCCGTTGTCTAGCTGCACCGCGTAGGAGAAGCTACCCGCCTGTGGATTCTTGATAAGCAAGGTACCCCGGGTATTTTGAGTGGTATTTACCCACATGCTGATGGTAAATTCATCCGATAGATTCAGTCCGGCATCACTGCCCAGATTGATGTAATCGTTGACACCATCAAAGCTCATGCCCGCACCGCGGTAGCCCATACCCCGGGTAGCTCCCACGATGGTACCCCCGTGGTTCCCTAGTGAGTCTATCACCGTTGGTGATGCACAATCATCGAACAGCCAGGCACCCTCTGCCAAGTTTCCGCAGTCGGCGGGGCTGCTGCTCACACGGCTGGCCTCAGAGGCCATGGTGGTACTAAAGAGGGCTTCATTGAAGATACGTACCTCGTCTAATCGCCCCGAGAAACTACGGCTCCCGTTGGGATTGCCCCCCAGGGCATGCTTGCCATCAGGACTGAAGTTAAGCGCCCCAATCAGGTTATCACGGTTCAGGATGAGCGTACCGTTCCGGTATACCCGCAAGGCTCCGTCTCCGTAGGTTACGCCCAAGTGCGACCAGGTATTCAGGGGCAGAGTAGAATCTGCCAGATGGTACTGCGAACCCGCAAGACCTCCCAGGTAGATTTCGGGTGTCAGGTTCGTCAGGAATATCCCTACACTAGCACCGGCCGGTTCAACCCGGCGAATGATGACCTCGCGGTTCCCTTCGGCATTCGTGGGGAATACCCACAAGCTGTAGCTAATGGCATCCTGTGGGCCTTGAGTGTAGGCCGTATCCCGAAGGTCAATGTGGTCTTGGTCTCCATCAAAGTAGGCCGCCTGCCCTACATAGCCCGCTGCATGGTATACATCACCCACCTTAGGCCCATCACTCATCATACCTACTCCATTGGTCACCACCGGGCTGTAGCAGTCGTCCAGTGTCCAGTAGCCCACCAGAGAGGCAGTCGGTGCGGCACAGCCTTGCGG
>DMST01000095.1:8295-15911 GCA_003454975.1 Cytophagales bacterium | reverse complement strand
GCCACCGCGTCATCCAGTCCACCGGGCAGTTTGGGCAGTACCACTGGGGCAGCCACCGCAAAACCGCCATGATTGGTTGGGAAGCCGCCCAGACGCACTAGTCACCTTGCATACTAATGCCTTGGAGTTGGGCTTTTACTCCCTACCCTATTTCAGGGGAAGGTGCCCAAAGGGCGGAAGGGATTAAGCTAATATGTCGGCCCTTAAGCCGACGCCCTATAACTCACACCTTGAATTAGAAAACATCCCTTTTAGCACGCGAAAACTTCGTAGGCGGGAGAGGTACGTCCTCACCGCACTCCCGCTAATAGCCTTGACACTATCCTTTCACACTAGAACCCATTATACCATGGAACGCAAAACTTTTATTCTGATTCACGGCTCTTGGCACAGTGCCTGGAACTGGCACAAAGTCACCCCCCTATTGGAAGCCCAAGGGCATGCCGTGCATGCGATTGACCTACCCGGGATGGGGCGCGATAAAACACCCATTGCCCAGGTGCGGTTTGAGGAAACCGTACAGGGAATTTGTAAGCTCATAGATAGTATAGAGGAAAAAGTGATTCTGGTAGGGCACAGCAAGAATGGCATCATGATCTCGCAGGCGGCAGAATACCGGCCGGAAAAGATTGAAAAGCTGATCTACCTGGCGGCCTACCTGATCCCACACGGCAAATCGCAAGCCGAGTACTCTGCCCAGGACACCGAGGGCTGGCTGAAGCCCTACGTCACCATCCACCCCGAATCGAAGTCCCACACTTTGCAGGCGGGGATCTACCAAGAAGGGCTGTACCGCGACTGCCCGGAGGACATCACGGAAATGGCGAAGGTGATCCTGAGCCACGAACCCATAGAATCGGGCATGGCCAAACTACGGCTTACCGAAGAAAACTTTGGTAGGATACCGAGGTACTACATAGAGTGCACCGAGGACCGGGCCGTGACGCCGTTTATTCAGCGGAAGATGTACGAGGAAACGCCCTGCGAGAAGGTGTACCGCATGGAAACCAGCCATTCGCCGTTTTTTAGCCAGCCTGTAGAGCTGGTGAGGATTGTGCTGGAAATTGCTGATAGCTAGCAAAGCACCTTAGATACCTTGTGGGATTAAAAATAAAGCCTTTTGGTTGCCCTCCTCGGCTTAAAAGTATTGAATTTGAAAGCGGATGGGTGGAGCCTTACCTTCTGTAATTCTGGTTATTGCCGATTTTCATCCAGCCCGAATTAGCCCTTTGAGAGTGTAATCAGTAGGCTTTGGCATAGATAGGTTGATGACTAGAGAGCCCCTACAGGATTCCAGTTAGACGAGGCTGAGCATCGTGTGATTGTCCGGTAGTATCTGCGATATGTATCCGATTTCTTCCCAAATGTTTCCTCTTCCAAACGTAATCATTCGGTCCTTTGAATCGTGGTCAAGAAAGAATGAACCACGATTGATGAAACCTTAAATGAATGTCACTATGGTTACTGAAATGATTATGAAAAGAATTGTGCCTGCCATCTCAGAAACAAGGCGGTCTCCGGTACTCAGAAGACCTGATGAGTATGGCCTGGAGTATGAAGATGTGTCCTTTCAGTCTGCAGACGGGCTTGCCTTAGAAGGTTGGTATATATTTTCAAAAACGCCCTCAAACAAGGTGGTGATTTGTAATCACTTCTCCCCGGGGAATCGATACGGGTATGCTGGGCACCTGAAGCCATGGAGAAGCGCAGGTGGCTTTGAAGTTAATTTCTTACCGAAGTACAAAGCGCTTGTAGATGCGGGTTATAATGTATTTGCCTATGACCTTCGAGGACACGGTATGAGCACCCCTGGGCAGAACGGAGCGTATAATCCTAAATTCTTTGAATATAAAGATGTTATAGGGTCGATGAATTATATAAAATCCCGACCTGATACTGTGAAGATGGATATCCATCTTCACAGTATGTGTTTGGGGGGGAATTCCACGTTGGTAGCGATGCGCAAAAAGCCGGAGTTATTCAACGACGTAAAATCGATGATGTTACTCCAACCCATTTCAGGTGATGCCTTGGTTAGGAAGTTGACCAAAAACATGAGGCTTGGGAAAAAGGGCTACCACGTGTTTGAGGACTACTATCGAAAATTGTACGGTTTCAGTATTTCTGATGCCAGCCCAATTCTGGATGCTGCCTATGTGAAGGTACCCACCTTTGTGGCCCAAGTGCGCAATGATTCATTCACCTATGCAGAAGAGGACGTACAGGCGGTGTACGATGCACTACCCGTAGAGGATAAAAAAATATACTGGATAGAAGGAACAAAGCAGCGCTTTAGAGGGTACACCTATTTCTCTGAAAACCCGGAGCAAATGATAGAATGGTATAATAGATTTGATTGAAATCCTGAAACCCCATAGGTTTGGGCGCTAAAGATCTATGTGCCCGAAGCTGAATCTAGGTTGATTTTGGGGTGCTTACGTAGAATGTGGGGGACGGGTATTACTCACCGCACCCCCAACCCAAACTTCTTGAACCAAACCCAAAGGTTGGCCCGGACGGGTGAGACGGAGAGTGCACCGAAGGTATTGCCCGGCTCCAGGCTGGTAGGTACCCGTCGGATAAAATTGGCTACCACTGGGTCTTGTTTTTCCACTTCAGAAGGAATCACATCATCCCCTGTGGCGGCAAAGCGTACCTTGGCCGTAAAGGAGGCATCGTCGTAGGTCTCCGCGTAGTATCGGTGGCCAATCCAGTCCAGAATGGCTTTGAAGAAGGGAGGGCAGTCCCCCTGCTGGGGTGGGTAGTGAAACTCTGTGCTGCGTACGCCCATGCGGTAGGAGAGGTGCGTCATGGCCAGGCCCCAGAGGAAGTACCGCCGGAAGGGATGGCGCAGCATACGCCTGAATATGAACAACACTGTGGCCGTAGGGAAGATCCGCCGCTGCCGGTGCTCCGGTAAGATGCCGCCGTGGCCGGAGCCCACCAGAACGACCCGTTTGCCTTGTAGCGGTACTTCATCAAGAAAGAAGGACTGGAACCCCACCACCTGGCCCGCTACCGTAAACACCGCAAAGTACTTGAAGGTAGAGAGGCGGTCGTAGAAGGCCTGTTCACTAATGTTGAACATTTGCTGGCAGACCTGCCAGACCTCACCCTTCCAAGCCTGAAAGGCAGTTGGGGAATAGTACCTTATTTTGATTTTTTCCTTCATGGTTGAGTGCTTCGGTCTAGAATCCGGGGTCTAGCGGGTCCGTTTCCTTAGGGGGTGGGAGAGTAGCCTGCCCAGGATCACTACCAGAAACAGGTTGCCGATGATACTCTCCAGTACAGAAAGCTTTTTGATAAGGTTATGGGTCTCGGGGTAGACGGAGTCAATACCAGAGATGGCATTCATGCTATACATGAGACACTGAATATAATTGGGCCAGCCAATCTCATACACCTGCCCTAGCAATCCAGGCCGGGCCAGGGTGATGATTTCGAAAAGGTCTCCAAAGAAGATAATGATCAGGAAATAGACCACAATCGCCCCCCAAATATGGTCGGAATGGGTTTCTTCGGAACGGAAGATATCCTGAAGAATAAACCGACAAATGACCAAGTATAAAGTGGCGTTGCAAATATGGAAAAAGGAGTAAACGACTTGCTTGGCCGGATAGCTAAGAACGTCTACGAAGGGATTGGCAATGTAAACGCCACCCACCACACCACCTACCGCATAGATATAAATGAGGTTGAGGAACCTGGGATTGGTGACGCCCAATACCTTCAATAGCTCTACGGTATAGAATAAGAAACCTACCAGGAGTAGGGAGAAAACCGTCCCTCCAATTTTGGGGCCTACTACCGGATCGCCTAACAAGAAGGCCGATTCTGAGCTGATGAGTACCGTGATACAGATGAACAGCACAAACAGCAGTAGCCGGCCGTAGAGATTGCTTTTGCCACGAAATTGGAAGCGAAGGGGCATGGGTGAATTCTTAGTAATCCCTTAAAATACAGGAAAATAGGAAAGGATACCGCGGTGCAGTGGCTCACCGGGCACCCGGTAAGGTGCTCAGGAACTCCTACGCCGCCTGGCGCTGCTCACGCATTTCTGCTTTCACCAGTTGCCTTTGCTTTTTGGGCATGCCTTTAAACAGTACCCGTGCCCCCGGCAAATAACTCACCCGCTTTAGGTCGAGCAAAAAAGGCTGCAGCTGCTCGCCGTATTTCAGGAAATACGCCACATCACGGCTCCGCTTCTCCAGTAGAGTAGCCGTAGTGCTGCCCTTGGCTAAGAACTGAAAATAACCAGCAAATTTGCTGAAATGACGTAGCTGGGTAGGAAGTGCCAGTCCATACCAATGAGAGTAGCCCAGTTGGCGAGATTGGCGGTAAGCAAACTCCGTGAGGGCTAAAAACACCAGACTGTTTTTGCTGCGAAACTGCGGATCTACCACCAGGTCACGGCACTCCAGGATGTTCCCAAAAGGAATCCCCTGCGGGATGATGGGGTTGCACAAGTCATACCCCAAGGCCCCAATGGAGAGATCGGTGAGGCGCAGGCAGCCTACGGGTATGCCGTAGTGGTACGCCACTATGATGTCCGAGTGCAGATCGTATTCGTCTGGGTAACCGCGCCTACAGCAGTAGCCCTCGGCGGTTTGTACTCTTTTGCGGAGCGCGTAAGCTTGGGCTAGTTTCTGCGGAGTGGTAGCACACCTAACGGTGATGCCTTGAGACCAAAAATACAACCGGGCCACGTGGCCAATAAAAAAG
This sequence comes from Cytophagales bacterium, assembly GCA_003454975.1. Lineage (GTDB taxonomy): Bacteria > Bacteroidota > Bacteroidia > Cytophagales > Cyclobacteriaceae > DMST01. Next base: position 11,189 of record DMST01000095.1, on the reverse strand, counting down.
TTCGTCATGGGGCGATAGCGATTAAAAGTATGCCATAACAACGCCTGTCGGACCCGGGTAGGGTATGGTCAGGCGTGGACAAATGGGTGGCAAGGGGCGGGGCAAACGGGGGACAGCCCCAACCAACGGGAATCCATAGCGTAAGATCAGCCGCTGGTACCCCATACAAGACCTTCTTCAATTTCCGGGATAAATTGTGTTGTTTCGTGAGCTATTGGTCACCCTACATAACACGCTCCGCTCTTAGTCCATGAGCATCCAAGCCCTTACTTCCGACATCGGCAAAATTCTGGTCTTCCTCATAGCCCTGCTTTCGGTCTTTCTACTGACCGCCAAGGCACAACGCAGGCGGCCCAACTATTGGTTTGCGGCCTTTCTGCTGGTTACGGGCCTGGACATGACGGGCATGTTCTTGTACCAGATCCCCTATCCATGGCTCAATAGCTTGAAGGTAGCCAGTGTACTCCTGCAAATGCCCCTCTACTGGCTCTACGTACAACATGCCTGCTACCACAACTACCGACTAGCCCCTATCCAGCTCCTGCATACCCTACCTTTTGTAGTGTTCTTGAGTTGGTTTTTGGGCAGTAACCTTTCTGAGGAGAGCTTCCGGTGGTTCAAGGCCTTGGTAGATCTACAATACTACGGCTACATACTGGCGGTATTGTACACACTGCGCACCTTCAGAAAACGCGCACGCGACCACTACGCGGCCAACCACCAGCAGGTGTACCGCTGGCTATTTCAAACCACCCTGCTCTTTCTGGCGGGCAACCTACTGGTGCAGCTCAGGAGCCTGGCCCGCGATACCGCCTATGCAGATGCCCTCTCGGTACTACAAATTGTCACGGGTGTATTTGCTCTGGTTATCATCAGCTGGTTTGTACTCAAGGCCCTATCCCAGCCGATGCTATTTCAGGGGGTAGATGTGCACCTGGATAGCCACCCCAGCCAACCCGAAAAACAGTCGGCGGCGCCCGGAAGCCTGAAGGCACTGGACATGCATATGGAAACGGAGAAGCCCTACCTAGACCCTGACCTTACCCTACAGAAGCTGGCCAGCCAGGTAAACCTGGCAGAGAAGGAAGTCTCTCAGGCACTCAACCAACACGGGGGCAAGCACTTCTTTGACTACGTGAACGACTACCGAATAGCCTTGGCGAAAGAACTTTTGCGCGACAAAAAGGACCTGACCGTGCTGGAAGTTCTGTACGAGGTAGGCTTCAACTCCAAATCTTCTTTCTACACGGCCTTCAAAAAAGTAACCGGCTCCACCCCCACAGCCTACAGAAAATCAGTGAGTTAGCCATGTCCGACTTTTAGTCGGACGCTTTTTCTGCCAGCAAATCAGTCCTGTTTCCGGTAGTCGGACGCCTACGCCGCGGCCACATGCCACCTTGCAACCAACAAAAACACACAGACTGATGAAAAAGCATTTCTTCCTCACACTCATAGTATGCACCACCCTCGTTAGTGCTACTCTACTTGCTCAAACTACTCCCACCCGCATAGCACAGGCAGATGCCCTCGTGGCCCAATACCTACAACCAAACGGACCCGGCCTATCCCTCTCCATCATGCGTGATGGCGAGACCCTCTATACAAAACAGCAAGGCTACGCCAACCTGGAGCATCAGGTACCCATCACCGATTCCACAGTGTTTCTGGTAGCCTCCATCTCCAAGCAGTTTACCGCCTTCTCGGCCCTGCTGCTACAGGAGCAAGGCCTGCTAGATATGGACGACTATGTAGGGCAGTATTTGCCAGAGTTAGAAGGCATTGGCCAGCAGATTACACTGCGGCAGCTAGCCAACCACACCAGCGGCCTACGCAACACGTATGACCTCAACCGACTGCGTGGCCGGGGCGAACAGGATATGATCACTATGCATGAGATGATAGACGAACTGCTACGCCAGCGTGGACTCAACTTCACCCCCGGTGAGCGGTTTCAGTACAACAACGCAGGCTTCGCCCTCCTAGCCGAGGTGGTGGGCAGGGTATCCGGCCTTACCTACGCTGAGTTTGTACAGCAGCACATTTTCGTCCCTTTGGGCATGCATCAGTCCCGATTTGTTGACCTACACGGTACTTTATTACCCCACAAAGCGAACTCCTACCAGCGCTACGGCGATACGTACTATCACATCCCCATTAACCGCACCGTGGTGGGCTCTACGGGATTGTACACCACCCCCAACGACCTGCTCAAGTGGGCCCACAACTACCAAAACGCCGTAGTAGGTACTGCCGATATGTTCGCCGAAATGATCATCCCTACCGTGCTCAACTCCGGTGAACGGTCCTACTATGGCTTGGGAATGGAAACCAGAATGCATCATGGCGTACAGGTGATCTTCCACGGCGGTGGCGATGCCGCCTACCGTTCCTACCTACTGCAGGTGCCCGAGTATGGCTTTTCGCTGGCCGTTTCGGGCAACTACGAGGCCTTCAACCCACTAGACCTGGCCTACGGCATGATCGACATCTTTCTGGCCGATCATATCACCAAGACCGAGACCGTCATACCTCAGTACACCACCCAAGAGTTACAGAAGTACGAGGGCACCTACCAGATCTTCCCCGGCCTCTATCTGGAGTTTGTGGCCCAGGACGATTCCCTCTACTTCCGCGGCTGGGGCGACGAAGGCCTGGGAGGCCCCCTGCCTACCATGGGCGAAGGCGTCTTCAGCTTTCCCTACCTGCCCAAAAGCCGCATGGTCTTCACCCAAGATCAGGTGATGTGGCACCTTTCTGATTTTTTCTACCCCGGCAAGCGCGTACCCTCACCCACACCTCCCGCCTACGAAGACCTCACCCTGTCCGAATACGAAGGCAGCTTCTACAGCGAGGAATTGCAAACCACCTATACCATCGTAGCCCGCGAGGGCCAG
>DMST01000095.1:7973-8255 GCA_003454975.1 Cytophagales bacterium | reverse complement strand
GCCTGCTCGTGGTTACCCACCCCGTCAACCAAGACCTCATCCTCACCCCCATCGCCCAGGATGCCTTCATCACCAACGAATCCTTCCTGGCCCGGGTAGAGTACCTACGCGATGCCAGCGGCCAGATCACCGATTGCCTCATCCACGGCCAAGACGCCTGGGACATTCCCTTCCGCAAGATTTCGCTGGATTGAGCCCGGTGCGTTGCTACACAAGAGGTAACATTTGGGCGTGTCCCCTTGCCCTGGCTCTTGGAGTCCTCCGGAGTGCCGTACCACCGCT
>DMST01000095.1:0-7921 GCA_003454975.1 Cytophagales bacterium | reverse complement strand
GACCAGGGCAAGGGGGGCGTCTAAGCCAATATCCCCACCTTTCGTATATTCCATCATGATTCCCTTCGAGCTGCACCTATCTACCACGCCTTTGGCAGTGGACCGGCTAGCCCCCTTCCAAGCGCTATGCGAAAGATTGGGAACCAAGGCGTTGGTCATAGAGCTGGACAAAGGGCAGACCCAAACCCAGCCCATGCTCAGCGAAGAATCGCATTTTGCGTCCTTGGAGGCAGCACTTAGCCATTGCCAGCAGCTATCGCAGCAGTTTCAGCAGGCCGGATTCGACATCACACGCGTGAAGCTGGAGGTACCCGTGGAATATGCAATTCGGTTTGAAAACACGTCCCAAAACTACTTTGAATGGCACGGTAAAATCCTGCTATCGGAGATAGACCGGGCTCAACCTTGCTGTGAAGCATTTCAAGTGCACCTGTCCAAAAATGGCCTGAGTACCGACACCCAGCGGCGTTTCCTCACGCTGCGTGTGTATGGCACCCCAACGGAATTTCAGGCGCAAGTGGCTCAGTTCAAAGAGTGCCTGACAAGGCAATCCATAGAAGTGGACAAGGACCGTTTTGAGTACTGCGTATTTGATGATAATGTAGATTTGGATGCAGGTTGGACCCATTAATCGATGATGAGCAACACACTTCCTAGTATACACGCCCAAGAGATAAGGGCCGAGGAAGCCTTCCTGCGAAGGGCGGCCCAGGTAGAAGGGCCCTACATGCTGAAAGGGAGCTTTGTGACCCGTCAGTATTTTGAGCAACCAGCACTCCGCTGGCCCCGGGACCTGGACTGGGTGTGTCTGGAAATGTTTGAGAAGGCAGAGAAAGCCCGGCTGGAGTTTGATCGGTGGGTCATTGCCATCACCGAAATGGAAGGTATCGCCGACGGCGTGAAGTTTCGGAGCTTCCGCGAAAACCAGTTCTGGCGCAGCATGGACTACGCCATGTTCGATGATTTCCCGACCGTTAGTACCGACATTCTCTGTTGGATAGAGGACGAAGAAGTGGAGTTTGAGCTGGACATCTCCTTTAACCTGGACGTGCCTTATCCCACCATTCCGTTGATCTTCAGTCCCATTTGGGGCAGTGGGTTTACCATTCCACGCACCGTACCACTCAGCCTACAGGTTTCCTGGAAGATACACCAGACCTTGGTCCGGGCCCGGTTCAAGGACTTGTTCGACCTGATGCATCTGGTCAAACATCCGGCCTTTACCGAGGCTGCCAAGGAAGAAATGATGATGGCTTTGGTGAAGGAATGCAACATGGAAATGCTGCCTGCTAAGAAAGCGGAGAAGTTCTTCACCTTTGATTTCGAGGGCCTCGTCAAGGATGCCGATACTTTACAAGATAGCTGGAGCTATTGGATTCACCCTACCTCGCGGCATTCGGACTATAAGAACTGGATTATCGATTTCGATAAGGCCAAGCACATGACCGATGCGAGTCGGTTGCCCACTCAGTTCTCGGATTTCAAAGCTGATTTTGAGAGGGCACTGCGGAGCGCCGGAATAGATGAGGCTTTGTTTTTGCCTTTCAAGCGGTTTTTTAAAAGGTAGGAGGCCCGCAGAATTTGATTCCTAATTTCTTTTTGGTAGCCAGTACTCTCCCTTCAGTAATCCGAAATTCGTTGGTGATTTCCTCCACAGGCGTTTCTAGGATGGAATGTATGGGCAGTTTTAATATCATTTACTGAGCTCCATTTCGGTCCTTACGGACCTCGGTTTATCCATTTACCTTTAGCCCAGTCCTTCGAACTGGGCTAGGAAATTTTTGGTCCTACGGACCGGAAAGAAAAATAAGGCAGGTCCATAGGACCGATTCTTTTCTAGCCCGGTCCGTCAGGGCCGGGTAAAAAACGGCACAAAATCAAAGGTCTGAAAGACCGCAATAATAGCCCATATGCTGCCGAGAGGCTCTACCTTACCCCTCACCACCCTTCCACTCAATGGGGCTCACATCGTCGTGGTTGAGCACGCGGGAAGACTCCCGGTCGATGCGCATGATCAACTTACAGGCGGGGTCTGGGCAAATAATCCGGGCGTCTGTTTCCATCCAGTCGGCGGGGTGGTTTTTGCGCTGCTTGGCAGGGAGCAAAGGCAAACAAGACTGCAAGGCGTACACACAAAAGTCCTGCCCCTCGGGCAGCGAAAGCTTGCCGCCCTTCAGGTAGAACTTATCACCCACGGTCATAGCACAGGTGCAATTTCCGTCTATCGATTCTACCTCTATGGAGAGGTCGTACAGCTCAAATTGTCCGTCTGCTAAAGGCTTGGTGTCGCTCATGGTTTTTCTAGAGTAGTTTTAGTTTGTTCCCTTCTGAAAAGGATAAATAACATATAGATAAGCAGCCCCCAGGCCACGATGTTGTACATGCCGATGGCTAAGGGTGATTGTTGGGCCAGCCCGTATTCGGTGCCCGTTTGGGTCATGTTTGCCATCAGGATGACGGGAATGAAGTAGGGTAATACAAACGGAAAGAAGCAGACCGCCAGGCTCATCAGGTTGGCCCGCTGCACCTCCGAGATATGGCTTTTACTACCGGTTTGACTCACAAACTCACCCACCATCAGGATGGCAACGATGCTGTGCGTAGTGAGCAGTACGGCCAGCGAAGTGACACCGGTAATCCAGCCCTTGGCCGCCCGCGATGATTTCACCCGGGCTGAGGCATAGGCTACCAGCGAGGCTAGAATGCCGCTGGCCTTGATGGTTTGCACCAGCCCCATCAGCAGGATGGTAAAAAAGCTGATGCCCACCGCTCGGGTGATACCATCGATGATGAAACTGGTGGCCCGGAAGTTATCCAGATCCAGCGCGATGACCTCCCCCCAGGGGAGCAACCCAAAGGCCAACCCTATGAGGATGCCTGCGAAAAGCCCAGCCATCAGCCCCACCACCAAGTGCTTTCCTCTCAAAAACAGAAAGATGATGAGCACCGGCACCCCCAGCATGGGCAGCCCCCGGGCTTCTCCGCTAAGCAATTCGGGATTAGCTACCGAAGCACTTGAACTGCCCATTTGCAGCAGTACGAACACGATTCCTGACACCAGCAATACAGGCACCGAGTACTTGAGGCGGCTGCGTACTGCCCGGCCAATATTGGCCTGTTGGGACAGGGCACTGGCAATGGTAGTGTCCGAGATGGGTGCGCTGAAATCGCCAAAGGTGGCCCCAGACAGAATGGCTCCCGCCAGCAGAGGAAGTTCCACCCCCATCATACCCCCGCTGGGGTAGAGCAGTGGTGAACAGATCAGGATGGTGGCAAAGCTGGACCCGGTGGACATGGAGATAACGCAGCAGATCAGAAAGGTAGCCAGCAAGAACCCAGCGGGCCCTAGGTTGAGCTGTAAGGAAAGCCAGATCAGTGCCTCCACCAAGCCCGTTTTGGTCATCAGTACCCCAATGCAGCTCGCCAGCATCCAGGCCGTAATCATGATCATCACGATCTTCTGTGACATACCCTGCAGCAGCACCTCCGAATAGGCGTTGCGGTCCTTGGCGAGTACCAGGCCCAGCCCCATGGCCCCGATCAACACGGGCCACAGCCCTCGCTCATCCGGTGCCCCTGACAGGGCAATGATCACTGCCCCCATCAGGAAGAAAAAGAAGGGCAGGAGCACCCCCAGGTACCCTCCGTGAAACTTCAGCGAGATTTCCTCTTCGTGTGGGTCAGGGCTCACTACTTCTTGTTCAGATTATACTTCATGATAGCACCGTGCTTGCCCGTTTTATCTCTTTCGAGAGCATAAAAGGGTCCCTGGGGTCCGTTGCCCTGGGCAATCAATGCGTCGATCAGGGCTAGGTCTTCCGGAGACAGAGAGAACTGCACCAAACCCGCTAGCCGCGCCAAGTGGTCGCGGTTACGCGCCCCTACGATGATGCCCCCTATCCCTTGCTGCTGCAACACATAGCGGCAGGCTACTTCACCGCTGCCCACGCCATACTGCTGCCCAATATCCTGCAAGGCCTGCAATACCTCCTGATACCGGCCCCAGCTACCAAACTCTTCTATAATCAGTCGGTACTTCGTTAAGGAACGGTTTTCGTACGGCTCACCCGGATCCGTTTTGCCCAGCCAACGGGGGGACAGAAAACCGCCAGCTACTACGCCGTAGCACAGGAAGGGGATGCCCAATGGTGCGTAGGCCTCAGGTTCGTCGTTGGCGGCCCGCTGGTCAAATACCGAATACTGCACTTGGTTGGAGGCAATAGACACCCCAGCGTTCACCATTTCCTGCACGCGAGCCGTGTCAAAATTGGTGATGCCAATGTTCCGAATCTTGCCCGCCTCCTGCAGTTCCTTCAAGTGCAACGCGGTATCGATGTACCGGGGAAATTGGTAGTCCCACCAGTGGAACTGCACCAGATCCAGTCGTTCTACTCCCAGTCGCTGCAAGGAGCGATCGATGATGCGCTCCGTATCCTGCTTGGTGAGCGTCGCCAAGGCATCGTAGTCGGGCACATATTTCGTATGCACCTGCACAGTGGGCAATTCACCGCTGGCCATCTGTGACCGGTAGTGTTTCAAAAATTGCCCGATTAGCTCCTCTACCCCCGTGTAAATATCCGCACAATCGAAGGTGGTAATGCCTGCCTGCACAAAGCTGAGCATATCGGCAATGGCCTCATTGGCGGAAATGGCGCCATGACCGCCGGCCAGGTGCCATCCGCCTTTGATGACTTGGGAGATAGAATAATCTGAGGTAAGCTGAAAACGAGGTACGGACATAGAGCAGTGGCTATAGGATCGTCGCGATGGAGCAACCTACAAAAATTATCTGTAGCCTTTGCTGCTTATTCGTAGCTGAGGATTTGTTATACTGTGAATGAGAAAACCGACAAAACTATATGCCCAACCGCTATCCCGTATACACTACCATGGAGCCTCAACCGAGGATCATGTGCGAGGCGCTACATGAGCAGGTATTTGACTACCCATTTTACAATGACGGCGTTCCTCATGCCCGGGTCAACCGGGGGCAAACGTACCCCCTGGAGTCTTTTGCGCCAGAGGAGGATTCCAATGCGCTGGAGTTGCGGGGGCTGATCTTTCATACCTCTCATTGTGGCTCTACTCTTTTGAGTGGCATGCTGTCCCAGGTAAAGAGTGTTCGGGTGGTGAAGGAGTCAGAAGCCATCAATGGGGTACTACTCGTGCATTTGATGTTCGGTTTGCCCGAAGAGGAGGTAGTGCTCCGGCTCAAAAAAATCATTCGGGCCTATAGCCAAAAGGCCGAGGGAAAGCAACATCTGATTATTAAGCTCACCTCCTGGAATGTATACCTGATCCGATTGTTCCATCGTGCCTTCCCGGGGGTGAAGTGGCTTTACCTGGATCGGGACGCTGAGGCACTGCTGGCCTCACTAGAAAAAGCGGATGGAGGCCTACTCGATTGGTGGAACTCTCCTACGGATATCCTTTGGAAGCATTTTGTGTTGGACAGAAACGAGGTGACCGATAAAGCCAGTTTCCTACGATCCATCATAGCGGGGCACCACCACCATGCTAATCAGCACCGAAATGAGCAAGGGTTATTTTTGACCTACCCCAACTTCCTGGAAGCGTTCGAACCCATAGTAGATCATTTTGGACTAGTAGCCACCGCGGATGAAATAGCCCAAGCGCAAGAACAACGGAAGTACAACGCCAAAACTCAGCAGCCCCTGGAGGGGCAAGACTTCAATAGTTGAGATTGGCTTCTGAGGGTAGTAATAGCTACGCTATTTTAAAACTGAATTGTATATTAAACCATTCAAATCTATCCCTTTACAACTCATTACCGAATGATTGCCGCTACTCGACACCTTAAACTCCCTTTTCAATTTGACGAAGCTAAGCTGGTACAAGACCTATCAGCATTAAAAGAAGACCTCTGGATACCGCATTACAATACGCAAGGCTATGCCGGAGAATGGAAGGTGATTCCTCTGTATGCCCCACAAGGGGATGGGACTAACATCGTTATTTTCACGCCTGATCAAGAGAGTAGAGCTACCGAAACTCAGTGGCTGAAAGCCTGCCCTTATTTCAAGGAGGTCATCGATTCGTTTCAGTTTCCGATCGTGACCGCACGCATTTTGCGCCTGGCCGTAGGGTCAGAAATCAAGCCCCACCGCGACCATGAGCTGGGGTACGAGGACGGTTGCTTCCGGTTGCACATCCCCATTGTGACCAATCCGGAGGTACACTTTGTACTGGATGGTGATGAGTTGACCATGTTACCCGGCGAATGCTGGTATACCAACGTGAACTACGAGCATTCGGTGGTGAACGCAGGTACCCAAGACCGTATGCATTTGGTCATAGACGGAGAACGCAACGCCTGGTCGGACGAGTTGTTCTTCTCCCTGGCACCCCAGGAAAGCTTCGAACCCACCGAGGGCCTGCAGGAGGAATCTCCTGAAACGCTGCAGCGGATCATCGAAGAACTAGAACGGAGTGACTTGCCCATTGCGAAGGAATTGATTGCTGAGAATAAAGAGAAACTCGCCCGCCTAACGTCAACTTCTCGGTCCTAAACTTGCCGATTTCCTATTGTGCTAACTTTTGCGATGGTTCGGCAAACCCAATTTTCAACCTGTAGAGCTGATTCCAAAAACTCACTTTATGTACTTCACAAACCTTGCTTACCTTTTTGATTCCGGAAATCATATTATCAGGTAATGCACCTTTAGAACTTCAATTTCGTTATATTTAATGATGGCAATTTCTCCAAATCAGTCCACTGTCCGTTTAGCAGATTTACAAAAAACCGTAGAACAGTTTTCTGTACCCCAACAACAGGAAGTTTTGGAGTTAGTACAAGAACTACTAGAGGGTGAAGCTCAACCCTCACCTGAAGTAGAAAAAGCCCAAATAGCTTTGGCGCAGGAAAGAATTAACCGAGTAATAGCTAATCCTGAAACTGTGATAGATGCTCAAGCTTGGCTAAAAGCTGAACGAGAGATGCGTGGCTGATAGATTCTCAGTTGGCTTGACACCAGAGGCCGAAGCAGATGTGAATCTAATGCTCTGCCAATACGATGTCCGGAACCCAAGAGCGGGTAAACGGTTTTCATTACGACTTACCAGAGCTATTGACCAGATAGCGAACTATCCGGAAAGTGCTCCTATTCAGGAGGGTAACGTGAGAAAACTCGTATTAAATCCTTTACCCTATGCCGTGTATTACGCCGTGCTGCAGAATAATCGGCAAGTATTGATTGGTGCTATTCTCCACGTGCATCAACATCCTGAAAAGAGGAAAGAGCGATTTTAGCCTTCCCTACTCTCCCATTCCATATACTTGGTAAACTTCCGTGGTACGGCCGTCTCAATGGTCAGCGGCTTCTCCGTCACCGGATGGTGAAAGGAGACTTGGTCTGCGCAAAGCATGAGCCCTTTGCCCGTGAGTACTTCCGTATCGCCCGAGTACTGCTTATCGCCCACAATAGGGCAACCCAGATGTGCCATATGAATGCGAAGTTGGTGCGTTCGGCCTGTAACGGGGAAGAGCTTTACCAAGCTCAAATGGCCGTAGGCCTTGGAAGGGACCGTCTCTACCAACTCATAGCGCGAGGTGCTGGGCTTTCGATCAATAGGTTCGTTCACCTCGCCTTTCAGCTGTGGCAGTTGGCCCACCACCACCGCCTGGTAGCGTTTGGTGACCTGCTTCTGCTGAAACCGCTGCCCCATGATCACCTGGGCCCGGTTGGTCTTGGCAACGAGTACAATGCCGGTAGTGGGCGCGTCCAGCCGGTGGAGCGGCATGGGGTAGTCCAGCGCATCCGCCTCCTTGGTGGGTTTCAAGTTCCGGGGCAGGGCGTTCTCCAGCGTTTTCAGCTGCACTCCGTTCACCGGAATACCCGCAGGCTTGTGCACTGCGGCCACGTGCCCATCCTCGTACAGCACCTCCAAGTCCAGGTCATAC
>DMST01000274.1 GCA_003454975.1 Cytophagales bacterium | reverse complement strand
CTGGTTGCCTTGGTTGCCAGTCATGCTCCATGCCGTGCTGAAGCTAGTACCACCGTTGGTAGATACCTGCAGGGCCAAAGTGACATCTGCTGCCGTACCGTAGCTGTGGTAGTCGAAGCCCAAGGTAGCCGAAGAAGAACCCGTCAGGTCTACGTTTGCGTACAGGTTAGACGTCTTGTCGGGGTAGTTAGGGCTGGAAGCCTCTACGTACATGTAGTATGAGCCAGCAGAACCGCTGCTAGGTCCGGTATTTCTGGAAGGAGTACCGCTAGCGTCGCGCGTCCAGTCGATGTCGTCGCACGTAGTTTGCTGCCATGCGCCGGTGCCACTCTCGAAGCTCTCAGCATAAGGGAAGCTGCTGATTACGCTACCACCACCGTAGCATACAGGAGGAGGAGGAGGGGTGCCGGTCAAAGAAGCGTAAGCATCCAGCATACCAGAACCCAACTGGCCGCTGAAGCTGCCGTTGGTGTTGTACAGGCTAGGGTCGGCGTTGTCTACCAACAGGTCCCACAATTGCTCGTCGGTGATGGACTCTCCGTTTCTTACTTTGTTGGATACTACCAAAGCAGCTACACCGGATACGTGAGGGCAAGCCATAGAAGTACCAGAGATGCTGTTGTAAGATCCTTGGCTTACGGGATAAGTAGAGTAGATGGCGCTACCAGGAGCGGAGATGTCTACCCAGCTACCGTAGTTAGAGAAGCTAGAACGAACAAGGTTGGAAGCAATAGAAGCTACTGCCAGGCAAGGTGCGTAAGAAGCAGGATAGCCTACGCTGGTGCTGCTGCTGTTGCTGTTACCGGCGGCAAATACTACCAAACCACCGTCCATAACACCACCACCGCCATTGGCGCGGAAGTAATCGATGGCGTTTTCCAAAGCAGAGCTTTGCGAGCCACCACCCCAAGAGTTTTGAGAGATAGCCGCACCCATGTCAGCTGCGTAAATGAAAGCTTCGTCGAAACCGGCTTGAGCACCGCTGCCGAATACAGAAAGCGTCATCAAACGAACACCGTCGTTAGAGCCGGATCCACCAGCGGCACCGGCTACACCTACACCGTTGTTCGTTTCGGCAGCTACGGTACCACCTACGTGCGTACCGTGGTAGTCGATGGCGATGTTGCCGTTGTCGTTACCAAAGTTGTAACCGTAGTAGTCATCTACGTATCCGTTGCCGTCGTCGTCTACGCCGTTTCCAGGAGTTTCCCCGGTGTTGGTCCACATGTTGCCGTTCAGGTCAGGGTGGTTGTAGTCTACCCCTTGGTCCTCAATAGCCACTACTACAGAAGTGTGGCCTGTTTCAAGCTCCCAAGCCTGAGCGGCGTTGATGGCGGGCCAGCCCCACTGCTGTCCGTAGCTAGGGTCGTTGGGCGTACCTCCGGGGATAACCTCTACATCGTAGTTAGCAACCGCAGCCGAACGCTCGGCCATAGGATTGTAAGAGTCTACCAAGCTGTACTCTTCCTTGGGCTCTACAATTGCCAATTCTGATGCGCCTGCGTAAGCGTTCAGTACTTCCTGCAGCTGTTGGTCGGAGGTATAAGTTACTTCGTACCACAGGTGCAGTCCCCACTGGCGGTGGCGGGCCTCAAATTTGCCCGCAGGGCGGAATACCCGCTTCATCTCGGTAGCCCCGATGGTGGCGTTTACGGCGTCAACAGCCGCAAAGCCAGTTTCCAATACACCGGCACGAGATTGTACGGTGCGCTGGCCTTTCATCAAGGCATCCAAAGCAGCAGCTTGGTGCTCCTGGAATTTAATCCGGATTACGCCTTCCTGATAGTTGACGTCGTTGCGGAGTTGGTAGCCTTTTTGGGCCATACTAGCGCCCGAAGCACATACCAATGCCACTAAGAGGGTAATTGCTCTCAGTCTCATGTTTCAATCGTTTTTAGGTTTATTAATTATTGCTTGTATTCAAAAAATGTATCAATATCGATACCGCAGTGCGCGTACTTTCTCCGTTAGTAAGTGGGGCTATTCAATCTCACCATAGTTCAGTTCATTACTTAATTCCAACCGTTCTTCTGTTCCTTTGCGTGTACGAATGATTGACCGACATTAAAAAACAGGCCAAAAAAATCCCTGCCAATACAACCGTGTGTATTGGAAAAACACAAAATGAAAAGGAACTGGAAAGGAATTGTCCGTGGTTAGATAATACTAAAAAATAGACTCCAATCGATAACGGGACCGGTAACTGAAATCCCTGTAAATTGTTTGTTAATCGTTTGCGGAAGTGAAATAAAGAAGCAATGCTCAATTTTGCAACTGGCTTGCGTTTAAGCGAATGTTAAGAATTGCAACAAAGTTGCATTTATTGAAATATTACATTTTTACAAGAAATCAACTTTTATGTCTTATTGATTAGGCATTTAGTTGTATTGATAAATGTGAATCTATTCGACCTGAAGTAAATGATGAAATTGCCTAAATAATGGTTATTCTGAGCTGAGGGTAACATTATGGGGCGTAGCGTTTCAGAGACAGGCCTAACATTTGTTAGGTGGTTTGCGGAGGGAGAGTCCATTCGATAGAACACGCCAGTTTTACAATTTTCTCAGCCAGACCTAATGTGCTTTTTTTTGGAAAAAAAATAAATCTACGAACTACAAAAAGGCCGTCGACCCCACCTCGGTTTCGCGGAATGCACCATGCCCCCATTCCTTTTCATAGTAAAGGGCACACGCTTCCCTTTTCTTTTTGCTCGCTGATGATTTGTAAGCCCGGCCCTTTGGAAGAAGGTACCACTACACCTTATGCCCAGAGTAAAGGCCTTCCTGGTCTTTCGTGATATGGCTATGAAATTGTGGTTGCTACCCAGCTTGGAATGACATTTTTCTTGTTTTTGTCGATCATCAAACGGTGCATTTTTTCAGCGAGAAAAATTTTATATCCTGATTGTCAGTGAGTTGTGATTTTTTTCAAATTGCGTGCAGCGAATTTGCGGGTGTAAATGTCCTAACCCTCCGAAAAGCAAATAACCCAGATAATGCAAAGACGCTTGAGGAGTTCAACCCTATGGGCACTAGGTGCCACATTAGGATTAGGCCTGTTTTTGACGGCCTGTGATATTTTTGGCCCGGAGGTGCCCGGAATGCAGCTAGATGAGGCGCTACTTCAATTGGAGGATCAGGAAATTACCGTCTCTGCGGACGGTGAGCTGCTGCTGGATCTTTTTGGTGATGCTGCCGAGCAGGCAGGCATCGAGGTTACTATTGAGCAAGACCCCACGTTGGGTACCATCACGCTGATTGAAGGGGGGTACTTGAACTACACCGCCACCGGTGAGCTGAAGGGTACAGACCAGTTTGTGGTGCGTGTGAGCCGCAATGAGAACACCTACGATCAGGATACCGTAGTCGTGACCCCACCAGATACCACGGGTTGCGGGCGTGCCAGTCGGGTATTCCGCTTGCGCGGTACCAACTACGACAGCACTCTGTATTTCGATCTGCCCATTCCTACAGAGTTGGACAGCTGTTATCCTTTCCCTACCAACAATTCACCCCTGGGCATTGTGCGCCAGCCTGATATCGGACACTTGGCCGAGACACAGAACGGTGGTTTGGTATACTTCCCTGACTACAGTGCAGGAGAGTACCGGACCCGGGCAGTTTTTGAGAAGTGTGGCAACGGGGAGTGCGTGAAAGGCCTCTTGAAGATCAGGATTCGCGAAATAGGGATTGACCCTGATACCACAGGTGGCAATGACACTACCGGGTGTGTATGGCAAGCTCACGATGATTTTTTTGATGTATACTTCGATCCGGCATTCGACTCCGTACCCTTGACGGTGGGCATTGATGTGCTGAATAACGATCAGGTATGTGATACGCCATTCATTGAGCTGGTGGATGTGCCTGCGGGTTTACAGGCCTATGTGGCAAACAATCAAGTAATTGTGGATCTGTATGAGCTATTCAACCGCCAAGAGACGTTGACGTACCTGATATCCAATCCGGCCAACGGCGATAGTGCTACGGCCATGATCCACCTCAACATTTTCGCGAATGATTCTACACATTGTCCAGACACGATCGGCGGCGGTGATACTATCGGGGGAGGAGATTCCACCTGTTTCGTACAAGCTTACGACGATCAGTTTGCGGTATATATGGACTCCTTGGCTGATTATGACACGGTCACTACGTACTTGGGTGTGCTATACAATGACATCTTTTGTAACATCCAGCAGGTGGATATTTCCATCACCGAGTACCCCACCAGGGGAGTTGTTTACATAGACGATATGGGCATCATCTACTCTAGAGTGAAGGATGGAAATCTGGACCTAGACATGTTGAAGTATGAGATATGCGAAGGAGATGCCTGTTCGGAGGCAACCGTAGCCATTGATGCGATTGACCCCAATAGGAATTAGTCAGTGCGTATTCCTCTTTTATAGTTTCAATTGGATCACCCCGGCGGGCTTTGCTTGCTCGGGGTGTTTTTTTGTTGGTGGTCCTGGGAATACCATTTAGTGGCAGTCTGATGGAGTACTGCCGTTGACGTGGTTTGACTACGATTACGTGGATTTCGTAGGGTTATAACTTGAATACGGCTATTCGTGTGGTATTGCCAATAGGTATTCCCGTTTAGAATAGGCCCATCTTTGCCCTTCCACACAAAAAGGAATATTTTTTTTCTGCATCATGCAGCGAAATAAGCAGCAGGCCTGTCCTACCACCAATACCAAGCTATGTGGCTTTTGAAAAACGATATTGACATACCTTTTCTGAAACTAGGAATCCTGGCGGTTACCTTGGCTATCGGCCTCACTGCCTGCGACTTACTGGTGGAGGATGTGCTGCCCAGGTCGGACCAGGACGAAGCAGTGCTGGATTCCGAAGGGGTCAGCATACAGGTGCGGGCAGAAGAGCAGTTCCTGTTAGATCTGCGTACGGTGGTACAAGCCAATACAGATCTAGAGCTCTCCATTGTGGAGGAACCTGAGTTTGGCGTCGCGGATATTCAAGATCAGCGGTGGCTCTCTTACCTGGCAAATGCCAATTTTCCTGGGGAAGATTTTCTGGTGATAGCCGCCAAACGGGGCGAGGAGGTGCTTGATCAGGATACCCTTCGGATATCGGCTCCACCGGTCGGCGAATGTAGCTCGGCGGCTCTGCCCTTTACTTGGGTGGGTAGCCTGTCCGAACCGCTGATTGTATATGAGCTGCCCTTACCTGTAGAGCCCGATTCCTGCTTCCCTTTTGATCCTATGCAAGGTGGATTTGAGATTCTCACCCCACCTGAAGTGGGCAATCTGCAGGTGGTAGGAAGCCAGTTTTTGTACGAGCCTGGTGGCGATTCTGCCTATACCGTGCGCGCCGTTTTTCAGCAGTGTATTGGTGGTACCTGCGCTCAAGGGATATTGACCATTCAGATGGAAGCAGCCGTGCCTTGTCAGCTGTTGGCACAGGACGACTTCCTCGAAATTCGGTATGCGCCGGACAGCCTGTTTTCTACACACGTAGTGGACGTGCTGGCAAACGATTCCCTTTGTGGGAAAGCCGTAGAAATAGCAGTGCTCTCGGGACCATCAGGCACTCAATGGTATGTAGACAGCGGTAAGATCGTGATTGAGGTGTACGAAGCCCCTTCGTCCAGTGCCCAATTGGTATATATGATTTCGGATAGCGCCGGTTTGGATACCGCATTGGCGGTGATAAATATCTCCTTTGTTGAAGAGTGCAGGGTGATAGCCAACGATGATTTCTACAACATACGGGTAGATTCCGTGGCGGAGGATACGGTGAATTATTTTATCGACGTACTCTTCAATGATGCTTTCTGCAACATTCAGCAGGTAGATCTTCAAATCACCCAAGCGCCTACTTTGGGAACCGCTACAGTAGATGATATGGGTGTCATATACTCTACTGTGCCCAATATGGAACTGTTGTTTCAGGCAGACACACTCCACTACCGGATCTGTGAAGGATTTGTCTGTGATTCGGCTAGTGTGATCATACAATACGAATAACCTACATGAAGAAAGGAAGGGCGCCGCTCCTGTAAGGCGCCCTTCCAAAACCTATGCACGACTACGGGAAACTGGTAAAAGGCTGTATCAAGCAGCGTCCTAAGGCCCAGCGACGTCTCTTCGAGATGTTCGAGGGCTTGGTGATGGGCGTGTGCCTGCGGTATAGTGGTACCCGTACCGAAGCAGAGGATATATTGCAGGAGGTATTTATTAAGGTATTCAAGAACTTGGATACGGTAAGTGATCCCCAGGCCCTGCCCCGTTGGGTACACCAAACGGCCGTGCGCACGGCCATCAATGGGCATCACCGGGACAAGAAACATCGGTACCATCTGGAGGTATCTTATGCGGAGGAGGAACCTGCTCCGTATGAGGATGCTCTGGATCGGTTGAGCAACGCACAGCTGATCGAATTGATTGATCAGTTGCCAGACGGATACCGCGTGGTATTCAACCTGGCGGTAGTGGACGGATTTAGCCATCGGGACATTGCTGAGACCTTGGGTATCAGCGAAGCCACCTCCCGGTCGCAGTTAGTACGGGCCAAGCAACATTTGCAGCGCTCCTTACGTCAACTAGGCATTACGCGATATGAAAAATCCATCTGACGATAATTTTGAGCGAAGCGTTTCAGAGCGGATTTATAAATGGGAATCCGAGGACTCCCGGGCGGATTCGCAGCGCCGATGGAAAGGCCTGCGTGGCAGCCTGGCCGAGGACCAATTGCAGCGTTCCGCACGCAGAGAACGATGGCTGATCGCCGCCGTACTGCTACTGCTATGGCCCGCCGGATGGGGCGTCTATCATTTCCTGTTCGTACACCATGACGAACCTACCGGAGGCTACCAAGCAGCCCAACCCTTGGAGTTTGGCCAACCGGCAGACACCCAATACGGATATGCTGACCTAGACCAGGCCTGCGAGGAGGAAACCGCTTTTTTACATGATCTGGCTTTGTGCGAAGAGGAAGAGGAGGAGAACCGACGGCGTCTTCTCCATAGCGAGCGAGCCCACGAAAGCCGACGCTTGGCGAGCGACATTCAGCAAGAAAATACGGCAACTCACGGTACCCCCCCCACGGACGGCACGGATGAAGTGCTGCTCGTGGATCGTGAGTTCGCCGTAATTCAAGATACTACCCTGTCTTCAGCTTGGCTAAGCAATCTGGAATACCTGGGCCCTCGTATAGGCCCCCTTTTGCTACCTACGCTCACTTTGCTCATAAAGGCGGTAGAGCCACCGGCTGCGCCACCTACGCCCAAGGATGATCCCAAACCCTCCGTGGCCCGGGCAGCCTATGCTACGGTGATGCCCCTTATGAACTACCAGCAGGTAGTACCCAATCCGGAGGACGAGTTCTACGTGGCTTCCTTGGACCAACCCGGGCTCGCTAGCCTGTCGCGGCTAGGGTACCGGGCAGCTGTGGGGTACGAACAGC
>DMST01000403.1:41640-42273 GCA_003454975.1 Cytophagales bacterium | reverse complement strand
TGTGGTTTGGGGAGCCGCTGCCACCGTACCTGCCGTAACCGGCTGGGCTCGTGTTGGGGCGGGCAAACATTTCTATACCGATGTGATAGCCGGATACCTTACCGGAGCAGCCCTCGGTTACCTAGTGCCAGAACTACACAAACGGTGGGCAAGGAAACACCGTCAGGAGATTCCGAAGTAGATTACCGGAGGGCTTGAAACGATAGGGGCCTTCCATGAATCGCCCTCAGATTTTTATCAAATCCCGCAATTATTCAAAATACTCGAATGCACTGTAGTAAGCCCCAATCTCCTGCACGTAGTCCAGGAAGGCTTGGTAGAACGGATTCGTGCCCAAGGTAGCACTGTCTCCAATCACTAGAAGCTGCCGCTTGGCACGGGTGAGGGCTACGTTCATCCTTCGGACATCGCCGAGGAAACCGATTTCGCCTTTGTCATTGCTACGGGTAAGCGTAATGGCGATTAGGTCCCGCTCTTGCCCCTGGAAGGCATCCACAGTGCTGATATTCAGCTGCTTACCTAGCTCTGTCAAAGTAGGATAATCTTCCAGCAAGCGATTGAGATGTTCCACCTGGGCCCGGTAGGGGGCAATTATGCCAATGCGGATGGGGCCGCGCTCCTCCTCCGTGAGGT
>DMST01000403.1:38710-41607 GCA_003454975.1 Cytophagales bacterium | reverse complement strand
CCACACGCTGCTGTACCAGACGGAGGAGTAACCTTGCTTCCTCCTCATTCCCGGTACTCAACGTTTCCGGGTCTACCTTTTCTTCGTAGCCGGTACCTGCGGTGTCCACAAAAGAAACCGGATCTTCGGTACCCAAGGTGGCTGAGGCTACGCCTTCGTACGCTTGCAAACGATCCTCATAAAAATACCCAGAACTGAATTTCATGATTTGAGTATGCATGCGGTACTGCATTTCCAGCATTTCGCCCACACCGCGGTCCAACGCTAAGCGCTCAAACAGGGTTCGGGCGAAGCCCGCTCGGGCCACCTCAAAATCTTTCACCGTAGGAGGAAGTTGGTGGTGATCTCCGGCTAATACCACGCGCTCAGCACGGCCCAATGGAATCCAACAGGCAGGCTCCAAGGCTTGGGCAGCTTCATCAATGAATACGGTACCGAACTTTTTCTCGGCAATCGCCGAGTGATTAGAACCTGTAAGGGTACTACAGAATACCTGGGTAGCGGCGGTTACCTTGTCCAGTAGGTATTCTTCAAGCAAGCGAGCATCATTACGCATTTGCTTGCTCTCTCGTAGGAGCATACTGCGCTGTTTGCGCTCCTCTGGTCCAAACTTACGCTTGTACTGGTAAGCCATCGCCCGGTATTCGTCTGCTCGCTTTCGCAAATCCTTCAGGTCCTTGTATTCAGGCAGGGTGGTCAGTTGATGATCCAGGGTATGCTGAAGGGCTTCTTCGGTAACTCTTGCGGGGTGGCCCAGCCGCAGTACCTTGAGTCCTGCCGCCGAGAGTTTATCGACCAGAAGATCTACCGCGGCATTGCTAGCGGCACATACCAGGGTACGTTTTTCCAGATTTACCACTTGCTCCACTGCCACTACCAGAGTAGTGGTTTTTCCAGTACCCGGAGGGCCGTGTATGATGCCTACATCCTTTGCCGCCAGCACATGTGCCAGCGCACGGTTTTGACTTTCGTTAAGCTTGGGCAATTCCCAGTTTTGGAGCGCATCAAAACGGGGCTGTAGCTTGCCCGCCAGCAACTCCCTCAGCTCCGCCAGTCGGGTTCCGGCAGCTTTTTTGGTATTGCGTAAGGCCTCTTCCATGGCCCGGTAGGTGCCTTCATCAAACAGCAGATCGATGCCTAGCTTGCCGTCGAATACCCAGTCGGGTAGCTCGTCGTCTTGCAAGGTCATCACCAGCTTATCCCCCTTGATGTAGTTAATGACCGCATTCACCGAGGGCATGTTGCCTTTTTTGTCTCCGGTGTTAACGAACCAGCGCACCACACCTCCACTTTGCAGTACATGATTCTCCTCTTGCCCTGCCATGCGCTCTACCTCTACAATGAGCCGCTCGCCAGTGCCTAGATAGTCCTTTCGCTTGCTTACCGGGTACCAAGTGATGCCCTGTTCTCGGCGCTGCTTGATGGAGAATCTGTCCAGGCGTGCCTCGTATTGTGCACGATCGGTTTTACGTTCTTGCTCCAGCCATTTACCTAGCTGTTCCAGATGTTCGGTACCTGCGGTCATAGCCTCAAAGGTAATGGGATGAGAGAATGTACTAGGGCAGAAATATGATAATGGGGCAATTAATCCTATGTTCTTACCTTTCAGAACAATTCCAATCCGAGATGAAAACGAAAATACTATTCACCACCTTCATGCTATTGATGGCTTACCTGGCCTACGGTCAGGAAGAAGAGGAGCACCCCATTGATCAGGCATTAGAAGAGTGTATGAACACTCCTGAGGGGAGTACCACTATTGGGATGATAGGTTGTATGCAGGAGGCCGAAGAAGCTTGGGACAAGGAACTGAATCGGGCGTATAAACAGCTGCGGTCCATCATGTCTGCGGAGGAAAAGACATCCTTACTCACTGCTCAACGAGCTTGGTTAGCCTATCGAGATGCGGAATTCTCTTTCAACGGTGACTATCACGGGAATATGCAAGGTACAATGTGGGGCATTGTGGGCAAGAACCGACGCATGAACATTGTGAAAGCCCGAGCTTTGGAGCTAAATGACTATTACCTGACCCGTACGGAGCCTTGATGGTGATTGCTAAATGAAGCAGGATTGAGCATCCTTCGCCTCTACCGTAGAATGCCTTTGCTTAGTATACCGTACTAGATTCGAGTTTTTACTTCCCCTTTACTGACCCAATTCTTTGGTAGTTCCTTCCTAAGTCGCTTGAAGAATCGGTGGGCGTCCACGGTAATAGTATGGCGGGGAGTATTGATCTGCTTAAAGTCAGGATGATTGACTTCTCGCTCGCTAAGCTCGCGCAGGTTTTTGGGGCGTTGCCACTGCCCACTCAGCTCACGAGCGATGATCTTGGCTTGCAACTCCGCGCCCGGCCAAATGCAGCCCAACGGCTGGAACATGCCAACGAAGTACAGCGGTTCGTGATCCGGATGAAACATCCGCAGCCAGAGTGGCACGGGCCCTTCGGCATAG
Source organism: Cytophagales bacterium (assembly GCA_003454975.1). Classification (GTDB taxonomy): domain Bacteria; phylum Bacteroidota; class Bacteroidia; order Cytophagales; family Cyclobacteriaceae; genus DMST01. The sequence goes on along the minus strand of DMST01000403.1, from coordinate 39,153 downwards.
TTGATGAATTCCTTTTTAAAGAAAGGATGCACCAGCCAAAAGCCGGTACAGGCTACTACAGTATCAAACTCTTCAGAGGTGCCGTCCTTAAAGTGCACGGTTTTACCTTCAAATCGCTCAATATCTCCCTTTGGGTGCACCTTTCCGTGCCGGATTTTGTAAAGCAGTTCATCGTTGATGGTAGGGTGGGTCTCTCCAAACTTAGTTTTGGGTTCTTCTAGCCCGTATAGGGTGTTTTTGCCGTTGAGCGTGCCAATCAGAAAGTCGTTGAGGAACTGCCTAACCCGTATGGGAAGCCAAGCCGTACGGTGAGCCACTACGTCGGAGGGGGTACCGAGTACGAACTTAGGAATAATCCGGTAGCCCCTTCGCATGCTGACGGTTGTTTTGGAGCTGACCCGGCTAGTCTCTACCGCTACATCACAGGCAGAATTACCTCCCCC
>DMST01000403.1:38529-38650 GCA_003454975.1 Cytophagales bacterium | reverse complement strand
CCCCCGATGACCAGCACGCGTTTATCCCGGAAGGGCTCAGCCTTCTTGTACTGGTGCGAGTGCAAAAATTCGCCCGCAAACTCACCGGGATAGCTGGGCCAGCGCGGCTCCCAATGGTGAT
>DMST01000403.1:22584-38503 GCA_003454975.1 Cytophagales bacterium | reverse complement strand
CCACCAGATGGGTAAAATATTCGGTGCCCATTTTGCCTCCATGGGAATATTCTACCTTCCAGGTACCATCCGGCAGTTTTTCGCAATGGTCAACCAGTGTACTAAACTGGATGTGTGGGTACAGATCAAATTGGGTAGCATAGGCCTGAAAATAGCGCCTCAGTTCATCGTGTGAGGGGTAATCGGCTACCTTTGGGTCAAAATCATCAAAGGGAAAATCTGCGTACTGTGAAAGGGTTTTACTACTGATGATGTGGGTGGTTTCGAACACCGACGAATGGCTTTCCTCCTCCTGGTAGATCCAGTTGCCACCTACCTCGTGGTTACGGTCATAGCACACCACCTCAAGGCCAGCATCCAACAGGTTTTTTACTACCGTAATGCCCGAGGGGCCGGCCCCTATCACACAGATTCGTTTGTTCATATCCCTCGTTCTGTTTTGATCATCCCGAAATTACAATCCTGTAGGGGTATTCCCATCTACTTTGGATATTCGGTAAGACCCCATTGATGGCTAATTCCATCCTTTGTATCTTTCTCCTAACTAGCTTACATCATCACCATGGACAACCGAATAACACACTGGCAAAGTAGATTGGATCGAGTTTCTCGATCGGTGGAGGATGAATTTGGTAAGCTGGATGTTTCCTCCCTCAACTGGAAACCCAACGCCGAAGCGTGGAGTATTGGCCAGAACTTAGACCACCTCATCACGCTCAATCGTACTTACTTTCCCATACTGGAAGCTACACTTGCGGGTACACAATCCTTACCGTGGACGGCTAGGCTAAAGCCAATACGGAAATTTTTTGGTCGCATGATTCTTAAATCTGTGCTTCCTGATCGCAAGCGCAAGATTAAAACTTTTGTGGTATGGGAGCCTACTGAGTCTTCCTTACCCGAATCTATCGTTCAGCGATTTCTGGACCATCAGAAAGAGCTCTGGGTGCGGTTGGAAACGGTCTTGCCCTTGTTAGATTCGGGTAAAGTAATTCCCTCGCCTGCCAGCGGCGTGATTGTGTACAATCTGGAGGACTTCTTTGAGATAGTGGTCACTCACGAAGAGCGTCATCTCAACCAAGCCCGTGAAGTACTGGCTTTGCACCAGCAGGAAGCGGTAGGGGCTTGATGCTTAGTCGGGGATTTGAGCTGGTTGTAGTTTCCCGTTCATGAACTCATCTCAGTAGAATGCACCCCACCACACTCACCGCTCATTAGTGGATAAGGTTTGGCAGAGTGCTGCCTTCGTGACTAGCTACCATATTCGAGAAACGAAGCCCGTTGCTCGTCAATTCTCTTCCGCGGCTACTACCGCTACCTTGGTTCCATCGGGACTGATGGTAATACGCGTGAGTGCCCCATCTATACCCAAGTCTCGCAGGTCGGCTATTTGCTCCCAAGTGGGATCCTCGCCGGGCCGCCAGCGGAAAATTAGGTTGCCTTCTGTTTTGAAGAGCGAACCGTTGCCTCGCCAATCAAAGTCTTCCGTTCCGTTCATGGTAAGCCCTATCGAGCGACCTTCCTCTCCCAGCGGGTCCATGAGGTTGACAGTCCATATTGAGTCCTTTTTGCTTACATAGGTAAGTGCTCCGTTAAGCGGGAATATTTTAAGTCCTCGGCCAATTTGTTCGTCTAGAATTTCACAAGTGCCGGTGGTAGTGTAGCATCGTTGTAGTGTAACCGGTTCCCCAAGCACAAAGGCCATCAGGGTGGTATCGTTTACCCAGCAGTGGTACCCAATCACTACATCAGGGATGATCACCTCAGGCCCGTAGCTGCCATTGAGCGGAAATTTCTTCAGTAGCTGAGTGCCATCATCCTCCAGGTGGATGGAAGAAAAGTGTGCTCCGTCTGGCATTACCGTAGGAGAAAATTTGCCTCCAGCAGAATTCGTCAGGTTGTCCGTTTCTCCGGTAGCAAAATCATAGCGCCGTATATCAATGGCACCGCCATCTACCTGCGAAGCATACAACAGTCCGTCGCTATTGGGCAAGAAGTGCGGCTGATTGTCATACCCTGTATTGTGACTAATGTTCACAGGGTTTTCCAAGCGAACCTTACCGTAGTCATCAACCAGATCCAACATCCAAACTTCCGAACCGGGCTGTGCCAGGGACAATCCTGGGAATAGTACACCAAAGCAAAAGGCGAGTCTTTTCATGCTGGAAAATACAAAAAAATGCCAGGGGCAAATCACCGGGTGCTGGTGGAGTGTGTAATGCCATCAGGCTAGCTAATAACGACCAAGGGGGAATGTAGTAGGGGCACACCTTCGCTAAGGCATTTATGTTTTTACTATTCCAGTGAATGAATACCTCGGCGTACTTTGTGCTTCCTCCTGTTTTCTCTACCTACGCTGAAGCTATTGTTGACAAAATGCGAGAAAAATTCATTCGGTGATCCCATCAACTTCGGCCTTCGTATCTCGAAATTCAGGCTTACAGCTACGTTTTAACACTTTTTTCATCATTTTTCGGATTGGGCTGTAATAAATGCAGCGCTGCTATTACTAATCAGGAAAACTAAACCCATTCAACACGTGGATTTTATTCAAGTAAAGGGGGTTTCCAAGGCCTACGCTGAGCACCAAGCTCTCCGCGACGTATCGCTCACGGTACCGGAGCAGAGTATTTTTGGCTTACTGGGACCCAACGGAGCTGGGAAAACTACGCTCATTCGCATCATTAATCAGATCATCGAGAAAGACCAGGGCGAAATCCTGGTGAAGGGACAACCCCTGGCACCCGAACACATTGCCATCATTGGCTACCTACCTGAGGAACGCGGCTTGTACAAAAAGATGAAGGTGGGCGACCAACTGCTCTACCTGGCACAGCTACGCGGACTTACTAAGAAGCAAGCCATGGAGCAGATTCGCTACTGGTTCAAGCGCTTCGAAATTGCCGACTGGTGGGGCAAGAAGGTAGAAGACCTTTCTAAGGGTATGGCCCAGAAAGTACAGTTTATCTCTACCGTAATGCACAAGCCCAAGCTTATCATCCTGGACGAACCCTTCTCTGGCTTCGACCCGGTAAATGCGGAGCTGATTAAGGACGAGATTTTGGAACTACGCCGCCAGGGTGCTACCATCATCTTCTCCACCCACCGGATGGAATCAGTTGAGCAACTTTGCGACCACGTGGGTATGATTCACAAGTCTCAGTTGGTGCTCAATGGGTCCAAGGAAGAAGTGAAAAAGCAATACAGCAAAAACGTATTTACGCTGCATTATTTGGGTGAAGATCCTACGCTGGACGGTATTGAGATAGTAGGCCAAGACTCGGAGAACGGCGAATTTAAACAAGCGGCTATCAAGGCGCCAGCTGGCACCAATCCTAACGACCTACTTCGCCAGCTCATTGACAAAGTAGAAGTACACGGGTTCCGCGAAGAAGTACCCAGTATGAACGACATTTTTATCAGCATAGTAAAGGAAGATCAAGCATGAAGAAGGTATTAATTGTAATTCGACGTGAGTACCTGGTTCGGGTGCAGAAGAAAACCTTCCTGCTGCTCACCTTTGGTGCACCTCTGTTAATCGTAGGTCTTATTGCGGCGGTGGTAGCCCTTACCGTAGCGGGTAAGGAGGAAAAGACTATTACTATATTAGACGAAACGGCCCTCTTCGAAAGCCATTTTGAGGATGGCGGCGATATCACCTATACCTTCAAGGACCAGTCCTTGGACGATGCCCTAGCAGACCTTACCTCAGGCAAGACCTTTGCGGTGGTGAGTATACCGGCAGACCTGGACGTGCGCGACCCTAAGGGTGTCACCTTCCACCAGAAGGGCAACCCTACCAGCTCAATTACGGGTAAAATTTCACGTCAAATGGTAGACCGCATCCGTCAGCTACGCCTGGAGCAAGAGGGCATTGCCGAAACCACCCTCGATAGTCTGAATGGTATTCGGGTGAACCTGGCTACTTTCGACATCACCGATATGGGCGAGGATGGTGAGGCCCAGCAATCCAGTGCGGGGGCAGCACAGGGCATCGGTATGGTCTTCGCGGTGATCATTTATATGTTCATCTTCTTGTATGGTGCTATGGTCATGCGTGGGGTAATTGAGGAGAAGATGACCCGGATCGTAGAGGTAATCGTTTCCAGCATTAAGCCTTTCCAGCTTATGATGGGCAAGGTGATTGGTGTTGCCCTGGTAGGGCTTACCCAGCTTACCCTGTGGGTGCTACTATTAGGTGCTTTGGGCTTTGTGGCCTCCACCTTCCTGCCCGAAGACGCCTTTGATGCCGAAGCCATGGAAGCCCTGGCTAACACTCCCAATGCCAACGCCATTCAGGCCTCCTTGGCGGATAATCCCGAGCTGGCCCAAGGAGTATTTACCGTCCTCAATATGCCCTGGGGGCAGATTTTGCTCACCTTCCTGTTCTTCTTTGTGGGGGGCTACCTCATGTATGGTGCGTTGTTTGCGGCCATCGGCTCCGCAGTAGACTCAGACGCTGACTCTCAGCAGTTTATGCTCCCCATTACCATTCCACTGCTCATTGCCTACATGGCCGCCTTTACCGTGGTAGGTGAGGACCCCAATGGCCCAGCGGCCTTCTGGCTTAGCATGATTCCGCTTACCTCGCCCATCGTCATGACCATCCGAGTGCCTTACGGCGGGGTAGAAATGTGGGAGTTGTTGCTATCTATGGTGCTACTCATCGGAGGCTTCATCGGTACCATTTGGCTAGCTGGCCGTATCTACCGAATCGGTATTTTGATGCACGGCACCAAGATCAACTATCGAGTGCTCGCCAAGTGGGTCAAAATGAAGAACTAATAAGCTTTATATAGAATACAAATTGGTTGAGAATAGCTGAAAAACGCCCGGGGGCTTCCTCTGGGCGTTTTTGTTTGGTATGAGCCGAAAATCTAGGGGGTGTGTCCCCACACCGTCGTCCGCTGCCGCGGCCTTTGGGTGGCGGGACCGCGCTTTCACGGCTCGCCTGCCTACACACATACCTACTGCGGGCTCAAACAACCGCTCTATCGCTCACATGGCACGCTAGATCGAGCGTCTTACTCCTACTACCACCTTACCGAGCAACGCACGCAAAACCTAGAAAGCCGAGAAGGTCCAAACATACAGAGCTTCCTAGGCCAACATCCATCATGAAGCCCCCTTTTACTTTTGCGGTCGTCGCACGAACCCAGGGATTGATGTTGCCGGGCATTCGCCTGACAATGAAAGCCTTACTTTATCTGTACCCGCGTGGCCCCGTAGCCAAACTTCTCTTTCATAGCGTCCTCAAAGTACTGGATGTGACTAGCCTTGCTCAGCTCCTTTTGCAAGGCGGCGCGCAGCACGCCATTGCCTACCCCGTGTATGAACGTGATGTGATCTAGTCCTTGAGCAATTCCCTTGTCCAACTCCTCATGGAAGTGCTTCAGTTGCAGCGTCAGCATCTCCGTGTTGTCCATGAAATCATAGTCGTCCGTCAGGACCTCTATGTGCAGGTCTACCTCGCGGCTACCCCCGCTTTTGCGTTGGCGGTTTTGGGGTAGGGATTTGGTCGCCTCTTTCGGCGCTTCTTGGGGCTTGGGGGCTAGCATGGCTTCTTTGATGTCCTCCGTGCTTACGTCCTTCACCGCTAGGTCCTGATCAATCTGGAAGAGATAGGCCTCTTGGTCCAGTAGGGGAGCTGTACGCTTGTTGCGATAGAAAGTGGCTGCCTTGGCCTTGAACCGCTTGAAGGTAGGCTCCTTCATACTGAAGATGCCATGACGGTGGTAGAGCCACTGTACCACCACATCGGGCCATTTATCAAAGTTGACCAGAGAACGCTCGCCTAGCTTGTGGTAGCTGCCCGCCTGAATCACCCCAGCGTCCAACCCATAGAGGTCACTCACCTTCTCCTCGGCTACCGAGAAAGGGAGAGTATAGTCCGTATTGTTGACCAGGTACAGAGCCAGGTTTTGGTCGTTGAGGGGCACAAAGGCCAGGTAGATGCCTTTGGCGGAGAGGATGGCTCGGTTTTTCGGCTTCGCCGACTTGGCTTTGGCTTGTCCCTTGGCGGCTTGTGTACTGGCGGACTCAGTGCTGCGGCCTACGCCCACTTCAGCATTTTCGCCAAAGTAGCGCGCCTCCTGCTTGGAAACCACCACTATCTCCCGCTTCAGTACAGGAATTTGGAACCCATCCTCTATTTCTACTTCTACGGTTTGCTCATCGATGATCCGGCTGATGACCCCTTCACCGCTGGCCGTCAGCATCCGTACCTTGTCCCCTACGTTCATACGTTGCGTTTTATTTTCCTGCGAAAATATAAATGAATTGAGTAGGTACGAAGTTGACGGTTGGAAGTTCGAGACCCTTAAGACTAATATCTAGAGATTCCATGGCAATCAACATAAACACCCTCAAACCTCGGTCGCATACGTACCCATTTTTGCCCGAATATTGGGCCAGCCTGCCAGAATACTCAAAAGCCGACCAATGCCTTGGCAAGGCTACAGCTTCCCCCTATACTTGTATCATCAATCAGCAAATAATCATCTAATTCTCTACCGAAAAATTACAGCTCAACCATAATCAACCAGCAGTACGTTTCTCCAATTAATTCTCACCAAAAAAAGGCAGCCCTCGGGTTGCCTTTTGGGTTTTAGGGCTATCCTATCTGGGTTGCATTCCTACTTGATACTTCCAGAATACCTCCTTGTTTCAGGTAATACCTATGGACGGCTGTTACTCGGGTCGAGTAAGCAATCTGTACGAGCATTTCCATAAACAGCCTTTCTCCAAACTTTTTTAAGTGTCTGCGCCTTTACTTACGGATAAAGCTTTTCATTTTTTCGGAACGAAACCTGGACGCGCAAGCTTTTGACACGTAAATCGGATTATGTCAATCGATTGACATGCCGTCGCCGGAAAATCCGGCTACTTACTTGTCAAAACCCCGCTCCTTCGTCAGTTTACAGCTTTAGAAGGAAAACACACTATGGCAAATCATTATTACGACGCAAAAGACCTGAAGAAATTCAAGAACGTTACCGAGTGGCAAGAAGAGTTGGGCAATAAATTTTTCGATTGGTACGGAGCCGTTTTCAAAGAAGGCGCTTTGACCGAACGGGAAAAAACACTGATCGCGCTGGCAGTTTCGCACGCCGTGAAGTGCCCTTACTGTATAGATGCCTACACCAATAGCGCCGTGAAGAAGGGCGTAGAAGAGCCCGAAATGATGGAAGCCGTACATGTGGCCTCGGCCATAGCTGGGGGAGCAGTGCTGGTGCACGGGGTGCAGATGATGAATAAAGCAGAAGAACTGTTGATGTAATGATAAAATCGCTGAAAGCGCGGGAACACGGTCTCTCGCAAACGGAAAAGCAAATTGCCGTATTGAGTGATGCCGAGGGCATTGGTATTGTACCGTTCGAAGACCGGATGGATAATCTGGGGCTGTTCCCCCTCAAGCCCACTACTATTGATATCTTTCAGATCAATGTGGGCAAGATGTGCAATCAGGTATGCAAGCACTGCCACGTAGATGCTGGGCCTGACCGCAAGGAGATCATGACCCGGGAAACGATGCAGTTTTGCCTGGATGCGCTCCGCGATACGGACATCAGTACGGTAGACCTGACGGGTGGTGCCCCTGAGATGAACCCCAATTTCCGGTGGTTTGTGGAGGAACTGAGCAAGATGGGCAAGAAGATCATTGTTCGTTGTAACCTCACCATCATAGTAGCCAATCCCAAGTACAACGACTTGCCTGAGTTCTTCAAGCAGCACAACATAGAGGTGGTGTCCTCGCTTCCGTATTTTTCAGCAAAACGAACTGACTCCCAACGTGGAGATGGCGTGTTTGAGAAATCTATAAAGGCATTGCAGATGCTCAATGAGGTGGGTTACGGCATGCCGGGCACAGATCTCACGCTCAACTTGGTGTACAACCCTTCGGGTGCTTTCTTGCCCGATAATCAGATGGAACTGGAGTTGCAGTTTAAGGACAAACTGCGCGAGGGTTGGGGTATCGAGTTCAACGAGTTGCTGGCGATAACCAACCTGCCCATTAGCCGTTTTCTGGACTACCTCATCATCAGTGAGAAGTACGAGGACTACATGGATGAGTTAGCCAATGCCTTCAACCCGGCAGCGGCAGCGGGCGTGATGTGCCGCAGTACGATCTCTATTGGCTGGGACGGTCTTATGTATGATTGTGATTTCAATCAGATGCTTGACCTCACCGTAGAGGGTGGGGTAAAGCACGTAAAGGACTTTGACCTGAGTACGTTGGAAGGCCGAGATATTATCCTAAACCAACATTGCTACGGTTGTACTGCCGGAGCAGGCTCTTCTTGTGGAGGGCAGACGGCCTAAAAGAGAAAAGGATAACCAATTTTTTTGGATGGAAACCTATTTAGAAACTACCAAGGACGTATATCGAGAAGCCGCCTTGGTGCCTGATGTAGGCCTGTGCTGTACTACCAATCCCATATGGGAATTGCCCGGGCTAAGCATTCCGAAGATCATGCAGCAAATGAATTACGGCTGCGGTAGCACTGTACATGCGCGGGACCTTACCCATGATCCTAACATCTTGTATGTAGGTGTAGGGGGCGGTATGGAGTTGTTGCAGTTCTCTTACTTCAGTCGTAAACCGGGCGGGGTAGTTGGCGTAGATGTGGTAGACGAGATGCTGGAGGCTTCTGCCAAAAACTTTGTGGAGGCCGAAGAGCAGAACTCTTGGTTCAACAGAGATTTTGTTACGCTGAAGAAAGGAGATGCTCTCAACCTACCAGTAGAGGATAGCACCATTGATGTAGCAGCACAAAATTGCCTTTTCAACATCTTCCACGCTGAGGATTTGCGGCGTGCACTACAGGAGATGTACCGCGTACTGAAACCACACGGTCGTCTGGTTATGAGCGATCCTATCTGTAATCAGCCCATGCCAGAAGCACTTAGACAGGACGAGCGCCTGCGTGCATTGTGCCTGAGCGGTTCCATTCCTATGGCAGACTACATCAAGATGCTGACAGATGTAGGCTTTGGTACTATCGAAGTGCGTGCTAAGCGCCCTTATCGTATCCTGGATCCTAAAAACTACGCTACGGATGATTTAATCTACATCGAAAGCCTGGAGGTAGCGGCCATTAAAGACCCCATGCCAGAAGATGGCCCTTGTGTGTTTACCGGAAAGGCTGCCATATACTATGGTGATGCGGAGTACTTTGATGATGAGAAAGGTCATATACTGATGAAAAACCAACCCTTGGCGGTTTGTGACAAAACAGCGCAGGCCATCGCTGCCCTGGGTCGTGATGATGTCTTCATCAGCGAATCTACCTTCCACTATGATGGTGGTGGTTGCTGCTAACGGTAATTAACTTGATATCAATACATGCCCCCAGCCTGAATTCAGACTGGGGGTTTATTTTTCTCTTACGTGCATCAGAATCCCTTTTTCAGGGATGAGCGAACCTTGCACGTTGAAGCCAGGTTCAAAACCCTCTGGTAGGGAAATAGTGGCTTTACGAACCAGGTTTACTAATAGTGTAACCATTTCTAGCTTGGCAAAACGATACCCAATACACTTACGAGGTCCGGTGGAGAAGGGGAAATAAGCCATCTCTTGCTCGGTGGTAAGGCCATTGAGGAACCGTTCCGGATAAAAGTTGTTTGGGTCGTTCCAAATGTTAGGGTCGCGTTGCGACCAGTAAGCACTGAAGAACACGCTTGCCCCCTTTGGAATGGAATATTGACCTAGCTTGGTGGTTTCCGATACGGCCCGCGTCTGTATCCATACGGCAGGGTACAGCCTCATGGCCTCCTTCACTACAGCATTCACCAAGGGTAATTCCATCAGGCCGTGAATGTTCATTTCACCTCCTTTGGTCCACCACTCATTCACTTCCTCCTCTACTTTTTGGTAAACTTCAGGATTGCGGGCTAGCTCGTAAACCGTCCAGGCCATGGTACTGGCGCTGGTTTCGGATCCGGCCACAAAGAAAGAGCGGATTTCGTCTATAATCTGTTCTGGCTTCATGTACTGCCCCGTTTCTTCGTCCTTTGTAGCCAGCAGGAGGTTGATAATAGTATAGTCAGGATCAGCCTGTCGGTTCTTTTCCTCAATTACTCTCAGGATTATATCCCGAAACTCGCCTATGGCCCTGCGCAGCTTGGCATTGGCTTTAGTGGGCAGCCAAAGAGGGAAAATATCGCCCTTGGCTAGCCTTCGATTAATCTCTATCAGGGAGTGGTCAATAGAAGCTAGAATGGTCTCTTGTTCGTCGGAGCTTACTGAGGCGCCAAAGAGTGCTTCGACGGATACATCCATGGTGGTACGGGCTAGATCCTGAAAAATATCGTACGGTTTGCTGGTACTTTTCTCTATCCAGCGATTGACGGCCTGGTTGGTACGTTGGTCAAAGATCTCAATGTACGATTGCAGCATCTGCGCACGAAAGCTATTGCTAAGAATGCGGCGTTGTCGCGCCCAAAAGGTGCCATTACTCATGGGGAGCCCGTTACCCAGAATTTTTCGTGCCTGATCTACTAACAGCCCTCCCTTGGTAAAAATCTGAGGCCTGCGGAAAATCTCTTTGATGTCTTCGGGCTTTGATACATATACCGCCGGTACAATAGCCAACCGAAACGAAAGACTATCTTCTGATTGTGAATGTAGCTTGCCCAAGAAGTTTAGAGGATCTTTTGAGAATGGGCCTACGTGTCCTAGTAGGGTTTTTCCCTCCTTGAACTGGGGCGGTCGTGCGGGCATAGGGGGTGGTTTATAGTTAGGTTTCAATATAGAAATATTGCAGGAAACCCAGGAAGGTCAAATTTTCAGCAAATCTGACCTTTGTTCCAAACCACAGGGGGTTGTTTGTGTTGGGTAGGTAAAAGCTTATTTTTCGTTGAAAACCACCCATTCGTCATGACCGCACTCTTGTTTTCCCTACTTGTGCTACTTGTGAACCCATCTGCTCCAGCGGAAACGCATCCTTGGGAAGGAGGATGGCTGGGAGAAACGGAAGATGGTGAAGCCTTGATGGCCATCGTAACTCCTGGCTTTTTTTCTATCACCCATTATCAAAAGGAGCCTTCGGGGTTTGGTCATGTATTAGGAGGAAGTTGGAAGGCAGTGGAAGACGGTCGCGTAGAAATAACTTACGAATTTCACTCGGCTAAGTCAGAAATGGTAGGCACTACCGAAGAGTGGGAATGGAGTCAAATGGCTGATGTATTCGTTATTCATGATTATGCTTTTGAGCGAGAAGATGATGGAACTCCGGGGGCTTTGCAGGGTGCTTGGTTGATTACGGGTAGAGAACGAAACGGGGAGTTGAGAATGAGGACACCTGGTGCTCGCAAAACCATGAAAATTTTGTCAGGTTCGCTTTTTCAATGGATCGCTTACAATACCGATACGGGGGAGTTTCTTGGGACCGGAGGCGGGCACTACACTACAGAAAAGGGAAATTACACAGAGAATATTGAGTTCTTTTCTAGAGATGCCAGTAGGGTTGGGGCTAGCCTGGAGTTCCGCTACTCCATACGGGAGGAGGCTTGGCAACACTCGGGATTAAACAGTCGGGGAGAACCGCTCTTTGAAATTTGGGAACAAAGAACTATGCTAGGTATATAGGGCAATATGAATGAACAACCAACCCTGAGTGATCTTCAAGCTTGGAAAATTGAAGCCAAGACTCTTCTACATCGCTCTACTTTTTGGGGGATACTTGTAGCTATCGCCACCTTTTGTGGAGGCATTTCGTTGGCCTCTTTCCAAGAAGTCAATTGGCAGCCTTGGTTTATCATCACCGTTTGGTTTCCAGCACCAGTGATTGTTATTTCCTGGTTGGCCTACAGGTATGGCAGAGCCCCGTTATTATTGCCTACTTACTCCATACCCATTACCCTATTGCTAAGCTGTGCTATTCAATTTGCGGGTAACGGCAGTGCCGATTTGGACCTGATAATCATCTTATCTAATATACCCACATTCGTGACGGTAAGTCTGATTATGTTCTGGCAAGCACGGCATGCCTGGGTTGTCTTCGTGTTTGCCGTTATTGCCAACATAGTAGCCATTCAGTTTCGGGTACTTCCTAGTACGGAGAGTTTTGGTTCTTTTTCTTTCATTGTTCCCATCGCGTTGGGATGCATTGCTCTTACCCATTATCGTTATACGAATGGTCGTAAATTTTTTCTGGTCAATAGGGCATTAAATAGGAGTAATGTAGGGTTGGCGGAAACCAATACCTCTCTGGAAGAAGCACAGAAAGAACTTGCTAGAAAGAACAAAGCCGTAACAGATAGCATCCGATATGCAAAGCGTATTCAGACAGCAATTCTACCCGATCTCGAAATACTGAAGAATCAGTTACCCAATGCTTTCTTTCTTTATCGACCAAAAGATATAGTGAGTGGCGATTTCTATTGGTATCACCAAGTAGGAGAGGTGTCTATGTTAGCCGTGGTAGATTGTACCGGACATGGTGTACCCGGGGCCTTTATGTCTCTGATTGGGGCCAACGGCCTTACGGCACTAGTGGTAGATCAGAAGTTGACAGATCCGGCACAAATCCTTACTCGGTTAGATGCCCAAGTGAGCAGGCTATTGCAGCAAAACCAAACCCAAAAGCGTCTGCGGGACGGTATGGAGATGGTGCTTTGTGCTATTGATCCTCGTAAGAAGGAGATCACCTACGCATCGGCCCACCGGCCAGTTTTTCAAATGAAAGGTGGCGAAATGATGGAACACAAAGGATCCCGGTTTCCCATAGGAGATTTGTTGGGTAAAGAGAAGGTGTTTGAGAATCATACCATCACATTGGGCCCACAGGATGTGGTGTATTTGACTACAGACGGCTTTGCTGATCAATTTGGTGGCCCGGAGGGAACTAAGTACTATAAAAAACGCTTCAAGGCGTTATTGTCGGGAGTGGCCCATCTGCCCATGGATCAACAACTGACGGAGCTTGAAAAAGAATTAGACGCTTGGCAAGGTGACACCGCCCAGATGGATGATATTACTGTGGTCGGTATTAAGTTGTAGCCCCGTCTATTTGATCGAATTACTGGTAACACTTCCCTATTCAATCCGTTGATTTTCTAGGTCCCAAATGTGCTTCTGTAAAAGGAGGTGCTTTCTATTGTTTTTATGGTATTACAAGAAGCTGCTCAGGAACTTGGCCACCAATACACCGAGTACCACCCTGATTTACTTATTCAGCAACCCTGGAATGCAATTACTTCGCTGTTCTTTTTTATACCCGTAGCCTATTGGGGTTCAAAGCTCAGAGGGAGGTACAAAGATTATCCCATTCTAACCACCATTCTTCCTTTGGCTTTCTTGAATGGGGTAGGTTCTACATTATGGCATTCCAACGACCAGATGGGAATTTTCGCACTCCTGGATGCACTTCCTCCCTTGGTGATGATGCTTATTCTCACCACCTATTTTTGGAAGTTTACCCTGGGTAAATGGGGGGCTGCCATTTTCATCATGGTAGGATTTCTGGTTACTAATATTGCAGTTATGGTTTGGGCTTCCCGTAGTGGTAGTAGTTTGGGGGCAAACCTGTATTACCTGTTAATGGGCTTTATGGTGGCAATACCGATTGTGCGGGTGTTGGTCAGGACGAAGGGCCAAGGATGGCGTCTAATTGCCTTAACGGTATTTTTCTTGATAGCAGCCCTCACCTTTAGATTGATTGATAGCCCTAATCCTTTCCCGGAGACCTTACCGCAAGGCACGCATTTTTTATGGCACTTGGTAAGCGCCTTGGCCTATTTTCCGTTAGGGTATTTCCTTATCTTCTTAAAGAACTTTCAGGACGAAAGTATGACTCTGGCAGAGGCTAGAGCTTGATGAGCTGTAATGTATAGCTAGTCTATTTTGTATGGGCATACTGTTGGTAGCTGGCGTTTCTACCAATAAAGGAATGACTCCCTGATATGTCACGTCATTTGTCCGTCACTTTAGCTCGGGGAATAAGTGGGTTGGGGATCATACTGAATAGTTGGGGAGCTAGTAGATTAATGCTTTAATCTTCTCGGTAGACTTCGCCTTGATCCTAATATTGAATGTTAAATGAATGATTTTCAGTCATTTAAAGTTAAAGCCAGGTAATTCTTTCTATGAAATTCATGAGTTACTCCGGTTTGTAGTCCCCATAAATATTGCTTAACCTTGGGTTGGCCTGTTTTCCCTAGTGGCTGCGAGCGAGGTCCATAGAGGCACCGTGTAAAAAATATGATACGTATTTGGCGCTTCCCTCTAATCTGTATAAAACTCACTTATTTATGTGAAGCGGACCGGGCTAATTCAAGTTCTTGGCGTCGAACAGTGGGCCGTCTGGCTAGTGACTCCCTGGCGATATAGTAACAGTTTAGGTTAGGGACAGAAAAGGGCATAAAAAAAGGCTGACGATTATCGTCAGCCTTCCAAACGAGTTCTTTGAGGCTTATTTAGTTGCTGTTACGGTAACGGTACCAGCGTCAGCTACTTTAGGCTCAGCACCTTGGTAGGTGAAAGATAAAGCAGTGCCAGCGGCATCCAAGTTAGTAACAGATAGAGTAACGTCATTGTCTCCATCCAAAGCGATGGAGGTCAAAACACCATCTTCTTCGCCAATGGTAGCGGTATATGAACCACTAGATGGGAATTCTACTTGCTCGTCGTTTGCTACCAAACGAGGGAGATTAGAAGCTCCTGATACAGTGAAAGTACCTGTAGTAACAGGATCACCCAATTCGAAAGTAATGGTAGTAGCACCAGAATAAGTAAAAGAAGGAAGACCGGTAGCGTCACTTACAGTCCAGGTTCCTGCCAAAGCATTAGCAGTATCTTCAACAACATCAGGACAGTTAAGGGCAGCTAGCGGCAATAAGCCGATCAAGAACAAGCCAAGGTAAAAAGAAGCACTTCTTTTCATGAAATTGCAATTTAAAGTTCGTTTATGACAATTTTAGGGAAAACCAAGCTAAAAGGGAAGCCCTTCCCAGATTTTGGCGAAAGTTACAGAATCAGTTTTCAATCGCCTAAATCCTTAGCGCTACGGTGGTTTTAAATTATTGTATGCACAACGTCAAAACACCCCGTGTATTGTTAACTTATTGTAAAGATAATGTATTGTCACACTTTGTATACTCTTCGGGCTCATTACTAGCAATTACTACTAGTCTTTTACCTAACATTTTATCCAATTGGGTATGATACCAAGCCTTGGCCTGATCGTCCAAATTCGATGTAGGCTCGTCCAGGAAAAGGAGGTCGCTTTCCGAAAAAAAAGCCAAACCTAGTTTTAGCCTTTGTTTCATACCCGAAGAGAAATACCGGATGGCTTTGTGACGGGCATCCGTTAGATACATAGCCTCCATGATGTCCTTTTTTGACATCCCGTTCACCGGTGTTTTAAACTCAAAATGAAAGCTGAGGAGTTGGTCTAGGGAAAACTCTTCGATGAGTTCCTGGTAGGGGGCTGCTAAAACCAGATGACGGTACCAATTTTCGGGATCAATAGGTTTGCCGTCTCGCTCATGCCGAATTACCCCTTTGGTTGGTAAAGTGAGCCCCATGAGCAGCGCCGTCAGAGTTGACTTGCCAGAGCCGTTGGGGCCCGTAAGAGCATAAGTCTTTCCTTGAACCAACTCTGTTGTCATGTCCCGGATCACCCATTGCTTCAGATACGCTTTGCTTACCCGATCCAGGACAATTTTAAGCATTGTCTGAGCCTCCGCGAATTATTCCTCTACCACTGTCGCGCAAGAAGGAGACCACCGTTTCCTTATCCGGCGAGTCAGGAATTTCCTTCTCCAGAATATCGATAGCCCGGGTAGTATTGAGTCCTTTATGGTACACAATACGGTACATCTCCTGGATTTGATTGATCTGTTCGTTTGAGAAACCCCTGCGCCGAAGACCAATGCTGTTAACCCCCGTGAAGGACATCGGAATTCTACCCGCCAG
>DMST01000403.1:0-22551 GCA_003454975.1 Cytophagales bacterium | reverse complement strand
CCGCCATTACATAAGGGGGGATGTCTTTAGTGGCCTTGGTGAGGCCGGCCATCATCACGTGAGCACCTACGTGCACAAACTGATGGATACCTGACATGCCACCGACTACTACATAATCGTCTAGTTGCACGTGGCCAGCCAACTGCACCGAGTTGGACATTATAATATGGTTGCCCAGCAAACAGTCATGCGCAATATGGCAATAGGCCATAATGAGGCAATTGCTACCAATAGCGGTAGTTTGGCGGTCTACCGTTCCTCTACTTACCGTTACGTACTCGCGTATAGTAGTTTCGTCACCAATAACGGCTGTAGTGTTTTCTCCGGCAAATTTCAGATCCTGAGGGATAGACGCTATCTGTGCTCCAGCGTAAATTTTGCAGTTTTTCCCAATACGGGCCCCATCACATATTTGGGCATGAGGTCCTATCCAGGTGCCCTCACCAATCTCGGTATTGGCTTGGACCACCGCAAAAGGCTCAATGGTTACATTGGGATGAATATTCGCGCTAGGATGTACTACAGCTTGGGGACTTATCATGTGTCTTTACGAACGATTTGAGCAGTCATATATGCCTCACATACCAATTTATCGGCCACAAAGGCGTAACATTCCATACGTGCAATGCCACGTTTTATTTCCCCATCTAACACACATTTCGTCAACATAGTGTCGCCCGGTGATACCTTTTGGCGGAATTTACATTTGTCGATGGCCAGAAAATACGTCCAGTAATTTTCAGGATCGGGTACAGTACTCAATACCAAGATGCCACCAGTTTGTACCATCGATTCTACCTGCAATACTCCAGGGAAGACAGGATTGCCAGGAAAATGTCCCGTGAAGATGGGCTCGTTGATGGTGATGTTTTTCAACCCACATACCTCGTTATTGGTCAGGTGGAAAATTTTGTCCACCATTACAAAAGGATACCGATGGGGCAGCATTGCCATGATGCCATTTACATCTTTCACCAGCTCACCGGCCGGATCGTACACAGGAACACTCGTCTTTTTCATTTTACCTTTCAGTTTCTTCGCTAGCTCTACATTGGCAGCATGGCCAGGACGCTCAGCGATGATGTGCGCTTTAAGTGGTTTACCTACCAGTGTCAAATCCCCTACCAAGTCCAGCAATTTGTGCCGGGCAGGTTCATTGTCAAAGTGCAGGTCAATATTACTTAGGATTCCTTCCTTTTTGATTGAAATATTGGGACGGTTAAAAAGCTTTCCGATTCTCTCCAATTCCCCTGGCGACACCTCCTTGTCCATAATGACGATGGCATTGTCGATGTCTCCACCCTTAATTAGGTTTTGGGCGAGTAAGGGTTCTATCTCCTGGAAAAAGCTGAAGGTACGACTAGGACCTATCTCCTTGGCGAACTTTCGGATATCGTATAAATGAGCTTGCTGTACTGGCCAGTAGGGAGTTTCATAATCGATGGTGACATCCAACTGGTAGCCCATCGCCGGTACTGCTTTCAAGCTTACATTTCGGCCCTGATCTTGATAAGTGACCTCGCCAGAAATCTCAGCATATTCGCGAAGGGCGTTTTGCTCTTCTACCCCCGCAGCTTGCAGAGCATCAAGAAATTTGGCCGAAGAACCGTCAAGGATCGGTACTTCAGGGCCATCCAATTCCAGAAGAACATTGTCAATTTGCAAGCCAGATAAGGCCGCCAAAAGGTGTTCTACAGTATGTACCCGTCCACCATTCTGTTCCAAAGTAGTGCTACGGGATACGTCCACCACATTATCTACATCGGCATCAATGAGGGGACGCCCAGGGAGGTCAATTCTACAGAATTTGATCCCGTGACCGGCTCTAGCAGGTAATACCGTGAGGGTGGCTGATTGACCCGTATGGATACCCACTCCGGTAAATGAGACGGACTTTTGAAGAGTGTGCTGTCTTGTATTCATGCCAGCTCGATCACGAGTCGCGCAAAGTTAGAACTTTTTGCTCAAGTTGCTTTACGCGCTTGGAAAGGTCAGGTAGAGATTTGAAAACCATCAGCGACTTGATGTTTTCGCGCATAGGCTGAATGGGGCTTCCTAGCCAATTCTTGTTCTCTTCCTTCACATCATTGGGGATGGCCGCCTGCGCCCCCACCTTGCTGCCGTTTGCAACCGTGATGTGACCGCCTACGCCCACCTGACCGCCAAACATACACTGGTCGCCAATGGTAGCAGAACCTGCAATGCCTACCTGCGCAGCCATTACGGTATGCTTGCCTATCTCTACGTTGTGCCCTACCTGCACCAAGTTGTCCAGCTTGGTACCTTGCTTTACCAATGTACTGCCCAGGGTGGCGCAGTCTATCGTGGTATTGGCTCCCACGGATACATCATCTTCCAAGACCACATTGCCCAGTTGGGGTATGGTTTTGTAGGTGCCATCTTTTTGCGGTGCAAAGCCAAAACCATCGCTACCGATAACCGCGCCAGCGTGTAATACACAGCGGGCGCCAATCACGCAGTCAGCATAGATTTTTGCTCCGCTATATATAATAGTGTTGTCTCCAATGTGCACATTGTCTCCAATGTAAGCCTGAGGGTAGATCTTTACATTGTTGCCGATGGTACAATGCTTCCCTATATAAGAGAACGCCCCTCGATAGTGGCCATCGCCTACTTGGCTGCCTTCACCCAGAAAGGAGGGTTCTTCTATCCCCGATACCGCCATGCTTTTTTGTTGAGCGTAGGCCTCTAGAAGTTGGGTGAAACCAACATAAGGATCTTCCACCCGGATAAGACTTGCGCTTATGGGCTGTGAAGGGGTGAAATCTTTGGCTACTACTACAGCCGTAGCCTCGGTACGATATACCTCGGGTTCATACTTAGGATTCGATAAAAAAGATATGGAACCTGGCTTTCCTTCTTCAATCTTGGCCACGTCCCATACCTCGGCGCTGGTATCTCCTTCTACGATGCCGCCTATTAGGTCAGCAATTTGTTGTAACGAAAATTTCATAAAACTACTTTTCCAACTCTTTGGGATAACAAAGGTAATACTTGGTCACGATCTTGCTCATGGCTCTAATGTTGGGCAGGTCTGCCGCTTCCGCCACGTCAATCACGCGCTGTTTTTTGGTGAGAATATTTATCGTTTGCCCTTCGGCTACATAGGCAGCATTGCTCATAGATCCGTGTACCAGGAAGTATTCCATCTCTTCCGGTTTTAGCGCCATGCGCAGTTGCAGTCGATCACGCCGGGCCTGGATTTCTTCTTCAGGTGGTGGCGTATTGCTCAGCACCACCCGAAACAACTTTCTTTCTAAGAGCCGTTTGCTCAGTTGCGAAAGCACAAAATCCTCGTGGTGGCTCCATATCTTCAAGGCTCCCCATAGGTCATAATCGTCAAGCTGTCCAAAGGCATCTAGAAGGTTTCGGTCTTTTTTGAAACCCTCCAGAGTCACATTCTTTTGCAGAAAAACCTTGAGGTTGGGTGAGGCAAACAAGTTTACCCCGGTCTGCTCCAGGTGTTTGGCACGACGAATTACCGATATGAACATTTTCTCGGCGCTTACGGTGGCCTTGTGCAAATACACCTGCCAGTACATAAGTCTCCGGGCACTCAAAAAATTCTCAATACTATATATACCCTTTTCTTCCACCAGAAGTTGGTCATCTTTTACCGTGAGCATCTTAATTATGCGGTCGGCACCAATAGTACCTTCCGAAACCCCGGTAAAAAAGCTATCACGGCTCAGGTAATCGAGCCGATCGATATCTAGCTGACTGGATACCAATTGATGGAAGAATCTACGGTGGTATTGGTTTCGGAATATTTCCAAAGTAAGGCTGAGCCCACCCTTCATTTCTTCATTCAGCCGCTCCATGACCAGAATACTGAGCTCCTCGTGGGGGATTTTTTGGAGGATGGTATTTTCCAGCGCGTGCGAGAACGGACCGTGGCCCACATCGTGCAGCAGAATAGCCAACAAGGAGGCTTCGTATTCTTCTTCTGAAATGGGAATTCGTTTACTCCGGAGGTTGTCTAAGGTTATGCTCATCAGGTGCATGGCACCTATAGCATGATGAAACCGGGTATGTAATGCTCCGGGGTATACAAAGTCAGTAAGTCCCAGCTGTTTTATCCGGCGCAAACGCTGGAAATAGGGATGCTCAATGATGTCGTATATCAGATCACTCGGAATAGAAATGAAACCGTATACGGGATCGTTGAGTATTTTTTTCTTATTCGTGCGTCTGTTCAAGGCAGGCGTAATATTTTTGGGAATCAGTCCCCTGTAGCATTCCGGTGCACAAAGGTAGACGAGTGCACTGCTAATGCCAATGACAAGCTGTATTTGAATGAATATTTACCGGTTGGCGGGCGTTAGTTGTCAGAATAATCCTGAATAGTGTTAAACCAGATTTATGCAGAAGTATCGAATTCTTTGGGCAGATGATGAAATTGACCTACTGAAGCCCCATATTCTTTTCCTCGAAAAGAAAGGATATGAAGTAGTGCCGGTAAATAGTGGATCGGATGCCCTGGAAGATGTAGTAGCAAAAGGACCTTTTGATATTGTTTTTCTGGATGAGAATATGCCCGGCATGAGTGGGCTGGAAACGCTGGAAAACTTGAAGCGAACCCACCCCAACTTACCCGTGGTGATGATTACCAAGAGCGAGGAGGAGCATATTATGGAGGAGGCCATCGGTTCGCAGATCGCTGATTACCTTATAAAACCACTCAACCCCAGCCAGATTTTGCTCAGTGTGAAAAAACTGTTGGATAACAAGCGTTTGGTGACTGAGAAAACCAACATGAGTTATCAGCAGGAATTCCGCAACATTGCGATGGCATTTGGCGATGACCTAGATCATAAGGAATGGGCGGAGTTGTATCAGAAGTTGATATACTGGGAGTTGGCCATGGACCTGGCAGAGGAGAGCGGCATGGGGGAGGTATTGGACATGCAGAAAACGGAGGCCAACAATAATTTTGCCCGGTTCATTTCAGAAGAATATACCCATTGGCTTTCTCCCAAAGGGGCTGGGGAAGGGCCACTGCTTTCTCATCAGGTACTGCAGAAAAAGGTATTCCCTTTAGTATCTGACGATCAGCCGGTATTTCTATTCGTAATTGATAACCTGCGCTATGACCAATGGAAGGTGCTGCAACCTCAGATTGAAGAGCTATTTAACATAGAGGAGGAAGATACTTACTACAGTATTCTGCCTACTACTACGGCTTATGCTAGAAACTCTCTTTTTTCAGGGTTGATGCCGGATGATATGGCCAAACGGCATAAGGAATGGTGGAAAGGAGAAGATGAAGAAGGGGGTAAGAATAATTTTGAGAAGGATTTTCTGGGGAGTAACCTCAAGCGAGCAAAACTGGACATCAAGTATTCTTACCACAAGATATTGAATGCCAATCAAGGCAAAGCTTTTGTAGAGAGCTTGCCGAATCTGATGAACAATGGACTGAACGCGGTGGTGTTCAACTTCGTGGATATGCTTTCGCATGCCCGTACGGATATGGAGATGATTCGTGAATTGGCTCCTGATGAGAGCGCTTACCGTTCGCTAACGCAGAGTTGGTTTGCCCATTCGCCGCTTCTGGAGGCTCTTCGTTACATTGCACAATCTAAGGTGAAGGTGGTCATTACTACCGACCACGGTACCATCCGTGTTAAGCGGCCATTTAAAATTGTAGGTGACCGCAATGTGAATACGAACCTACGCTACAAACAGGGACGAAACTTGGGGTATGACGATAAGGATGTTTTCAGTGCCTATAAGCCTGAAGAATTTCGTTTACCCAAACCCAACTTGAGTACCACGTTTGTATTCGCGATGGAGGATTACTTTTTCGCATATCCGAATAACTACAACCATTACGTGAAATTTTATCGGGATACTTTCCAGCACGGCGGTGTTTCGCTGGAGGAAATGATAATTCCCATTATTTCGTTAACTTCGAAAAATGGATAATTCCGGGAAAGAGGATTGCCTATGGGAATCCGTTTCTTTAGCCGAACTACCTCAAGTAGCCCAGGGGCTGATTGAGCAAGGAAAAGGGGTGAGGGTTTGGCGGCTGGAAGGATCCATGGGAGCGGGTAAGACTACGTTGGTAAAGTCTATATGTGCCCAATTGGGCGTTACTGATGTGGTCAATAGCCCTACTTTTTCCTTAGTTAATGAATACCTGACGGGTCAAGGGGAATCAATATTCCACTTTGATTTTTATCGTATGGAGCACCCTGAAGAGGCGATAGCCATTGGTATTGATGAGTATTTTGATAGCGGCAGCTTGTGCTTGCTAGAGTGGTCTTCGCGCATAGAGGCGTATTTGCCGCCTTCCTACTTTACTGTATCTATTACGCCCACCGGTGCAGACACGCGCCGGATTTCCTGTACCCACTATGAATAAACCGCGCTCCTCAGGTTTTGCCCAGCTGGCGCAAGAAACCTCCCTATATCCCCAAGAAAAACTGGCGGCTGTAGCGGAACCCTCTAAGTCACTGAGGATTGGCATACCCAAGGAAGTCTCCATGCAAGAAAACCGGGTGGCGCTCTCGCCAGGTGCGGTAGCATTGCTGGTGGCAAACGGGCATGAGGTAACCATTGAATCTGGAGCAGGGCAAAGTAGTAAGTTTGCCGACCAAGAATATTCAGAAGCGGGAGCCAAGATAGAATACAGTACGGAGGAAGTATATAAATCAAATATGGTACTGAAGGTGGAGCCCCCCACCTTGGAAGAGATAGAGTACTTTAAGCCCGGACAGACGTTGATTTCTGCCTTGCAGCCAGGGCAGACTTCTACGGAGTACATCAAGGCTCTGAATAAAAAGCGGATAACGGCACTGGGTTTTGAGTTGATTGAGGATAAAGTAGGAGGGATGCCGGTGGTACGAGCAATGAGCGAAATTGCTGGGAGCACCTCTATGCTGATTGCCGCTGAATATTTGAGCACCGTACAACACGGGCAAGGCATTGTGTTGGGAGGGATCACCGGGGTGCCGCCCACCAATGTGGTGATTTTAGGAGCTGGCACAGTGGCTGAATATGCAGCCCGTGCGGCCTTAGGATTAGGGGTTAATATTAAGATTTTCGATAACCAAATTTACCGCCTCCGGAGGATTCGACATGCCTTAGGGCATCAGGTATATACGTCCATACTAGATACTATGACGCTGCGGGACGCCCTGCACAAGGCAGATGTAGTGATTGGTGCTATTCGGGCGGAGAAAGGGCGGAACCTTTGTGTGGTAACGGAGGAAATGGTGATGGAGATGAAACCCGATTCCATCATTATTGATGTGAGCATCGATCAAGGTGGGTGCGTAGAAACTTCGGAAGTAACCAGCCACAACAAGCCGGTGATCCGCAAACACGATATTATTCATTATTGCGTGCCCAATATTGCTTCTCGGGTAGCGCGTACGGCAACCTTGGCCTTTAGCCATATTTTTACTCCCATCTTGCTGCAGGCTGGCGAGATGGGCGGTATGGAAGAGATGATCTTCAGCCAGCGTTGGTTTATGCGCGGAGTGTACACCTACAAAGGCAGCTTGGTTAACTTACACCTAGCCCGAAAACTCAATATGGAGTACCGGGATATTGAGCTTTTCCGTGCCGCAATGTTCTAATTTGTGCTTCAGATACCTTTTCAAACAAGAAAACCCCGACATATACTGCCGGGGTTTGTTGTTTCATAACACGAACTAGTTTACTCCACCGTAGTAATCTTCAGCATGTTGGTACGGCCCTGGCCGTGGAAGGGCATACTTGCTGTCTTAATAAAGGTGTCTCCTTGGTGCAAAAAGCCCTTCTGACACAAGATGTCCTCCAACTCCTTGAATGTATCGTTGGTAGATTCCGCCCCTACGTAGTGCATGCAACGTACCCCCCACAGTAGGTTAAGCTGGGTACGCAGGCGACTGTTGTGAGTGAATACGAAAATGTGTGCTTTAGGTCGGTGGCTAGACAAGCGGAAACCTGTATATCCACTTTGCGTCATACCCACCAGTACCTTGGCATTCACCCGGTCACTCAGACGAGCAGCGGTCAGCACTACGTTATCGTTAGCAAAAAGCTCAGATTCAGGTGAGGGCTCGTGCCACTTATTATATATGTCTTCGAAGTTCTCCTCAATAGAGCCAATAGTACGTACCATACTGCGGATTACCTCCAAGGGGAATTTGCCAGCAGCCGTTTCTGCAGAAAGCATGAGGGCATCGGCTCCATCCATTACGGCATTGGCTACATCGTTGGTTTCAGCGCGAGTAGGGCGAGGATTCTCGATCATGCTCTCCATCATTTGAGTAGCAATAATCACTGGTACGCCTGCCTCGTTACATTTCCGAACCAAGGTTTTTTGGTGCATAGGCACATCCTCACTCGGAATCTCCACTCCTAGATCACCACGAGCCACCATCAATCCGTCGGTTACAGAAATGATCTCGTCCATGTTGGCGATGGCCTCCGGTTTCTCAATCTTGGCTACCACTTTAGTGTCTTTGCCAGCCCGCCTGATGCGGTCTTTCAAGTCACGGATATCGTCAGCATCACGAACGAACGAAAGAGCAACCCATTCTACATCATTGGCCAAGCCAAATTCCAGGTCTTTTTCGTCCTTATCGGTTAATGATGGGGCTGAAATAGCTGTATCTGGCAGGTTGATTCCTTTCCGTGATTTCAAAATTCCTCCGAAAACAACCTGGGTTACTACCTCTCTGCCTTGTACCCGTAGTACCTTCAGTTCGATTTTGCCATCATCTACCAGAATGGATTCTCCAGCACCTACGTCTTCGCACAGCGAAGTATAGGTGGTGCTTACCTTCTGGGAGGTACCCAGCATATCTTCCGTGGTGATGACAAGTTCTTGGCCGGGTGTTATTTCTACTCCATCGTTTTCTACCTTCCCTATTCGGATCTTAGGTCCCTGCAAGTCCTGCAGAATGGGGATGGTATGTCCTTGTTCTTCGTTGTTCTCACGGATGTACTTGATCACTTGGGCGTGTACATCGTGGGAGCCGTGTGAAAAGTTGAGGCGAAATACGTCAACTCCGGCATGGGCCAGTTTGTGCAACATATCCTTGGTGTTGCTGGCCGGTCCCACGGTGGCTACAATTTTGGTGCGATTGTACTGAATGGTGTGTTCCATACCTATATAATAAGGTTGTCTTTTGACCGTAAATCTTCGAGAGGTTCCTCTTTACAGTATTGAATCCAATTGATGTGATTCAGATCTTCTAACAATGCGGTGAACTCGCTGGGCAATGGATCGCCGTATACGAGTAACCAATAGTCATAATTTTTTCGTTCGGGAATCAAAAATGGACGGGACTGGCCGGTATGTTCTACCGCTCGGTTCTTGAGCAGTCGGAATCCGGTATGCTCACGTAGGTATGCAAAATGCGAGATCACCAGTCGTTGGTCAGCTTTGAAATCTAACACATGGTCTGCCTCCTTAATAAAGCGCCAGTGCAACTGTTTGTTGAGTGCCCAAGCAAGTTTGTATTCTTTGATGGCGGCGATAAGACCCACTACTCTGAAATCATATTCGTAGTCGATCTGGAGTTTACTCCGTTTGACCATGGAAGTAAAGCTACGGTACTGCAAGTGAACATGAAAATAGTATGGAAAGCCAAATAGGTGGCAGAAGTTGTATTTTCAGGGGTATTTTGAAGGCGGACCCGGATTCAATCGTTTGCAAGTCCAAATTGGAATGAGACAAAAAAAATCGCCTTAAATGGCCAGTAAAGGGCAATTTTTTATGGTTTTGGGCGGTTGAAATAAATTTTGACTATTACCGGGATTACCCTTTTCTTTGCAGGAAATTTTTAACTAAAAAGAGCTGTAAAATGTCTGAGATCGCATCAAAAGTGAAATCCATTATCGTTGATAAGCTGGGTGTGGAAGATTCAGAAGTTACTCCCGAAGCTAGCTTCACCAACGATTTGGGTGCTGACTCACTGGATACCGTTGAGCTGATCATGGAATTCGAAAAGGAGTTCAACATTTCCATCCCTGACGATCAGGCCGAAAATATCGCCACTGTCGGCCAAGCAATTACCTACCTGGAAGAGAACGTTAAGTAATCCCGCTCGTTTTCTTAACTTCAATACATGGATTTGAGAAGAGTAGTAGTAACGGGAATCGGAGCACTTACCCCTGTGGGCAACACTGCCGAAGACTTTTGGCAGGGCCTTGCCCAGGGGGTAAGTGGTGCCGACCGTATTACCCGATTCGACCCTGAGAAATTCAAAACTCAGTTTGCGTGCGAGGTCAAGAATTATGACCCCAAAGAGTACTTCGACCGGAAGGAAGCACGCAAGATGGACCTGTTTTCACAGTTTGCCATGGTGGCGGCCGATGAAGCCATTGCCGATGCCAAACTAAATGAGGAAGGAATAAACAAAGATAGGGTCGGCGTAATTGTCGCTTCCGGAATTGGAGGCCTCACTTCGCTACAAAACGAAATCATCGATTTCGCTAATGGGGACGGTACTCCTCGTTATTCTCCATTCTTTATTCCCAAAATGATCGCGGATATTGTGCCCGGTCATATCTCCATAAAGTATGGCTATCGTGGCCCCAACTTCGCTACGGTATCTGCTTGCGCCTCAGCATCTAACTCACTCATAGATGCTTTCAATTACATTCGCCTGAATATGGCCGATGCGGTTGTTTCTGGCGGGGCTGAAGCTGCTATTACCCAATCAGGTATTGGTGGGTTTAACTCCATGAAGGCGCTATCTGAAAGAAATGATGACCCGAAGTCAGCCTCACGTCCTTTCGATAAAGATCGGGATGGGTTTGTACTTGGTGAAGGGTCAGGTATGATCATCCTTGAAGAGTATGAGCATGCCAAAGCCCGTGGGGCTAAAATATATGCTGAAGTGATTGGTGGTGGTATGTCTGCTGATGCCTACCATATTACAGCTCCTCATCCGGAAGGCGAGGGAATCACTCTAGTAATGCATAACGCACTACGGGATGCTGGTATTGATGCCAGTGAAATGGATTATGTAAACGTACACGGGACTTCCACCCCATTGGGCGATTCCGGTGAACTACGCGCAATCCAAAAGGTATTTGGCGAGCATGCTTACAACATGAACATTAGCTCTACCAAGTCAATGACCGGTCACCTTTTGGGAGCGGCTGGGGCTGTAGAAGCTATTGCATGTATAAAGGCATTGGAACATCAAGTGGTGCCTCCTACCATTAACCACTTCACGGACGATCCGGAAATTGACGCTAAGCTGAATCTTACTTTCAACGAGGCCCAGTCTCGTGAACTGAAGGTGGTGATGAGCAATACATTTGGCTTTGGTGGACACAATACTTCGGTGATTTTCCGCAAAATGGAAGGATAGTCACGGTGCCAACACTGCTCAAAAAAATAGCTTCACGCTTTCAAGTATATTCTTCCGAGGAAAAGAATCTTATAGAGTCTACCAAGCGCATCACTGGGTACCGTCCCATCAATGTGTATTTGTATCAGTTAGCCACCCAGCATAGCTCGGTGGCTAAACGCACTTCTGGTGGTACCAAGGAGTCCTACGAGCGATTGGAATACTTGGGCGATGCCGTGCTAGGCTCGATAGTAGCAGAGTTTCTATTTAAGAAATTTCCTTTCAAGGATGAGGGATTCCTGACCGATATCCGGTCCCGGATTGTAAATCGGGAATCCCTCAATCAACTAGCCCGCAAGATTGGGTTGGATGATCTTATTCAATACAATACTTCTCAAAAACACGCCCATTCTCATAAGTCGCTGTACGGCGATTGTTTAGAATCATTGATTGGGGCAGTATACCTGGATAAAGGGTACAAACGGTGTCGATACTTTGTGCTGAAGCGACTGATTCTTCCACATGTGGATCTGGACCAGGTGGTAAGAACCAACCCTAACCATAAAAGCCGACTGATAGAGTGGGCCCAGAAGGAAAGCCGTGAAGTACGGTTTGAGATAGTAGAGGTGAGAGGCGACAAGCACCGCAAACAGTTTACGGCCCAGGTGTTCATTGATGGCGAGCCTCATACTAAGGGTTCAGGCTTTAGTAAGAAAAAGGCCGAGCAAGCAGCAGCTTCCAAGGTGATCGATACCTTGAATATCGAATAGTTTCCCAATATCCTACTTACTGAAAAATAGTATCTTACCGATAGACATAATGTTTTTCGTGTAAGACCTATGGAATCAGACATCTCCTTTTCAGAGGAATCTCAAAAAGCCCGTTTGGGCAACTATGCACGTAGGCTACGCACTAGTTCCAGGGTGGTGAGGATCTTAGTGAATGTACTGCTTATTCTAAGCATAATTGTGACCCCTCCACTAGTCCTTTTTCTAGCTGTTTGGGTGCTAGGGGGACAGTTTAAGGGAGTAGGCACAGGGGGAGTTCTTACTCTGGTGTCAGTGGTGCTGGCCTACATAGGGTTCTTCGTGATTCCCTTTTTGCTTACCCTTCCGGTGGTATTGCCTTTGGCAAGTACCCATAAGAATGTGTACCGCATCGTCTTTTTTAGGAAGTTTAATACAAGTTCTAACCGGCACATCCGAAGGTACATCCGGAAGGTAATTGGCCAGTACGGCCATGTTTTTACTTTGTCGGACAGAATGTTCAAGGTGAAGTGGTACGTCCGGATTCCTCTTTTTCTAGGCCAGTTTAGCTTTTTCCATTTTCGGCTGGCTACCATCCGTAGTAGCAAGGGGATCGATAGATTACATACGTTGCTACATCACAAGGGGAAACTCAATGTGAATTGGTACCTCTCTCGTAGCAAAATCTTCGCGATTAAAACCACGGATGAGTACTGGAAACAGACTGCCAAGGTGCTTCTGGAAGATGCCAATTTGGTGCTCTTTGAAATTACAGAGCTGACCGAAGCG
This sequence comes from Cytophagales bacterium, assembly GCA_003454975.1. GTDB lineage: Bacteria > Bacteroidota > Bacteroidia > Cytophagales > Cyclobacteriaceae > DMST01. Next base: position 9,695 of record DMST01000403.1, on the reverse strand, counting down.
TTGGACTGGGAAGTAAATACGGTGGTGGCGAGTGGGCAAGGTAAGAAGGTGATTTTTACTGCAAATCCTAAGTATAAGTCTCTGGCTGAAGAGTGGAAAGCAAAGTGCGATCCCATTATGGGAGAGCCCATTCCGTTAATAATCTACGACCACACCCAGCAGAAAGAGAGTGAACAAGCATTACATACTGCTATTCAAAACGAATTGGTATCTCAGCCCTTGGGAGATTCGGCTTCTTTGGCTGAGAACATTTTTAAGACAGTGATACCGCGGGCTAGTGGGGTGGTGCTGTTGGCATGTGTGGCTTTACTTTTCATTAGCCCTTATCTTTTTCCGCGCTTCGCGGCCAAATACTCTCCCATCTACAATCAAGCCTATACAGGATATATCTATACGTATATGCGTGATACGACCAATATACAGACGGCTGAAGTGCTGCGGTTGAAGGAGAGATGGGGTAACCGAACGGTAGAAAGGCTGATTGAGGAGGCATGGGACCACCCTAAATATAGGTGTGTAGCCATATTAAAGGGCTTAGATGATTTTCAGGATAGTGCCTATTACGATGAATATCTTAAGCTTGCCCACGAAGCAGAGCCTGATGTTTCTGAGGCGGCCTTTCGAGTGATTGAGGGCCGAATGGATGAGCGGGGAGTGGAAAGCGCACTTAAATTTTTAGACAATGGAAGAACAGATCATCAGTTTAGGGCCTTAGAACTGTTGACAGGAGAAACGTTAGATGTACAGGATGCCCGAGAGATACTTGAGGTAGTATCGGCTGCTGAATTTACTTCAGCTACTTATCCTTTTCAGCATAATAATAGTCGAAGAGGTAGGGGAGAGTTAGCGGCCGCCATGATGGAACGGTTGGTAAACTCGTTGTCGCTTGCAAAAACCGATACCTCATTTGTGTTCTATTCGGGTTTAAAAAATGTTTTGAGCCAACCACTGGCAACTATGTCCTTGCAGGAGGTAAAGGAATGGTATGAGACTACGGAGAACCCCCATGTAAAATACCTTCTCAGCTATACCTTGCTAGAAAAAGGGAGTGGTGACGGGTTACTCACTTTCTTCGATCCTGGGTTCATGGATTCATATTACTTCTTTGGTTATGGGTTGTTTGATATTCATACACCCTACAGGACGGCATTTAAAGATATCACTCGGGGAAGGGGCTCATTAAGGGATTTACCTACTACAGATGAATTACTTGCAGTAGCTAAGCGAGCCGAGGACTCCTTGCCTGTAATGCCGTATCCATTGGTTGACTTTCTGCTAGTAAATTTTGGAAATCTATCGGTTGAAACGCTTGGGTATCCGGTGGAGCCGGGTGATGTGTATGAAGGTTTGTATAGGATGATGGACCAGGTGAAGGGGAACCAGGCTAGGAGAACTAGAATTGCTCCTCATAAGGAATTTGTTGAACTCTATTTGGATGAGGAGGAGCTGGAGGATAGGTTGGAGGTTGCGCGCTTGCTAGCCTACTTAGGGGATGCTCGCATTCTGCCAATTCTTAAAGAAGCTGAGGAATACAACCGCCCGACCCTATTATTTTCTAACCTGTATGTTTATCCCTTTAGGGATGATGCGGAGGAGATAAGGCGGATTTATAACTGGGGGAATAGATAACTGATTGTAATTCAGTTGGATACTTTTTCGAGTTGCGGAATTAGGGATGTATTTAAGTCAGGGGATTACACTATCTGAGGCCTTTATTCACTGCAAAATCTTCACCTCTGGGAGGTAATTCCTAAAAAGTTGGTTACCCTTGTTGGCTACTCAATCGACGGGAGAAGTGAATCTGTCTTAGAAAGTCTTCCAAGATCATGTGGTGCTTGTACGAATCTAGTTCCGATTGGGTCAATTGATAATCGTACTGTTCTAGGGCATACTGGGCTACGCGTTCGAAGGGCATAGTGCCAGCTTCGTAATCTAATATCATCTGTTTTAGTGGGCTTATCATGACGTGATTATTGTTTTGATGTATTTGGAATATAGCATAAACGAACGTAGAAGCCTAAGTATTGGAGAGTTGATTAGCCAAAAAGGGAATGCTGACTATTTTTGCAGCGTATGTCAGAAGTGTCAACCACCGAACAGCCACGGCTTAGCCTGGTGATTCCGGTGATGAATGAAGAGGATAATATAGCTCCGATGCTGGAGCAGATAGAGCAAGCCTTGGCCGAGGAGACCTATGAGGTCATCTTTGTAGATGATGGCAGTAGTGATGCTACGGTACGCCGGCTGCGCGAGCATGATGATGAACGTGTTCGTACGTTAGTTCTCAATCGTAATTATGGGCAGACCACCGCTATGGCGGCGGGAATAGATGCTGCCGAAGGGCAATATGTGGTTACCTTGGACGGTGACCTGCAGAATGACCCGGCCGATATCCCCCTGATGCTGCAAAAGCTGGAAGCAGAAGGTTTGGATGTAGTGGCGGGCCGTAGGGCCAATCGGCAAGACGGTATGCTGTTGCGAAAGATTCCTTCCCGCATTGCCAATGCTATGATTCGGCGCCTCACCGGGGTGTATTTGTATGACTACGGTTGTACCCTCAAGGTGTTCAAAGCGGAGGAAGCACAGGAGCTGGGATTGTACGGTCAACTCCATCGGTTCATTCCGGTTTTGGCTCATATGCAAGGTGCCGTGATTGGGGAGATGGACGTACGCCACCATGCGCGTATTCATGGAAAGAGCAAATATGGACTCAGCCGTACCTTTAAAGTGATGAGCGATTTGGTACTCATGGTGTTCTTTCAGAAATACCTGCCTCGCCCTATGCACCTGTTTGGTACTCTGGGCTTGATTACCTTCATCACCGGCATGCTCATCAACCTATACCTATTGGGCGAAAAATTGTTGGGGTACGATATCTGGGGGCGGCCCCTGCTGCTGTTGGGGGTATCCTTGGTGCTAGGGGGGATTCAGCTAGTCACCTTTGGCCTGATGGCCGAAATGTTGATGCGGACCTACTACGAATCCCAATCAAAAAAGACCTATCGGGTCAAATCCGATTTCCGGGGACATGCGGGATAACGTGAAGCGGAGCCTTACGTGGGCTCTGAAGCTAGGGGTGACTACCTTGGCGCTGTGGTGGGTATTCCGGAATGTGGAAAGAGAAGAGGTGGTTTCCTTACTACGCAATTCTGAATGGGGATGGTTTATTATCACCTTTCTACTGCTCAATCTTTCTCAAGTAATTTCTGGGTACCGAAATCTGGGATTATACCAATGCTTGGGGGTAGAACTTTCCCCCTGGATGGCCATTAAGCTCTACTACGTCGGTATGTTTTATAACCTGTTTTTGCCAGGTGGTATTGGAGGCGATGGGTATAAAGTTTATTGGCTACAAAAGCAGTACAAGTCTGGGGTGAAAAAATTGTCTGCCTCGGTTCTGATCGACCGAATGTGCGGCATGCTGGCCTTAGGGGTTCTATTACTGGGGTTAGCAAGTTTCCTGCCCAAGGATATTTGGCCTCATCCTGCTGCGATATGGGTAGGGCCCACTCTCTTGATTGCGGGGATTTTCGGCTTTTTCTTTATCTATTATCGCTGGTTTCCTTCTTTCAAACCTGCCCTTTGGCGCAGTGTAGGCTTATCGTTTGTTATCCAGGTTCTGCAAGTAATATCCGTACTATTCATTCTTCAAGCACTGGGTATTTTCGACAAAGCACTTAGCTACCTGGTAGTATTTCTAGGTTCCTCCATCATGGCCGTCATTCCCATTACTATTGGTGGTTTTGGTGCCCGAGAAGTATTTATGGTGTATGCCGTAGAGCTACTGCCAATTGATAAAGGAGAAGCGGTAGCACTTACTCTTTCCTTTTTTATGATTGCGGTTGCTTCTTCGCTTATTGGAGGTTTAGTCCGACTGCCCAAACCCAAGCCAGAACCGGTGGTTACTACCTGAAACACTCTGTCATGAAACCCTTCTCTTTTCTTTCTATGCTTCTTGTTTTATCCCTTATGGGTTGCAACAAGGTAGTCACTCTTTCCAAATCGTTTGAAGAGAGCCCGGTGCCCCCTACGCCGGATTATAGCAATCCGGACCATTGGGCTGCCCTGCCTACTAAAGCGGATATGGCCGATGGGTTGCCAGATGGAAAAGTTGCAGATGCTTTAGTGGCAAGTGGAGAGCTGGCAGATAGACAGACTGAGGCAGCCATTGATGTGTTTTTCCTCTACCCAACTATTTACACCTATGAACCTACCCAGGCCAATGAGTGGAATGCAGATGTGAACGATCTGGAGCTAAATGATAAGGTAGAGCAGTCTACCATCAAGCACCAGGCGAGCTTGTTTAATGGTGTAGGCAAGATCTATGCACCGCGTTACCGCCAGGGCCATTATTATATGTACCTCACCCCGAACAAAGAGGATGCAGAAAAAGCCGCCGCCATTGCCTATGCGGATGTGAAAGCCGCCTTTGAATATTATCTGAAACACTACAACCAAGGGCGACCTTTCATTATTGCCTCTCACAGCCAAGGCTCACAAATGGGACGCATGCTAGTGCGTGACTACATAGACGGGAAGACCTTGCAGGAACAACTCGTGGCGGCTTATCTGGTTGGTTGGGCTATCCCGCCCGATTACTATGATAGTATTGAGCCATGTACTGCCCCGAGTCAGACCGGGTGCTGGATGACGTGGAATACCAAAGGATACGGGCACTATCCAAAATATTACGAACAGGGCCTCAATCGATCACTATCTGTGAATCCCATCACCTGGTCGGTAGATCAGCCTAGCGCAGGATACGAAGATCATTTGGGGGGAGTAAATGCCAAATATGCGTTGTTAGGTCCTGAATCGGTAGATGCTCATGTGCAAGAGGGCTTGCTATGGGTGCATCCACCGAAGATACCCGGAGCTAAACTTGCCCGGATCAAGAACTGGCACCGTGCGGATTACAATCTGTTTTGGTTGGATGTACGCCGGAATGCGCAATTGCGAGCAGAGGCTTTTCTTAGTAGATGAACCTATCGGTCACGGAAATCTCTATTAGAAATTATTTGACAAGCTGCACAGTTCCTTTTATTGTTTGACCAGAACACGGATCGAGGAGTAGGTAATAGTATACTCCCTCAGGAAGGCTGTCTCCGGTCCAATTGTTGTCATACTCATTTGATTGAAAAACGGCCTTACCCCAGCGGTTGAATACCCTTAACTCTGATCCTAACATTTTAGGATGGAGAGAAAATGTGTCATTTATCCCGTCATTATTTGGGGAGAATGCAGTAGGAATTGTGTAGTCAATTGTTAGAAAGGACTCTATGAGGATTTCATCGCTAACTGATTCACAGGAATTGCTTTTTTCTACCCAATAGACCCCAGGTCTATCTAGTGTTCTAGTATTGGTCATAGAACCATCTTCCCACACGTACCTCACCCAATTGTCGGTGCTATCCAATACAATTGTAATTTGTTCATTAACGCAAAGTAACCTATCCTCACCTAAGTCCACCTCTAGTCGAGGATAATGAGATAAGGTGAAAGAATCGGAAACACTTCCACAAGCATTCTCCGCAATTACCGTGTAGGTGTCAGGGGTAGATAAATTACGTTCCGAAGAGACCATCTCATTATCCCAGGTGTAGGTCGTGTTTTCCTCAGGTAGGGATATCTGGATGCTTTCATCATAGCAGATTATTTCATCTGCTAATGTTAGACGGGGTGAGTTGAGGGTCGAAATGGTAATTTCCAGGGTTTGACTGCAAAGGTCATTGAATCCGGTAACGGAATATGTGCCCGCCTCTTGGAACACTCTTGTATTACTTCTCGATCCGTTTTCCCACTGGTATTCGATCTCTCTTGGGTTGGGTAACGCTATAGTGAGCTGTCTATTATTACACAGTAGAGTATCTGAGACCAGATCGAATATAGGGGGAGCAGGGATTTCAATGATTTGGCTTAAGGTATGTTGATCTCCATTTTCTAATTCTACGGTAGCTGTTACCGAGTAAATGCCTGGTGACTGATAATAATGCTCACTTACGAATCGTGTATCAGAATTAAGTGGTCCGGAAAGCGGGTCGTCAAAATCCCAAACCACAGAAACAACCTGATCAGAATCAACCAACCGGAATGTAGAGGTGCCTGGAGCACAGGTATAGTCATAGATAAAGTCGGGATATAAAATTGAATATGTAAGTTCGGGCAATCCTAGTAGGGTGAAGTCCTCCTCCAGGAAGACATAATCTCGCTCAAAGTTGCAATCAGAATTCAACGCATTGGGAGAGTGGATAACGTGGATGTAGTGGCTTAGCGCACCTCCGATGGCGTAAATTTTACCATCAGGGGCCAGCTGTAGTGCGCCCCAAATGTCATCGGCTATCAATGTGGCTGAATTTCGGATGCTATCCAGGGTAGAATTGCTCAAATCAAATTGCCATAATTCGCGCGAATCAACTCTTGATTGATAGAGTTTGCTTCCATCAGGTGAAAATTCCAGACCGTAACTACCTGTGTTTGGGGTCTCGCTGATTAACCGGGCATTACTTATTATTCCAGTATTGGCATCGAAATCAAGTAGCTCTAATGTAGACATGACTCCGTCATGAGCACAGGCTAGGGTTTTCCCATCTGGACTTGATACGAGATAGCCTAAGGCATTCGTATTTCGAAAGGTGGTTCCGTTTATTTCTTCAGTACCGGCTGGAGGGACCAACCCTAGGTTGCTGATTATCGGTACAGGATCAATTCCGGTGTTTTTAATGCGAAAACTCAAGAACGCATCCGAATCAAACTCGTGACCAATCAACCATAATGAAAGGCTATCTGGGTGGGGAATAATAGTTAGTTTCTCGCTAACACTAGGCCAAAGAGTGTCCGTGCTAATTATTTTGCCTTTTCCGTTATTCAGACGCATATCAATGGTGGCATTAAAGAGTGGTCCACCTTGAAACCCCATGTGGATGAGATGGTATAACCATTGCTGTTTGGGCGCGGGTACTACGAGTAGTTGGGACAGTGAGCCCAATGCGCTGCCGGATAAGGAGCCTTCCATCAATCGATGTTCTGAATCCCATACTTGATCACCATCAGTGTAAAAAAACAGCATGCCTAAACTGTCAGAAGCTGCTCCAGACATCTCGCTACAACTGAAATAACTATCAGGCGAAGAGCCAATATATTGAGGAGGTGATTGATTGAAATCCACGATAGCTCCACTTCCAATAACGGCAATTTGCCCCGCATTTGATCTGGGTTGACCATGGCAAGTGATGATAGTGATAAAGCAAATGATAGGAATGAGGAGTCGCATGGTTGGAGAATTAATTTATCGCAAAATTAAAAAAAAGAGCGACCAATGGCCGCTCCTTTCTGCTTCTCCAAATAGAAATAAACAAAAAACAAGGTGGTCCCCGCTTCTGAAATAGAAGAAGGGGATAAGTTCTTAGTAGCTAAACCGAGCTGCCCGCTGTTTCATCCGAGGCTGGTATAGTTGTACTCTGGCATTTTTTGGGTACACAACTTCAAAGGTGAATTTGGTTTCCCACACGTCACCGGGTGATAGAGTGAGATCCCAAAGCAACTCGCCGGTTTCTTCATCGGTAGCTGCTCCACCGGGGTTGGTCAACTCTACCTCTACATCCTCTTGTGCCGAGATAGGATGCTGATCCAATATCCGGATGTTGATCACATCATTGCGGCTGTTCTTCACGTACAAGCGGTAGCCCTTGCGCTCGCGTGTCTTGGTACCAATAAGGATTTTCTCAGTGAAGTCATCCTCCAGCTTACGGCTTACCAGCACCTGTGGATCGATACCTAAGGAGAACTCCAAGGTGTCTGTCACATTGCGAATGTTGATGTTGCTCTGGCCGGTATATCGGTTGTTCAAATAGATATTGGCTTTGCCACTCAGTAGGTTCAGTTGGTTCCAATCGGGTACGCGAGCGATTAGGTACACTGACTTGCCTAGCTTAGGAATGGCATAGTGCTCATACCCGGCAGGGGCTTGCATTTCTTGTAGGTCATACACCCGCTGCTCGTAGTTGCCTTTTAGGGTGATGCGATCATCGATGGTGAACTCAACTGCAATCTCACCGGCCTCCACGGCCTCTACCCCTGCCTGAGCACTGGTAGCTGCCATGTCGTCCCAAGCACCTTCGCTATCACCCCAACCATCTTCTTCCAGGCTGGGGGCAACAATATTTTGGGAGAAGTCAGCTTGTCTTTGTGCTGAAAATGCCAATTGCTCCCGGCGAGAGCTGTTAGGGTCTAGCCTCCAAACGCTCAGCTTGGGCAGGCTTACATTCAAACTGGGAGTGGCCGTACTCACGCGTACACTTACGTTATTCCAATCTTCGTAGGTGCCGTTGTATACATTTGCTTTGTATGTGATTTTCAAATCGCTGTCCAGGTCGGCCACCTTCACATCATATTCCGCATTCCAGTTGGCTCCGGTTACAAAGTAGGAGAGGGTACCTTTCAACTGCTGTGGGCGGTCTGTGCGTACCATAAAGTTGATGCCCTTACGAAACTGGGGAATGCCGGATTTGTACCGATTGATCTCCTGCTGTATAACCTGCCGCTTTTGTTTCCATTGGTTCTGATCGCGGTTTTTCTCACTTAGCTCTCGCTGGATAGCCAAGGTGCGAGTGCGCATGTAGGTGGAAATTTCTTCCAAAGAAGATAGCGATACACCAATGTTTCCTCCGTTTAGCTTGCGATTCTCTTGCAGTACCGCTAACTCCTCTTTCAGGGCAAGCACTTCATTATTGATGAATTCGATTTCCCATTGTAGAGCATCCAGCGAATCCTTCAATTCCGTGTATCGAACGTCAATGCCATAGGGGTTCCAGTTGTTTTGTTCGGTGGAGACTGAACTGGGGGTGAGTCCTCCTTCCATGCCAATGACAATGGTGGAGGTTTCCATGGTGGCCGTGAGACCCTCAAAGCGTACGTTGTTTTCACCGGTTTGGGTATTGACCGTAAAGGAGCGGTGAACCAATGCCCCTTCTAAATACACCGTGACACTGTCAATTTTTGAGTCGGCCCAAACGGTAGACTGCGCATAGGATAGTATGGGCAGTGTGAGGCCAAAGAATACTAGTAAATACCTGTTCAACATGTTCATCGTTATTGTTGCGTTTCTGTTGGAGGGATGCGAACTGTCCATGGATTCCACAATGTGTACCAAAAAAATCTCTGATTTTTCGTAGATGGTGAAGCGGAAGTGAAGGTATGAAATCATTCATCGTTTATATCACCGGATTTATCGACAAAATAATGAGTTTCATCTGGGTGTCAAGGTGTCAATGCTGCATTTGAGACGTTTCATTGGGGCGTGACACCTCGATAATTAGACAAATTTTTATCCAACCAAATTAGGTAAATTGGATGTATATTCTTTGGGGGGAAATGAAGTGTAAAGCCTGATTTATTCGCCTATGGTTTCTTTTTTGTTGGGGGTAACTCCAAAAATGCAAACCGTTGGGATTAGACTATTTGAGGTGTGTCATCGGGTACAATGGGTGCCAACGGCTCGTTTGCGACGATTAGGGAGCAGGGTTCGTGCAGCTTTGGACCATATTCTTTCTGTGAACCTAAAATCGCAAAACCGTGAAGAGATTACTGACACTTCTATTGTCGGTAGGCCTGTGTGTACAGGCCTCCGCGCAGGTTGCTAACGACAGCCGCGTGCTCTTACAAGGCTTCTATTGGGAAGCCTCTCATGATCGTACCGG
>DMST01000487.1 GCA_003454975.1 Cytophagales bacterium | reverse complement strand
GGGTTGCGGAGGGGGCCTTTCTTACGCTGATGGATGTGGCCCATAGCCAACATTCGGCGGCGGAAGCCAAGTCCGTGGCGGTGGCCTTCCTAACCAACGAGTTGGCCGGCTGGTGGGACTACTTGCTGGCAGCGGAGGTGCCCATCAAGTATACCTACAAACCCCGAATGGGCGGGCCGCACGATGGGTTTGTAGCCATTGATCCTGAGGGCTATCTGTTAGAGTTTGAGGAGTTTAAGCAGCACAAGGAGAACGAGAAGTTCGTACCACAACTCAAACAAAACCCCACGGTGTTGCCCCAGCACGCTACTTCTCAGGTACCCGATGGTTTGGGCTTCCACAGCATGATTACCTGGCTCTACTACCAGGATGTGCTAGGCATGCAGAACTTCTACGAAGAAACCCTCGGTTTCGAGCTGGTGGCCGACCAGGGTTGGACCAAGATTTACCAAGTCTCCCCTACGGCCTTCATTGGGCTGGTAGACGAGCGCCGTGGCATGAACGACTACGCCGACGAGAAGGCGGTAGAGGTTGCCTTTTTGCTTGAACGCCCGGATGACTACTGGGCCTACGTGAACGCGCAGGCGCCCTTCGAAACGGTAAGCACAACAGGAGACACTACCCAAATCATGGGGCTAGATCCTGAGCGCTACCTCATGGATTTCCTCTCGGACGGCTGGATGGAGTAAGTTGCCCGTACGCTCATCCATGAAAAGCATACTACAGCACGTAGCCCCATACCAATGGCCTGATCTACAGGCCATTGGCAAGGAAGCCTATGCCCAAAATTTTGGAGATCATTGGGAGGCTAATGGCCTTACCAGGTACCTGGAAATGGAGTTTGGGGAAGCCCGCCTACAGGCCGATCTGCAAGATGAAAATGTAGGCTATTTCTTCATTCAACCCACAGACGAACCCGTAGGCTTTGTCAAAGCCAAATGGTCTTCTCCCCTCCCCGGTTTAGAAGCTTCCAAAACGGCCGAGCTGGAAAAGCTGTACCTCCTTCCTTCGCAGAAGGGAAAAGGCCTGGGTAAGCAGGCCTTACAGGAGCTGATCGACCTGACCCGCTCTCAGGATACAGAATTCCTCTTTCTTTGTGTCATCGATACCAATACCGCCGCTATACGGTTCTACGAGAGCCTGGGCTTTGCCTACCACAGCCGCACCCGGCTCAACGTACCTGATTTCAAGGAAGAGCTACGGGGTATGCATCGGATGATTTTGCAACTCTAATCGGAAAGGCACCTATGGCTCGTTTTCTCCCCACCCTGTTCATTTTGGCATTGGCCTCCTGCTGCTTTCTCCCTTCGGTAGACATGAACCAATATCAGGATGAATACACTTCGCAAACCCAATTTGCACCCAACAGCCTACCTACTCATGACTCTGTAAAAGTGACCTACTTAGGGGTGAGTACCCTGTTGATAGACGACGGAACAACCCAGATCCTGATCGACGGTTGGTTCTCTCGGTTTGGTGCTATCAAGCTGGGTTTTGGCCGGTTGGCAACGGACACCCAAAGGGTAGATCATCAGTTGGAAACATACGGTATTGACCGGGTGAAGGCCATCTTTGTTACCCATACGCACATAGACCATGCGGGAGACGTAGGCTACGTAGCAGAAAAGACCGGGGCAGAGCTACACGGCACTATGTCTACGGCGAATGTGGGGCTTGGCTACGGCCTACCTAGAGATCAGGTAAAACTCTTTCAGCCTCACCAACCTATCGCCTTTGGCAAATTCAAGGTTACAGCCATTCCCTCTATCCACACCCCTACTATTCCCTTCATCAACCACCAGACCCGGGTATTTGTAGATGCAAATACATTTCAGAAAAAGAAAGCGGTTAACCAAAGGAAATATCGGGAGGGAGGCTCATACGATTTTTTGGTGGAGCACGGCGACCTGTCTATACTCATCAAACCTAGTACCCACTTTATACCCGGGGCCTTGGATAATTACAAGGCAGACGTTGTGTTCCTTGGAATTGCCCTGGCGGGTCGACAGAATGAGGCGTTTCAGGATGCACATTATCGTGAATCCATCACCGCTACCTCGCCCTCGTTGGTCATCCCCATCCACTGGGATTCCTTTACCGGGGATTGGAAACCCGGCGAACTGAAGGCACTCCCCAGGCTGATCGATAGAGATTTTCCGAAGGCATTAGACCGCTTGGTAGGTCATCTAAAAACCGATAGTATTGACTGCAAAATATTGCAAGGAGGGTATAGTATTATGTTGTTTGGGGAGGAATAGACTTCCCATTTGTACTTGTTAAATTCTCATTCACTTCCATACAAATGGATATTTAGGTGTTATATTCTACCCATGATTTCATTCACCGGGTCAGTACACTTCACCATATGTAGTTTAACCCTAGGCTTGTTTTGGATCATTGGTACCACGCAAGAAGGACTACCTTTCTGCATACCAGCTACTTAAAGATGCTGAAATTGAATATGATCCTAAAAGCACAAATGAGAATTTCTATTTCTTTTCACTTCCTGTCTTCAAAGGAGAATTGTATCTCACCTTGGGAGATACATTAGCTGCCATACGGCAAAGTCAAATTCTTAAATGAGGGGCTCATTAACCTTACTTTTTTAGTTGAGATTCCCACCAGGCAGTGGATTAGTGATGTACCGCTCAAACCTGTATCATGATGTGGAAACCACCAAAGGCACCTAGGCCTAGATTACTTATTCTAAGTAAAGAGGTAGTTTTGATGAGGCCCTCAGGATGTCTTTTTCATTACCCAGAGTATGTATCCTCCAACTTCCAAACCTCGAATTTCGAACCTCGGCCTTCGAACCTAGCCCTCCTTTCGCTGCTGCACGTAGTTCATTCCGACTAAGCCCAGAGTAATCAGCAAGGAAATCACAAAGCTAATGGTCATGATCTGCTGGCCTGCATAGTAGGCACGGGGCTCGAACTTCATCACCAAGCTGTGGGCACCCGCAGGCACCTCTACTGCACGCAGTAGATAGTTGGCCCGCAGCAGCGGAATAGGCTGCCCGTCTAGCTCGGCCGTCCAGCCATGGGGGTAATATACCTCGGAGAATACCGCCAACCGGGGACCAGTACCGCCACGGATCGTGTAGGTCATCCGATCAGGGTGGTACTCGGTCAGCTCGATACTACCTGCCGTATCCCAGGTTGTGTTTTGCAGCACAAACTCTTCGGTGTTCACCACCGCCACCTGGCTCAGGTCTACCTGCTTCAGTTGTGCCATCTCCTCGTCAGCCGTGGTGGCCGTAGCCACACCACCCACCCACCAAGCGTTACCGTAGGCATTGTAGTTGGTGGTTACGTTGCTACCCGAGGGTCCGTGCCGGATGAACTTGGTATTGAGCATATTGAGGGTAGATACGGACTCCTGGAGGGCGCCCGTCTCGTCCATCTGCTGCTGTAGCCGAATCACTGCCGGATTCAGCTCTTCCTCGATGAGGTCCTGGTACCGGCGCAGCTTGGCCGCGTGGTAGCCGCCTACCGAAGCATGGTACATGGAGGTGTAGCCTTCGATAAAAGGGGTATTGAGGTTGAGTACGCGGTGGTGCCCCGATTCTTTGAGCATAAACTCGTTGGCCGGAAGCATAGGTACAGGCACCGCGCGGCCGCGCACAAAATTGTTGTTGGTGAGGAAACGACGGCCCACGCCTACCCCATCGATAGTTACCAATAGCAACAATACGGCCAGCAAACCGGTCAGCTTCACGGCCTTCACCCGGAAATACGCCACCAAACTACCCGCAGCCAGGAGCACGAATAAAAACGAGCGAAAGGCATCGGCACGGAATAATGCTTCCCGGTCCTTCTTGAGCGCGGCAAAATACCAATCCGGAAGTCCGGCAAAACCACCCCGACCATCGCGGTAGCCATCAAAATCGCCAAGGAAGGCGAAAATACCGAATAACAGTGCCACCCCACCCGTAAGCCCAAAGGCGATGATAAGCTGGCGCCGCAAGGCCTTGTCCCAGCTGAGCTCGGTCACCTTCTGCAAACCCAAGATGGCAAGCACATTAATCGCCAGCAGGGCCATCACCGTGGTGTTGGTTACCGCCCGAAACTTGCTGTAGCCAGGCAAATACTGGAAGATGAACTCGTTGAAGGCAGCGAAGTGTTTACCCCAGCTAAGCACAATACCCAGCACCAATACCACGAGCAGCCAGTTGCGCTGCCGCCCCTCCAAGAGCAGAGCACCTAGCAGGGCCAAAAATGCCAGGACAGCCCCGGCATAGGAGGGAGCTGTACCGGGCTGATCAC
>DMST01000006.1:13274-14901 GCA_003454975.1 Cytophagales bacterium | reverse complement strand
GGCCATCCTCAAAAACAGCCACACGGAATGATAGAGGGCCACGGCGACGATACGCACCGCTACGCGGGGAATATTCTGCATAACTTCAGTTCCAATGTGTACTACCGGGGTTGTCCGCCTAAGTTACTATCTGCCATAGCTCTACAAGTGCCGCGCATTCAGGGCTATCCCTCCCCAGCTGCGCAAGAGCTCAATACCGCCGCCGCCGATAAGCACGGAGTGTCCGAAGACCACTTCCTATTTACCAACGGTGCCACCGAAGCCTTTTACCTGATTGCACAGGCTTTCGTCGGCCAAAAGGCAGCCATTGTGGCTCCGACCTTCTCGGAATATCAGGATGCCTGCCGCATCCATGGGTTGCCTTATGACTTAGTGAAGAAAGCCGCCCTTGACCCCACTGGGTACGGTTTAGTCTGGCTTTGTAACCCCAACAATCCGGACGGGACCCTTATTCCCTCTAACGAGCTGATCGATTTAATCGAAGACCACCCGGCCACCACCTTTGTGGTGGATGAAGCCTATATTGAGTTTACCGATCAATTGGCCTCACTGGCCGCTGAGGTAAAGCGCTTGTCCAACTTAATCGTGGTGCGCTCCCTCACGAAGACCTTTGCCATTCCCGGCCTTCGGTTGGGTTACGTAATGGCGGCTCAGGACCTCATCGGGCGGCTACTGAGCAAGAAAATGCCTTGGAGCGTGAACACTCTAGCGATACACGCGGGGCTAGAAATTTTCGAGCATTACGAAACCTGGCAGTTTGAGGTAGCAGAGCTTTTGGAAGAAACACGAGCGTTTGCCGCTCAAGTCTTCACGACCGAGGGGCTAGAAGTGATCCCCAGCCATACTAGCTACTTTCTGGTAAAACTACATCGCGGTACTGCTGCGGGATTAAAGGCATATCTAGCCGAACAACACGGTATTCTGGTCCGCGATGCCACTAATTTCCAAGGGCTTGATGGTGAGCACATTCGCCTCGCCACCCAAGGCCCCGAGGCGAATCAAGCCCTCCTAAACGCGCTGAAACAGTGGAACTAGCCCCGGTTTATATCCTCCTACTTGCCTTCCTGCTCGACTCCTTGCTGGGCGATCCGCGCTGGCTACCGCACCTGATTGTGCTCTTTGGCAAAGGTATTTCGGTAGGCGAACGAATGCTTAACCAGGGCACTCAAAAACGCCTGAAAGGGCTATTGATGGTCTTGGCGTTAGTATCGGTCACCTATGGCGCGATATACGCGATCTTGCTTGGGTTGCGTGCCCTGCACCCGTGGTTGGCCGCTGGCGTGGCGGTGGTATTGCTCTTTTACTGCCTCGCCAACCGCACCCTGATCAAGGAAGGTCAGGCGGTATTCAAAGTCCTGCGAGAAGAAGGACTCGAAGCCGGACGGAAACGCCTCTCTTGGATTGTGGGCCGCGATACCAGCAAACTCGACGAACAGCAGATTCGCACCGCGACCTTAGAAACGCTATCGGAGAATCTGAGCGATGGCGTGATCGCACCACTGTTCTACTACTTCGTCTTGGGTGTGCCCGGCGCGGCGGCCTATAAGATGATCAATACCCTCGACTCGATGATCGGGTACAAATCAGACCGATACCTGGACTTTGGTCGCGCGGCCGCCCTCCTCCT
>DMST01000006.1:0-13225 GCA_003454975.1 Cytophagales bacterium | reverse complement strand
CCGGCCAACTACATCCCGGCCCGCCTGACGGCGATCTTGATGCTGCTGGTGACCGGAAAGATCAAGGGCTTGGGCTTTGTCTTTCGGGAAGGGAAGAACCACGCCAGCCCCAATGCGGGTTACCCCGAAGCCGCCCTTGCTTACATCCTCAATTGCCGCTTTGGCGGCCCCAATGTGTACCACGGACAGCTGGTAGACAAGCCCTACATCGGCCACAATCCCCGCACCCTGACAGACGCTGATTTGAAGACGACGAGCTACGTAAATTGGGCCAGCAGCGTGCTGTGCATCCTCTTCTATGTTGTGGTTTTTATGCTATAAAAGATTGAACTACCCCAAGAAGCACATCATTACCGGTGCACCTGGAACTGGAAAGACCACCCTGATTGAAGCCTTGAAGGCGGAAGGATATCCCTGTATGCCCGAAGTATCGCGACAGGTAATCATCCTTGAGCAACAATCGGGAAGTACCGGCACTCCTTGGCAGGATATCGTTCGCTTTGCTGACTTGGTTTTCCATGGCTTTCTAGGGGGGGTGGCAGCCTATCCGGAGGCGCTCTTTACAGATCGGTCCCCCATCGATTTGATTGCATATCTCTACTTGGAAGGCAAGCCCATCTTCAAAGAACTCGATCAATATCCGTACTCGGAGAAGTTCAGGAAACGGGTGTTTTTTGCACCCACCTGGGAAAGTATTTACCATCCAGACGAACAGCGGCAGCAAGATTTTGCTTATTGCTTAGAATTGGAAGGGGCGCTGGTGAATGTCTATACGGAAAGAAGCTTTGAGCTGGTATACTTACCGAAGGAACCGGTGGCTCAGAGAGTCACTTTTGTAAAAAGGCACCTTGAAAACGGAACGAATCATTGAAATACCCTAAGCGGGTGAGCACTATGAAAATATATACCAAAAAAGGAGATAAGGGGACCACGGGAGTGTTTGGTGGGAAGCGTGAGGCCAAAAATAGCGCGCGCATTGAATGTCTGGGTACCTTGGATGAAGTCAATAGTACCATTGGTTTGCTACGGGCAAAGCTGGGCAATGACCACAGCTGGCAGCCCAATCTGCACCGGATTCAAAAAGACCTAATGGACATGATGTCGCATCTGGCACGCCCTTCGGACTCTAACAAAGCCAACCCCAACCCTCGCCCCACCGACGGTGCGGAATTCTGCGAAGTCTGGATTGATGAGCTGGAAAATGCCATGAGCAGTCCTTCTGACTATTTCCTACTGCCCGGTGGCAATGAAATCTCCGCGCTCTGCCATGTGTGCCGCACCCAAATGCGCCGTGGAGAGCGCTCTTTATTTAGCTTAGCACAAGAAGACCCTGAGTGTGTGGAAGATTATGTGGCGGCATACATCAATCGCTTATCTGATCTCTTCTTCACCTTGGCGCGAGCCGAAATGGATACCCACGGTGTAGCTGAAGAGAAATGGAACCTCTTCCTGTATAAGCGGAAGAAGAAGAGTTAATCAGGAATATCATCCTCGTTTGGCAAGGACAAAATATATCACTTGCAAACGGGGATGTTATCTAGTCTAATCATTTCGGAGAAAACACCATGGTGTAATGAGGCAACCCCGGGAGTGAATTACTTTCCCACCTTAAACACTTTTGTCAAGCCAATTCTAATTTGTGGAATAGCTACTATCGCAATGGGTATCGAAATCGAAAAACCAATTAGAAATGAGCGCATCCACATCAAGAAGAATCCATCAATTAATCCTACGTTGAAGACGAGCATAAAAAAGGACATGGCCAGTGACATTACGAATCCCACAGCAACGCTAAAAATCAACCCAAACAATTTTCCGCTTACTTTCATTTTTCAAGGAATTAGAATTGAAAAATAACCACCAAGGTTCGTAGTATTCACCACATTTGGGCCAACGTATTGGACGTTAAGCCCTGGGCCAACTCTAAACCCCTTGTATTGTATGCCGATTCTCCAATAGTGGTAACTAAATGCATGCTCATCGTTGAATGTTAACAACCCTTGGACTCTGAAATAAGGCTGAATTTTCTTTGCATTTACTGGGTGCCACTCAAACATGGTAAACACTTCATAATTACCATTTTCAGCTAGTTCAACACTGGGTTGTACTAGAAACCCAATGTCTCTATTGAAGTAAGAATAACTAGCTACGGCTATGGGTTTAAATCCACCAAAGGATTTAAAGTTAGCCCCTGCGCCCACACCCAATCCTTTTACTATTTCATAATTGACGATAGACTGGATGATGTAGCTATTGGGTGCAAAATCGTCATACGTCACTTCGTAATTGATCAGGTTAAAAAAACCAAATTTACTACCCGGCGTAATCTGCTTACTCACAATCATTTGATACATGCTTGAGTTCTGACCCACAACGACTTCGATAGGAATCGGTGGTTGTTTGGGAACGTAGGCCCCATCCCTTTGCTGCGCAGTAGCATTTAATGCGGCCATTAGATTGATAATAAAAAATATTTCCTTCATTTCTTATGTATTTACCGTTCAATCGTTGACTACTCAATAATACAAACATACTCACAATAGTTGAATAGTCAACTATTTGTTTCTAGCTTCACAAAATGAACTGGAAAGAGTTGTTTTTAGACCCACTGCCCGATGCGCACGTAAAGAGCGTGATTAGCTTATTTTATACCAACTACCACTATGACAAGCTACTGGCTAACACCTTGAAACCCTTCGGGATTTCGTATGAGCAATTCAACATATTGAAGGTGTTGCAGGATCATCACCCCAAGGCCTATACACTAAAGGAAGTCCAAATGCGACTCATCAACCAAACAGCAAACACAACCCGTCTGGTAGAAAAGCTAAGGTTGAAAGGCTTATTGCTAACGGAACGGGATTCTCATAACAGAAGGTTGATGAATATTTCAATCACTGATAAGGGCTTAAAGCTATTGGTGGAAATAGAAAAGCCCCTTGAGGGTATCAGGACATCGTTGAGAAACGATCTGAGCGTAGAGGAGGCCAAAACATTAACCGCATTGCTAGAAAAAGTGCAGAAAGTTTGTGTGAAGGATAACTAAGACCATAACTCATATAGGTCCATTAGTTTGCTAGGCCTCAAGCTGGGCAATACCATTAGGACAGAGCCCTAAGCGTTATCTTCTCTCCGCAACACCCGCAACAACTCTGAAATATCCCGGCAAGAGAAGTTGGTTTGATTGATGGTAAGCAGCCATTGCTGACCGTCATGCTGGACGTGGATGGGAAGATTAGCATCGGTGGTGACTTCGTAGCCTTCTCGTTCCAAAGCCCGGCGGGTCCAAACACCGTGTAGGCCATTTTCGGTAAGGGAAACCTCACCCTTTGCAGAGTGTACCACTTTGAAGGAACCCGATAGCTTATCGAATTGGAAGACATTGCTTTTGAATACCTGCTCAAACATCCCAGACAGTACCAAATCCTCGGGGGTACCGGTACGCATGGCCTCATCCCGGTGCATCAGCCAAATGGTATCGGCCGTTTGCAGCGCCAAGTCCAGCTCATGGGTTGAGAGCAGAATCGCCTTGTTGGTTTGCTTGGCTAACTGCTTCAGGATGTTCATGATCTCTACCCGAGTCGGTAAGTCCAAGTGGGCCGTAGGCTCATCCAGCATGATCAAGGGCGTATCTTGGGCTAAGGCCTTGGCAATGAGCACCCGCTGCTTTTCACCATCACTCAGCTCATGGAAAAGCCGGTCCCGATAGTCACCCAAATGAACGCTTTCCAGGGCCCGTTCAATCATCTCATAGTCCTGAGGTTCCAGCTTGGCGAAATAGTTCGTGTACGGATAGCGCCCTACCGAAACCATCTCCATGACCGTCATGGCTCCTACGTTGATTTTATCCGTTAACACGAGGCTCAGCAGCTGTGCGTATTCATGAGGCTTCAACCGCCGCACGTCTACCTCCGCAATATAGGTTTCGCCCACCAACGGAGGCTGGAGGCCTGCAATAGTGGGCATTAGGGTAGATTTCCCGCATCCGTTGGGCCCAATCAAACAAACCAGCTCTCCATTGTGTACATTGATGGTCAGGTCCCTTTCCAACTCCAAAGGGCCGTTCTTGGTGGCATACCCAACGGTAAGCCCTCGTGTGCTGAGGACGGGCTCGGTGAAAGGAGTGCGGGCCCGATGGAATTGGGGCGGTTGCGTCATCAGAAGGCTCCTTTCATCTGTTTGTTTTTGATAATGATGGCCAGGATGACCGGGCCACCAAACAGCGCCGTGATGGAGTTAAGCGGCAAGGTGGTCTGTGAACCGGGCACCTGCGATACGATGTCGCAGATGAGCATAATAACCATGCCGCACATCATGGTGGCGGGTAGCAAGATTTTGTGGTTGGAGGTGCGAAACAACAGCCGGGCCAGGTGCGGAACCGCCACCCCAATAAAGGCGATAGGGCCCGTAAAGGCAGTAATGGTACCCGCCATTACACTGGTGATCAGGATGAGTCGTATCCGGGTACGTTTTACGTTCACCCCCACGCCTGTGGCGTAGTTCTCGCCCAGTAGCAGGGCGTTCATCTGCTTAGAAAAGACGAGTGATAGCCCCAGGGAAAGCAAGATGATAGGCCCCATCACTTGCAACTGAGACCAGGTTACCCCTGCTAGGCTGCCGAAGGTCCAAACCAGAAAATTCTGGATTAGCTCCGGGTCGCTGAAGAATTGCAGAATGTTGACTACCGCTCCGGTGATGAAGCCGAACATTAAGCCTACAATGAGGACGGTAACGCCATCGGAAATGCGGGCGGAAGCAAACAATACGCTGAGTAGGACCAAGAAAGAGCCACTTACGGCGAATAGTACCAGTCCCCAACTACCCAGGGTCTCCTGGAAGTTGAAGGAGGCGCCAAAAAGGGCGGTGGACGAAAGCACAAAGACCGCTCCCCCCAGGCTAGCTCCGTGGCTGATGCCCAATACCGAAGGTCCTGCGAGAGGGTTTTTGAAGAGCGTTTGCATCTGTAGGCCAGCTACAGAAATACCTGCTCCCGTGAGTAGGGCGCTGATGGCTTTGGGCAGCCGGAAGTTGAAAAAGATATACTCCCATGACTGCTTAGAGGCTTTGCCCGCCATGATATTGAGAAGTTCCGGCACGGAAATCTTGACACTGCCCAAGCTTAAATCCAAGAGGAATAAGCTTACAATAGCTGATACCCCTATGCCTGTTACCTGCCAGGACTTCCACCGATACGGATTGTTTGCCTTCAAACTCAAAGGGAATTACTGAAGCTTTTTGAAGTAGTAAAGCTCGTGCTGGGGGAGTAGCTCGGGGTGAAAGATCTTGATCACATCCTTCAGAATACGATCAGGGCGAGTCATGCCCGTTTCCCAGTAATCGTTGCCTCCGTTATCACTCATCCGTTTATTAAAAGTATACACATTTCCTTTTTTGAAGGCCGAGAAAAGTAGGTAGCGTTCGTCCATCATTTCTAGTTCTTTCAAGGATCCGGCTCGGGGCCCAATCCAGAAGTCCGCTTCCACCATTTCGTCCAATACTACCTCGAAGCTCAAGGGAAGGCTGCCCGTAGATTGTTCATCCTTGAAGCGATACTCTCCACCAGCATCCAGAATGAGTTTGGTCATGTAGCTATCGGCCGCCGGCATGTACCAGGTTCCTTTGAAGTTGTTTCCCGTCATGATAGAAGGTCGGTCCTCTACCGCGGCTACCAACTCAATGGCATGCAGGTACTCCTGCTCCACGTACCGAAAGATGGAATCGGTCTCTTGGTCCTTATCAAAAAAGGCCCCCGTAAACTTTATCCATTCTGCACGGGCCAGCATGCTCGATTCCATCCATTCCACATTGTAGGAAATGGGAATGCCCGCGGCATTAAGATGAAAATCCTCATTCCTTACATTGTCTACGCCCGTTTTCATGACCAGGTCAGGCGAAAGGTCTAGCAGCACTTCCAGGTTGCTATCTTTCAGGGAGCCTACCTGAGCAATCTCACCGGTACCGATTCTTTCATACACCTGTCGGTTGTATACGTACCGGTCTTCTGCCACGCCTGTGAGTTTATCCAGCTCATCTATGAGCCCGATCAACCCTATTTGGGGGCTGGAAGTAGCTACCACCTCCTCGATGGGGATCGGCACTATGAAATCGGCCCAATCGGCTTCAGGGGCAGGCAAGCCTTTGGGATACAACACATAGGACACCAGGGTGTCGCCGACCTCCCAAGGATCATTCACAATCAGGGTCTTGTACTCTTCGAAGCTACCCACGGTGAAGTGCTGGGCATACTTGACCTCAGGTGTAAAGGAAGATACCGTTGCTGAGTGGATTTCTTCAGAACTGATGTCAGGCTGACTTGTGGTGGGTTTGCAAGCGTAAAACGCTATGCCTATAGCAACCCATCCTATCCCCGTTGCTCTCATTCAGTATGTTATTTACCGCAAACATAAACGTTGTGGGGGCTAATTCAATTAAGCCAAAAGTGTAATCGTAGATACGTATGCAGAATTTGATGGGCTCAGATCGGGAGTACCCATTAAATATCCTTGCCCTATCAATTAGTGAGTTCCCGGATAAGACTACCTTTGCCGCCAATTCGGTTTCCATGGCCTCCGTTTCTTAGGCCATGGGATTAAAAGGGAATCTTGTGAGAATCAAGAGCTGTCCCCGCAACTGTAAGTTCAGTAAGCGCAGACCCCATCGGAATCCACTGTCCCTATAACCTGGGATGGGAAGGAAGTCTGCGTTGAACAAGTCAGGAGACCTGCCGAAGAAAATCATTTCCAATTCAAGCTTCGGGTGAAAGTTGAAGAGATGTCACGTACGCTCCCTACTGCTATGAAGCACATTTTAAAGCATTAAAATGAAAAAGTATTCTTTGAAAAATTTTTTGTTGTTGGCCGCCGCAATCGGCTTGGGATATACTGCCCAAGCCCAAGATTCGCTCCGCGTGGTGCAACTGAACGATGTAGTCATCACCGGAAACAAAATCGAAACTACGATTGAAAAATCTGGTAAAACCATCTACAAATTGGACCGGGAACAGATTGAATCGAACCGAGGTAAGGACATTACCGACCTGCTCAACGAAATTCCCGGGGTACAGATTGACGGTAACTATGGTACGCCCGGTACCAACATTAGCTACCGCATCCGCGGTGCACAAAGTGAGCAAACCCTGATCCTGATCGACGGTATTCCTTACAACGACCCTTCGGGGCTTGCTCAAACGTTTGACCTGCGGATGCTGGATCTAGAACAGGTAGAGTCCATTGAAGTGCTGAAGGGTGGACTGAGCTCGCTATACGGAACTGGGGCCGCGGCAGGGGTCATCAGCATTACCCTCAAAAAATCTGTGGCAGAAACCTTTTCAGGCAGCGTCAATGCCGAATACGGCAGCTTTAATACCTTCACCTCCAACGCCAACGTTTCGGGGACTGCAGGTAAGCTCAACTACCTGGTGAGTGGATCCTTTAAATCCTCTGATGGATTTTCCGCCGCTCTGGATACCACCGGCGAGGGAGGTTTTGATAATGACGGTATACAGTCACTCAATTTTCTGGGAAAATTCGGTTACCAAGTCACTGACCAGTTTTCGGTAGGGTTAACAACTACCTACGACCAGGTAGAAAGCGGTTTTGACGGCGGTGCCTTTAGTGACGACGATTCTCAGTTGGAACTCTACTTGCTCCGGTTTGCATTTACCTCTGCTTACAAGTGGACGGGTGGAGGTATACAGGCCAACGTATCCTACCACACCAATGAGCGAATTTTCAATTCGCCCGACTTTTTTGATCCGGAGTCGAGAAGTATCAGCGAGTTCAACGGGAATACCCTGCAGGCGGATGTGATCCTAGACCAAAACCTGACTGACGCCATCAAACTGTTGGGCGGTATCAACCTGCAGCGCCCGGTATGGACTCCCGAGGATGCAGACGCTGAGAGCTTTACCATGATAGACCCCTACGCATCCCTCATTTTTGATAAGTCTAACTTCAATATGCAGCTTGGTGGCCGGTTGAACAACCATAGTTTGTACGGCTCAAACTTTGTGTGGAATGTCAACCCTAGCTATAATTTCGTCCTGGGCGGTACCACGCTAAAGATACTCGGCTCCTATGCCACCGCTTTCCTGACCCCGTCCCTCAACCAGCTGTACGCCGGTGACTTTGGCTTCTTGGCCGCCCCAGCAGGCAACCCCGATCTGCAACCACAGAGCTCGGCCTCTTTGGAAGGTGGCTTTGATTTGATTTCGGATGGTAAGTTTCAGTTGGGTGCCGTGTACTTCTTTAGACAAGACCAGAACTTCATCGATTTCGTATTCAACGACACCTTTACCGAAGGCATGTATGTGAATTCGGAGGGTGAACTAGAAACCAATGGGATAGAGTTGAATGGTAGTGTTTCCTTCATTCCCCAGCTGACCCTTGTGGGCCACTATACCTACACCAACGTCGTCACCGAAGACGCCATTTTGAGAAGAGTACCTCAAAACAAATTCGGATTTACCCTATCGGCCTTGCCGATTGAGAATCTATTGGTGAAGGTGACCCATCTGCACGTGGGAGCAACGCCCGAGAACAGCACCATCACCCTCGATGCCTACGACCTGGTGGATGGGTACGTTTCTTACACGATAGGGAGAGGATTGAGTGTTTCGGGTAGTATTAACAACATCTTCAATACCGACTACGTAGCCCGGTATGGGTTTGCTTCTGCACCAAGGAATTTCAATTTGGGCCTGCGCTACAAGTTTTAAGGGTTGACCCTCTCAGCCTAAATCAAGCCATCTCACCTCGTGGGATGGCTTTTTTTTGCATTCAGAGGACTCGAATTGTTTATGGCTATTGATCAGTCCATTTATTTGGGGGGCAGTACCCTTGATGAATCAGGCTTAGCTTGATTTAGGCTAACTCAATTTTTTTTAACACAGAGAAAAAAGAGCCCTGCTTCGCCAAGGCTGTGCAGGATATAATATGCACAAAGCTAGCAGAGGATTTTCATAAAAACCTTTGTAGCCTTTGGGAATACTCGGAGTGCTGATCCTCCTTTTTGACCATCCAACAGAATTAGGCCCCAGAATTTAGGCGAGATCCATGGCTATGGCCCCTGGCTTCAGAGACTTTCTACAAATGAAAGCTGAGACAAGCCCCATTTCTTTTAATTCAAGTATTGCTTGGTTATGCCTGCCGCTTGAGCAAATACGTGATGGTAATTAAGTGTGGAAACTCGACCAAGATGCCGATGACTAATACTAGTTGAATTACAGGCTCTTGGGGAAAAAAGATGAAGCTGACTACCAACATCAAGGGGGCGTTTCTGGCAGCGGTAGTCATGGTCAAACTAACCTCTTCTTGTTTGGAAAAACCTGAGGACCGTGAAATGAGCCGCGCAATAAAGAAGGTGGCCAAGAAAAAGATTAAGATGACAAACAGCACATTCGGAAGAACGGCCGTGTTGGCCATCAAGGATTCCACATTTGCGCTGAACATGGAGAATACCAGTAGGATAAGAGAAATAAGCACTAACACTTCTGCAAAGGAACTACTCCTTTCTAAAAGCTGAGGCCTGGACTTCGATACTAAAAAACGGGCAAATTGGGCAAGGGCAAAAGGTAGTACCACCCAGTAAATGAATACCTCAAAGAAGGCTTCGTAAGCAATGCTGGTTTCGTTGGATGTGAATGCATATAAATAAACCGGAAGAAGCAGGATTTGCAGGAATAAGTTAATGGGGAGCAGGGCTGAATTGATTACGACATCTCCTTGGGCCAATTTTGTAAATCCTAAAAACCAATCCGTACACGGGGCTACTAAGTAAATAATCAGCCCTATGAAAATGGCACTTGACGCATCCACAAAAACATACGCTAGAAAATAGGCGAGCAGGGGAATTAGCAGAAAGTTGGTAAGTAACGCTATGATAATATATTTCCTGTTCCTGATTCCCTTGAAAAAGCTTTCCCACGAGATGTTATAGAACAGAAAAAATAGCATAGCTAGGATGAAATAGTCAGCCCAGGATGCTTCAAGTGAAGTAAACATGCCTACTAAGGACCCCGCCACGATGGCAAGGACCAATAAAAGAGGTTCTAAGTAGGGTTTCATTTTAGCAGGCGCACTCACCGTCGCAACAAGACAAATCCTTGAGATAAAAATTATTGTCTTTATACTCAGTGAGTACCTTGTCAATGGTGCGGCGGCTTATTTTTTTTCTTCGAGCGATCTCTTCTGCTACAATGGCAAACCGTTGTCGGTATTTATAAATGAAGCAGAACAGCGCGTTTTCATGTTTGACTTGGGGCCCGACTAAGAACAAATTCTTGGTTTCGATGGACTCGTCATCCTCATTCAAGAGCGGATAGCCGTCCTTCGAAAAGAGAAAAAGCATATTAATCAAGACCAAACTACTAGCAAAACCAGTACAGTCAATGGGGCTTTGAGCGGAGGTGAAAGTTTCGCTATATTTGGTTTTTACGATGTAATTGGCTCCTTCCTTTTCAACGCTAGTGACATGTGTTTCCGGCTCGTAATCCAGATGAGCCATTACCTCGTGTATTCTATCTCTGGTAAAGGGGGACAGGCAGTAGCTGGAATCACTTTTTATCAGCTCCATGTAGTTTTCGTTATCCAGCAGGGTTACGGTTTTGCCTTCCTTCACCAGGTTGGCCGTGGCATCAAAACCAGATTCGTAGCCGCCAATCACAATCCGTTCATCCCCCTCCAAATCTGAAAAGGAAGCAACCTCAGAATAGTGCATACACAGATCGCTCCCCTGAAAACTATTCCTATTGGGATATTGGTATTCTCCTGCAGCCCAAATGAGGTAGGTACATGTATACTCGCCAAAGCTGGTAGCTAGTACAAAGGAACCACCTTTCTTTTGTACACTATGTACCTCTACACCTTTGTATACCGGCAGATCATAGTAGCTAGAAAGCCCCTCCAGATACACGGCATAGTCTTCCCCGGTAGGGTGCTCCGTTAGCAACGACAGGGCAGGAGAGGTATCGGGAGTGATGGCGTTGAGGTCCACCATCTTAAAGAAATTCCCCGTGAATGAGGGAGAAATGAACTTAGTTTCCTTCGGCCATTTTCTAAACGAGGATCCAATCTCATCCTTCTCTAAGATGAGAAAATTCAAGCCCAGTTTTTTTAATATCACCGCCACCCCAAGCCCTGCAGGACCGGCCCCAACTATGATCACGTCCACTTCTTGCTCTTTCCCCATTATCGCTTTTCTTAGGGTTCCCGTCTTTGCGGTCTCTCCTGTAGCGTCCCGAAGATTATTTGCCTCAGCTGTGCTACTCTGGAAGGCCACAGCCCACTCAAGTTTGCACCGTATTGGAAGCTTACCATGTGTCTAATTATCCACGGGAACTTCCTCTGGATTAGCGGGTATTTTTGCAACAATGTTGCATTTATGAGGCAAATGTAACCAGCAAGCCTACATTACCGAGACTTCTTTAGGAAGATTTCTAGGATTTACGCAAGGAGTGTCTGAATGGCTGGATCATTGGATTTAGTAAGAGCTTTTTCGGGCATAAAGAAAACCGGATCTCTTTTAGAGATATCCGGTTAACCCGGAAAATTCATTGGATTATGGATTGCGGGGAGGAATTTGGGGGTAAGGTGTTAGTTTTGAGATGCTTAGAAACAAAACGAGCCACCCCTAGAGCCCCCCAAATTTGAGCACTCAAGATACCGTCTTTTATCGTCAAAAGAATGCGGTCCGCGTTGATTTTACCGCCGAAGAAATTTCTAGTGACGGAGCCCTGATCCTGCTGGAGAAGTTAGAGAGAAGGCACAAGCTGATCGGTTACCTCAGCGAGTTTATTGCCGACCACCGCGATCCACTCCGAACTACCCACAGTACCGAGAAGCTACTCAAACAGCGAACCTTCATGCTGATGCAAGGCTATGAAGATGCCAATGATGTTGAGCATTTGCAGCATGATCCCTTGTTTATCGATGTTTTGGGCGGCTCCCTGGCTTCTCAGGCCACACTCTCACGGTTCGAATCAAGCCTGGACAAAAAAGGCATTTTCGGTTTAATGAATGCTTGGCTGGATCGGTATGTAGAAAGCTTGGAGGGCCGAGAAGAACTCATCATGGATGTAGATGCTACCGATGATCCTACCCATGGTACTCAGCAAGGTTCCTTATTCAATGGCTATTATGGTCAGTTCATGTATAATGAATTGTTCTTTCATGATGGTCAGACCGGACAAATTATTCTCCCCGTATTACGTCCTGGAAACAGCCATTCCAACCGCTGGTATGTGGCCATCTTGAAGCGGATCATAGGTAAGATTCAAGCTCGTTACCCAAGCCTGAAAATTATCATCCGCGCCGATAGCGGTTTTAGTGGCCCTGCCTTCTATCAATTGGCCGATGATTACCAACTCAGTTTTGTGGTAGGACAAGCCAGCAACGAAGTGTTGAAGCGTAAAAGCCAGCGTGCCGCACAGGCAGTACAACGTCACTATGTCAATGCAGGGGTAAAACATCAGCACTTTTTTCCCATACCTATCAGGCTAAAAGCTGGCATCGTCCACAGCGCTGCTACACCAAAGTAGAAAGCACCGGTAAAGGGTTAAACATTCGCCATATCATCAGTAATCTTGAGCCTGAACAGGCCCGCCAGATATACTTCGGAATTTATGTGCAACGCGCCGATGCGAGTGAAAACCGAATCAAAGAAGTGAAGAATATGTGCTTCTCGGATCGGTTGAGTAACCACGGCTTCTGGGCCAAATTCATGCGGCTGATCATTAGCAGTTTGGCCTACGAGATGTTCTTACTGCTCAAAACAGCGATCAAGAAAACACGGGTAAAGGAGGCTAAACGATGGTGTATCGATACCATCCGAACCCGGTTATTGAAAGTGGGGGCGACCTTGAAGGTGACCAAACGAAGAGTTTACTATCGATTATCCAAGGCCTTTGTTCATCAGGACTTATTCAGGCAGCTGATATTCCAATAGAGCAGCCCGGCGAAGACAAAACGACAGGACAGGTGCGTCCAATTCATACTTAGTCCTGAAATACGACCCAAAACGTCGCCGATAATAGCCCTAACCGATAAGGCTCACCGTCATAACCATACTAGCCGAAGGCCTACGCCCAGCCAAATGATGACCACATGGTGAAAAGCCCACCCACTACGAATCAGTAATCTGCTGATGAATATTCCGGGTTAAGTCGGGATGACTGGATTTAACAGGCACGCTTAGTGGGGGCCGCGCAGGTCAGCGACCGCCGCGTTTT
>DMST01000002.1:15174-20863 GCA_003454975.1 Cytophagales bacterium | reverse complement strand
GTCCGTACGGACGGTCAGTTGGACCTAGAGAAACTCACGGCCTTTATGCAAGCCGTGCAGGGTGACTGAGCTTAAGGCCTGATGCCCTTAGCAGGACTCCTTTTTAGTCCTATGGCAAAAATATCTATGCTTTTACGGATTGATTTTTTGCTCCGTCACTAGCGTAACCTCTGGTCACAAAAACTTGAAATTAGATCCCTTAAATACAGACAATTTTTATCTATATAATGCAATAAATACATGTTAAACCGCTGATAAACAGATGTTTGCCAGTGGTGTAAATTATACTCCCTTTCTCTCATTTTCAAAGACTAAAAAGTCTAATAGGTCGTCTATACCATTGCCGCGGCAGTACTTATTCAGGCCACTACGTAAGGTCTCCTTTCGTAGGGATAAGCACCCAAGTGAATTTTTGCAATAAAACATTATTTCTAATGAAAAAGTCTGTGATTAAATCCGTGAGTGTAGGCCTATTGGCCGCTTTGTTTACTGTATCGGTTGCCTTTGCTTGGACCAGCAACAACGCGAATACCGCTGAGGCTGAGATGCTATCTTGCCCTACGGGTACGGTGACCATTCAGGGTTGTGTGATTGATATTGACGGGTGTGACTATGTGAATACCACCAATGGTCGTACCATCAACATCAACCTGTTCAACTTTCCTAACGTGAGCGTTGGTGACGAAATCAGCGCTACCGGCCGTTTCCAAACCGATGGTGACTGTACCAACTGTCGACTGAGTCCTACTTCGTTGACCGTGTTGGGTACTTGTCCTTGATCCGTACCTGTAATATTTGATTCGAGCAGGGGAGACGTCCCCTGCTTTTGATGCTATTTCACTATTGGGTATTGCATCGCCGTGCACAAGACACTGTGAAATCTTGTGTCGCTACTCTCCCAGTTAAACGCCACCAGGCTCCACTTTTTCTGTTTCCGCAGTAGCACATGATCGGATTTACGTCATTGCCCCATTTAGGCACCGGAACTACTGAGCAAGGGCACCTGCTCATCCCATAGGTTTCGCTACGGCTTTTCTACTTCCACCGAATGTACCGATTGCGTGTAGCCCGCCACAATGCCGAACCCACCTTCTACATTGCTGTAGATAGGCTGTGGTTGAGAAAAGGGGTTGTTGTTGGCCTGTTCGGCGGCAATCCATGATTGTAAGTACCGATACAGATCCTCGCTCAGATGGTTAACCACCAGATCTCCCCGGTAGGTATAGGGCCCTTCTACCTGATAATACGCGCTGGGCGTATGAAAATGAATTTCCGTGGTTTGACCATCCAGTATACGATCATTGGCTAGCACCCCGTTGAAATTTCCTGTGTTGAAATAGATACTCACCGTAGGGGCTATCCCTAGCTCCTCAATGGTCAACACCGAGGTCCATCGGTGTCGGGTGGTATCATCCGGCATGTCACAGCAGAGTGGCCGAACGTAAGACCATTCCTGAACGAAGGAGAACAAATAAAAATTCTGTTCGTCGGCAGGGTCTGCGAGAGAGAAGGTTCCACTGACATCCTGCAGGGGAGCTTCGAATACCAAATCAGGAATCTGTAGGTTAGAGCTTTGTGTAGGAGAGGGGAGGGAGGTAGTCACCCGGCAGGTGGGGTAATCAGGATGTGTAATCACCAACTCGTACTCCACATTGGGTTGCGCCACGTAGCCCAAGTCGTAAAAATCTTCTCCCCGCTCTATGATCTGAGAAACCAGCTGCCCGTCAGCATACAGCCGCACCGTGGCTCCCTCCACCCGTCGGATGGGTTGGTCCACATCATATTCATTCAACAAGGTGTTTTGCAGCTCTACCCGCCAGGTAGAATCCGTATTGAAGAGACTGTTTACGGTGAGTACCCGCCCCGGGTCCTCGACCTCTAGCGGGAAAGGCTGCGTACAACCTATGCAGATAACAACGAAAAGCCAGAGGGAGGAAGTTTTCATAAGCCGGATCAGAAGGTGAATTGATAGGTGAGGGAGGGTAAGATGGGCAAAATGCCCAATCGATAGTAGGGCTCTATGCCCGGTGCGAAGGTATTGCTTCCCGTGATGAGCTGAAAGGGATTTACCCGGTTGTAGGTATTGTAAATAGACAAGATAAAAGCCCACTCACCGCGGCGTACCTTCTTCCGGTAGGTGACACTTAGGTCTAGCCGGTGGTAGCTGGGGCCGCGGTAGGCATTCCTGGGACTAATGTAGAAGGCGGGCGGTGGGGCATAGTTGGCACCGTCGGTCTCCGCTCCCGTAGGAACCAACTCTTGATCAACCACCGGGCCGTCGGCCCGGGCAATGGGGATCGTGAAGGGGGCTCCGGTGGTGAACGTCCAGCTGCCGCTCAGGCTAAGTTTCTCATTGACCGTGTACTGGCCCACCACGCTAAGATCATGCCGGCGGTCGTACCGGAAGGGAAAGGGCCGCCCTTGGTTGATCTGATCAAACTGCCGCCAGCTCCAGGCCAAGGTATAGGCCAGCCAGCCCGTAAAATCACCCCGGTTCTTGCGCAGCAGCAGCTCGGCGCCGTACATCCAGCCTCGCCCGGTGGTAATACGGTCTTGCCAGCTCTGGGCAGCATCAAACACCCCTGCGCTCTCTCGGTACTCAATAAGCTGGCGGGCCGTACGGTAGTATCCCTCCAGGCTTAGCTCATACCCATCCGGGTGGGTATGGGCTACCCCTAGCCCATACTGAATCGCCTGTTGGGGTGCCACCCGGCTAGTGGCCGGTACCCACATATCGGTAGGCAAGGCTACCCCCACGTTGTTGAGTAGGTGTAGGTACTGCGTCATCGTATTAAAGGAAGCCTTTAGGCTGGTTCGGGCGCCCAACAGCACCCGGGCATTGATGCGTGGCTGGAGCGAGTGGTAAGTGACTCCTTGTACGGCGAAAGCTGAATAGTGAAGTCCTACATTGGCGCTTATTCGGCTGCCCAAAGAGAGCTCGTCTTCGGCATACACCGCATATTCCCAGGCTCCTACCGAGTCCTCAGCCAAGGTGAAGTTGGGATTCCAGTCCGTAGAAACGGCCCGCACCCCGGGAATGAACCGGTGGCGAGTCACCATGCCCCCAAAACGGAAACTGTGGTTGGGCACGGGTATATATTCCAAGGATACCTTGGCCGAATAATCCTGAATGCCCGACCGATAGTCGACATCAGAGAAATAGCTCAGGGTGGTATCCGGGTAGCTGGTTTCGGTATAGGTGTACGATTCGGTATTCAGATCATACTCTGAGTAGGTAGCCATAGCGTGCAGAAACACCTTGGGGTGTAGCATGCTGTTCCACCGCAGCGTGCCCGTTCGGTTGGCCCAGTACAAGGGTAGCCGTACCTCGTCTCGGTACCCCGGCTGTGCAGCCAGGCCCTGAGCCGGGTTGGCAGGCTGGGCCGGACGGTCCGTAACTTGCTGCAGAAAGAAGGAATCCTTGCCCCCGTAGTAGCTCAAAAAGAGTTGGTTGCGGTCAGAAAACCGGTGGTTGATTTTGGCGTTGAGGTCATGGAAAAAATACCCGATGCGGAATTTTTGATCCTCCGTATTCAACCGAATATTCACGATGGGCTGTATGAATAGATCCGCGTAGGTTCTGCGGCCGCTTACAATAAAGGAAGTTTTGTCTTTAATAATGGGTCCCTCCAGCGTGATTTTGGAGGAAATGGTACCCAGTGCAGCCACCCCGTGAAATTCCCGGGCGTTGCCTTCTTTCATGGAGATGTCCATCACCGAAGCCAGGCGGCCTCCGTACCGGGCCGGAAATCCACCCTTTATCATCTCCATATTTTTGATGGCATCCGGGTTGAACACCGTGAAAATGCCAAAGAGATGGTTGATGTTGTACACCGGTGCGCCGTCCAGCAAAACCAAATTCTGGTCTGGGGTGCCTCCACGTACATGCAAGCCCGAGGTGCCCTCTATGCCACCGGCTACCCCTGGCATCAACTGCATGGTTTTAAACAAATCTACCTCACCCAGGAAAGCCGGCATCTGAGTTACCTCCTCCATATCCAGGTGTACCGAACTCATTTGGGTTACCTCTTGCAGCGGGTACCGCCCTTGCACCACCACCTCTTCCAGAGTAATGGCGTTATCCAGGGTAATGGTGAGGGTAGTGTCCTGGGCTAAATCAAATTGGAGTGTTTGAGCGGCTGCGCCCACAAAGGAGCATTCCAAAGCCACCGGGCCTTCCGGTAGGGACAGACTGAAGAAACCGTAGGTGTTAGACACGACCCCCGATTGAGTCTCCTCATCGTATACCGTAGCGCCTATCAGGCCTTCGCCCGAAGTGGTCTCGCGTAGGTAGCCGGATATGGTATAGCGTACCGTCTCTTCTACTATCCTGGGGCTCTCCAGGTTGGGCGGTGCTTTCTTTACCGATACATTATAGTTCCGTCTGTAAATGACCAGGTCAGCTTGCAGTAGGAGATCCTCTAATAGCACCAGCAGGTTGTCCTCATCCGCCGGTAGGGTGTACAGTGCTTCATCGGAAAGCACATCCTGACCATACGCAAAAGCATAGGAAGTCTGCTGTTCCAGTTGAGTAAAAATAGCCGGTAGCGTAGCCGCCTGCTGTGGTACCTGCACCTTTACGCGTCGGAAGGGTTTCGCATTCTCCCCCATGACCACAGGGCTCAACCCAAAACAGAGCCCTATGGTCATGAGGACTACCCGTATTTGATGAAGGTCTGCCATAGATTAGGTGTGTGAGAACTGGTTTGAAACCCGTCAGCAGCCCGGCCCCGAGATCGTGACCTGCTTATCCTGGTCTAGAATATACTCTATTTCCAGGATGAACTTAAGGCTTTCCAGCACTTCTTCCAGGGTCGCATCCTGATAATTGGCCACCAATACACAATCCCCAATTTTGGGCTCCTTCAAGGTGATTGTAATCCCAAACCAGCGCTCCAGCACCGGTATGGCCTCCGTAAAAGATAGCCGGTTGAGCATGAGTTTACCAGTCCGCCAGGCCTGGGCGGATTCTGCGTTTACCGTATCCTTCTGTAGTGTATCCTCGATGTAAGAGTAGATGGCCTGTTCGTTAGGTGCTAGCTCCACAGCCTCTTGTGCAGTGGCTACCCGTACCTTGCCCGTGGTCACCGTTACGCGCAGTGTCTCCTCCGGGTAGGCCAGCACGTTGAAGGAGGTGCCCAGCACCGTAGTGGTTACCGCCTCTGTGGTGATAGTGAAAGGCTGCGCTGGCTTGCGGGTTACTTCAAAGAAAGCCTCCCCGCTTAGCTTCACCAATCGAGCATCGCTAGCGAATTCTGCTGGGTAAGAGATCTCACTGGCTGCATTGAGCGATACCGTAGTACCATCGGGTAGGGTAATTGTTTTGCGTTCTCCAGCCGCCGTAGCCACCGTTTCCCAGGGTACTGCCGTGGCGTACTGGAAAATGAGATAGCCTACCGTGCAGAGCAAAACCAAGCTCGCGGCTACCCACCAAATCCTAGGTTTGCTCCTTGTAGGGGTGGATAGTTCGGTTTCCTGGGTGATGCCCGCCCAAATGCGTACCTCAGCCTCTTTCGCAGAGCCATGCCGTGCAGAATCCCAGGTAGCCGACGTCTGCCAGCTAGCCAGGAATGCATCTCCCTGCCGTTGCTCTTCCTGAGAAGCAGTGCCCTCTGCTACTCGTTCCATCAGCCTTTGAAACTCTTTTTCGGTCATGGTTTTTTAGGGAGAATCCCCCCCCTGGTACTTA
>DMST01000002.1:11249-15135 GCA_003454975.1 Cytophagales bacterium | reverse complement strand
CCATACTTACTAGTAGGTTTGTACCGCCAGCAGTACCATCCCTACTTTAAATTTTTTTATAAAAGTTGCTCATACACTAGCCACAGTAGCCACAGTTCCGCACCCAAGTGCTTGCGCAAGTGGGCCAAGGCCTTGCTAATCTGGTTTTTCACCGTTTGAGGACTTATCTGAAGTTGCTCCGCAATTTCTGCCGTGCTTTTATACTCAAACCTACTCAGGTGAAAAATCTCCCGGCAGCGATCGGGCAGGGCTTCCAGAATTTGGCCGATACGCGCGGCTAGTTCTTCTGCCTCCAGGTCTGCCTCCGTACTGGCCGTTATTTGCACCAGCTCCATTCGGTCCAGGTGATCTTGCCGCACCCGCTGCTTGCGCAGCAAAGCCAACACCTGAAACCGCGTAGCCCGAATCAGGTAGCCCTCTAGCTGATCAATTTCCAACGATTCACGGCGTTTCCACAAGTCAGCAAATACCTCCTGCACCACATCCTCGCTTTGTGTCTGGTCCTTCAATATGGCGTGTGCATACAAATACAAGCGCTGCCATTGCTGTTGGTACAATCGATGAAAGGCCTCGGGGCTTTGTAGGGGGAGTAAGGTCACTGAGTGGTTACAAGTCGGTCCGCTTATGTATACTACCCGAATCAGGGAGGGTGCCTAGCCAGGCTTTTTTGTAGCTTGAGACCCTACAAGGAGTACTTGTCTCAAGACTACCAGTAAAGGTAACAAATGAGTCTTATTCAGAAAGAACTCCCCCATATCACCAACCCGACAAGCGTATATTTTTCGGTTGCGGTGGTACGGTGTTGAGGGGCTTCCTTTTGTAGAAAAAGGGCAGGCGGGCTCGTTGCAAAAGATTGGGGACTGCCCTCGCAGCCCCCTTCAGGGAGTACCGGAAACTAGTCGGTTTTCAAGTCTCGTACCCACATAGGGGCACGGCTCAGCCGGTAATCCTCCAATCGTTTCCGCGTACCTTCCAGGTAGAGTGTATCCGTACCGTGTGTACCTTCCCAGGTTACCGTATTCTCCTCTTCCCGATACTGGAACTGATACAAGTCCGTAGAATCTCCCCGGCTAGGGTAGAACTCAATGGTCTGCTGCACCGTGTCCATCGTGAATACATAATAATTGTACGGGTTATCGGGCTGCTTTACTTGCAGCCAATTGGGATAGTATGACCAGGGAGATACCGTAATGGATTTCCAGAATTGGTTCTTGTCGGGGCCAGCCAGGGTATCGCCATTCACCACGTGCAAGGTCACGTCTATGTGCTGCGCATACTGCATATCTCCCCCCGTAACTTGCTCCAGTATATCCCGGTGTTCCGTGATGGAGGTAATCGCAAAGGCCAGCAGCAAGATGCCTTTTATGGGCAAATAAGCCCGGCCCAGCCGGTCCGTAAATCGAGTAGACTCCTGGGTGGGTGCTACCGCCTTTTGCTGAATGAGCACTTGCCAAAACATGCGGTAGTGGGGCCCCAGAATGACCAGGTTCATCAAGAAGAGGTGTACGGCGAACATCTTCACCGATACGTCATACCCGATATCCAGCAGCACCACGTTGGTCATCGCGATGGCCGTGAGTACCGCCCCGGCCAGGGTAGTCCGCCTAAATAGCAGTAGGATACCCCCAATCACCTCAATCCAGCCTGATATACCGGCATAGAAACGCGAATAAGACATGAAATTCCAGAGAAATTGCATGCCCGTCTGCTCGCCCAGGGTAGTTTCCATGGTGTTCAGGTCCAGGCTCCCAAACTGGATGGGCACCACCTTGGCGACGCCGTACATGATGAGCGTAAAGCCCACATGATACCGCAGCAGGGTACGCGTAAAAGACCAAAGCCAGCCATCTACGGTGCGGCGCGTGCTGCGCTCTATCAGCATCCAGATGGCGGATCCCACCAGAGCCATTAGCCCAATGAGCGCAAAGCGACTGAAATCGTACATGCTGTCGAATCCGTTGCGGGTGGTTTCCATGTCAATCTCCCAACCAAAAAACCACTTGGCAAAGGGAACCGTGAGCGAGGGCCAAAAGCTGAAGACCTCTCGGTCCGAGATGGCATAAATGTATTCGAACCCGTAAGGGTACACGTAGAATACCAGATACAGGAAGGTAGCCCGCATGGCAAAGCGGGTCACCGGAGAGAACGTTTGAGTCGTCATGTGGGTGTTCTAAAAAATGGATGTTGCGTTCTTCCAACTTACGGACGAAATGCCAAAGGGATCCGAGAGGATATTTGAAAGGTAAAGTCCTTGTTTAGGTGACTATCTGCCCCTTCGGTCCGGTGATTGCCCTCTGTACGAAAGTGTAATGAAAGATAGAAAAGAAGGTTTTTAGGGAGAATGATCTACAGGCCGCAGAGCCTCCACAAGGCTAGTCCTGAGCCGTGCGTCATACCCTTGGTGAATTTCAGATAAAGCGCGCTGCGCTCATAGGCGTAATGCTTTTCAAAAGCTAGGTGGCTGAGGCGATCTTTCTTGATTAGCACAAGGTATTAGGGCCAGTAAAGCCAATCGTTCATTAGACCCCAAAGTCCTGGCAGGGAGCAAAAAATACCCGATCCGGTAAGGGATCGGGTGAAATTCGTGAGTGAATGCTTGACTGACTTACTCTTTATGTTGTTGCGTAATCTTCCAAGTCGAAAGAACCGCCTTGGATAGATGAAAGCTCTTGAGAAGTAAGCGGGGTGAAGGTAAATCCTTTCATAACTGTTCAAGTTTTGTATGTGAGTTACTTCTCTAACGCAGGGTCTGTTAACCTAGTATAGGCCTCTGTTTGGAAATCTTGCTAGCCTACTACACCTCTGCAGAACCAGCTTTCAGGCAAGTCATTCAAGGCTTCACACTATCCGGCATAGCGCGGAACAACTTCGAGGTGAAGTACAGTAGCGAGTCATTACCAAAGCTACCGTGTCCGGGCACCACATGCTGCACCTCCGGTATTTCGTCTAGGACGGATTGCACCGTTTGAGGCCAGGCGTTTACATGAGCATCGCCCAAGTAGCCATACCCAGCCCCCAGCGTTTTGATCAGGCAGCCCCCGAATAGCGTGCTATCGCCCGGGATGTACACCACCGAATTGTCGAGCGTATGGCCCGCTCCGGGAAACCACAGGCGAAAGGAGGCTTTGCCAAGGGGAATGGTAGTGTCCGAAGCGAAGCTATGCTGAGGCGCCGTCAGGCCTGATTCCTTAGCAAAGGCCACCGTTTTCTTATACCCCAAGGAAGGTACTCCTAGGTTATGAAACGCATCTAGCCCAGCGAGGCAATCCTCGTGCGAATGGGTGGCTACTACCCCCGCAATGTTGACCCCCAGGCTATCCTTCAGATAGGCAATGAGCTCCTGGCTGGCAGCCATATCGGCGGGTGTATCAAAGACCCAGGCGTTGGTGCCCTCCAGATAGATGAGCCCGTTGCACCCCACCTTGCCAAAGCTCTCCGTCTGTAGGTAACTCACATGCCGCCAGCAGTGCGCTGATACCTGCTCAATGACCAAATCCTCGGAGGTATAATCCAGGCGGAGAGGCTCAGCGGGTTTTGGAGCACATTGGATGAGCAGGAGCCCGATGATCAGGCCGGCAAAGAGGGAGCGGTGGGGCATAGGTAGGGGTACGTTTGAATGGGGATTTGATCCATCCAAAATTCAGCATTTCCCGAAGGGATGCCTACCGTAAAACCTTTAAAATTTAGGCAATCCTCCAACTTCGAATCCACGAAGCAAACCAATCCTACCTGGGAGGTGTTCCTGTCTGCGTACCCTAACCAATACACACTATGAGTTTAGCCCACATTCGCGCCTATATCACAGGCGGAAGCAAAGGCATTGGCTACGGCATTGCCGAGTCTATTTTGAAAGAAGGCGGCCAGGTAGCCATTACCTCCCGCACCG
>DMST01000002.1:0-11197 GCA_003454975.1 Cytophagales bacterium | reverse complement strand
ATGGCGGCGGCAGAGAAGGCTGCTCAGGCCCTCAAAGAAGCTACTGGCAACGAGGATGTTTTGCCGCTGGAAGCGGACGTGCGTAGCCTGGAAGCTCAGCAGCAGGCTATTGCCAAGCTGGAAGAAAAGTGGGGTGGTGTAGATCTGGTAGTTGCCAATGCTGGTGTAGGGCATTTTGGCTCTATCGAAGACCTGACTCCCGAGCTCTGGCAAGAGACCATCGACATTAACCTGACGGGGGTTTTCAACACCATCAAATCGAGTATCGACGTGCTGAAGGCCTCCAAAGGCTACTTCATTACTATCAGCAGTTTGGCGGGCACCAACTTCTTTCCCGGTGCTTCGGCATACAATGCCAGCAAGTTTGGTCTCACTGGGTTCACCCAAGCTGTGATGCTGGACCTACGGAAGCACGGCATCCGGGTGAGCACCATTATGCCCGGCTCGGTGGCTACGTATTTCAACGACCACACCCCTTCTGAGGCGGATGCCTGGAAAATCCAGATTGAAGACTTGGGCGAAATGGTAGTAAACCTGTTGAAGCTCAATGCCCGTACCTTGCCTAGTAAGATTGAGGTACGTCCCTCTTTACCACCTTCGGCTCGGTAAATTAGAAAGTACCTATCTGTAGCCCCTGGGGCCAGGAAACAGCATTCAAGAAGAAGGTGTAGCATCAAGCTATGCCTTTTTTGTTGCAATGAGGCCCATGTAACCCAGTAGGTTCATGGATCTGTTCCTTTATCCCTTGTTTCAATAAGATGCGCAAGCTTTGGGCTTTTTCGGTGCTTTTGCCCCTCGTTACACTCCCTACTTTCGCTCACATTTCTACCTCTTTTAACTTCCTGTACCCACCAGATTTTGCTCCAGCATGGGCATGGGCTCCGGCTTAGTTTCTTTCGCTTTCTTCTTGCCCGGTAGCTTAGCAACTACCAGGCCGAGGGCTATAATACCGATGGAGATCCACTGCACGGCAGTGGGGCTTTCGCCCAGCAAAATAGCCGCGTACACCAAAGTGATGGCGGGCATCGCCAAGCCTACGTTGGCTACCCACTCGGTAGGCACCTTGTTGAGGCTATAGTACCAGAAAAACTGCCCGGCCACAATCACAATGAGCGCGTAGCCCGTCATAACGAGCCATAGCTCCGGAAGGAAGGCGTCCATGAAGTGGGTAGGGCCGTAGAGTGCAATGGCAAACACGAAAAAGAAAACGGCCAAGACGGCATTGCGGAAGAATACAAACAGGGGGAGTGTGCAGGCGGCCAGCGTCCGCTTGCTGTGCAGCACGGCCGCGGCGTGCACCACGCCCGCCCCCAGTACATACAGATCGCCTACGGATACCTTGCCCATGCCCTGCTGCAGTACCACTACGGCCACTCCCGCAGCAATGATGCTGTTGCCCAGCCACTGGTTGCGGGCCACCTTCTCTTTGGCGATGAAGTAACTGGCCAGCAGCACAAACAATCCTTCGAACCGGCTTACGAGCACTACGTTGGTAACCGTGGTAGTAGTGAGGGCCGTGAAGATCATGGCCGGATAGGCGATAGCCAAAATGCTCGCGATGAACAGGTAGCCCTTGCCTTGCCGCGATACGGCCTTCCAGTCGCGGAAGATGACGGGTACCCCAAAGTAGAATAGCACTACCAGGCCAGCGGCCAGGTTGCCCACGAACAGGGTGTTGCAGTAACTGATGGCACTCACCTGCTTAATGCCCACCAGGGGTGCGTTGGCCGTCAGCCACTTGATGGCCGGCCCGCTCAGGCTGAGCAGGAGTACGGCCAGAATCATAAATCCGATGGTTTTGGGAGTAGGCTTGGGGCTAGACATGAAAAAGTAGTCGGGTTAGATCTGAAAATACTTGCTTCCCGCCCCATGTAGCAACCCTGATGCACGAAATCTTGATGAATCCGGCAGCTTTGGTCACCAAAAAGTCTAGTTCATGACCTCCCGGACAATCTTTCGCCGGTTCCTTTCGTACATAAAATAGCGTATCGTATACCCATACCCTTTCATTTGCAAAAGCAATTCAAATCGTGGTGGCCTCTACTCCTGTCGGTGCTCTTACTCGGTAGCCGAATTGGCTATGCCCAAAACACGGAGCTTACCCGGCTGGCCCTTTCCCTTACCGAAGGCCTGGATAGTGATTCCGCCAAAGCTTTTGCTTTGTTCGATTGGGTGACCAAGCACATTGCTTACGATACCCACTACAAGTCCATCCCTTCTGGTTTTCGCCGGTTTCGGCAGCCCCACCAACTGCCTGCGGAGGTGCTGGCCCGCAAGGAGGCCGTGTGTGAAGGCTATAGTAACCTGATGGTGGCCCTGGGAGAAGCCGCAGGCCTACAGATTGTACGGATTGAGGGGGTGGGGCGTGCCCCCAGTGGGCCCCAAGAAGGAGTGCCCCATGCCTGGAACGCCGTGAAGATGGGCCACCTGTGGTACCTCATGGATGCTACCTGGGGCGCAGGCTATTCCTCTGGCAAACGCTTCGTCTTTGATCAGGACCTGCGCTACTTTATGGCCCGGCCGGGATGGTTCTTGCGCAGCCACTGGCCCAACGACCCCATGTGGCAGCTGCAAATAGAGCCCATCCGCTTCGTTGATTTTCTGGCGCAGAAGCCTGCCGATGAACCGGAATATTTCTCCTACACCGATACCTTGGTGGTTTGGGAAAACCTGCCTCTGGCCGAGCAGCGGCTCACACAGTGGGAGCGCCAATGGCGCTGGGACCCCGCTAATGTATACGCCAAGTTCCGGTTGGCTTACTACACCACCCAACTGGGCATGCATAAGTTGGCTCAGTACAACGAGTGGAAGGAAAAAGCCGAGCAAGGGGAAGACTATCTGCCGGAGAAGGAAGTGGTGCTGAACCTACTGGCCCAGGCGGAGACCTACTTTTCTATCTCGCTGGCGCACTACCAGGTGCTGGAGCCGTTGAACGATCCCAACTTTGGTGATGCCGTGCGTAACAACGCCAACAATCTACGCGACAACGCTGAGTATTTTTCCGTAGAGCGGGAGTTTTTGGACTTCTACTACCGGCTCCCCAAGCGACTACGGCGCGACTTGGACCTGCATCCGCAGGATATCACCGTGGAGCTCACTGAGCAGGAACTGCCCAAGAATTTTTAATAGGAAAGGGGCCCTACAGCCCCAATTAATCTATTTCTGACCTAGAAGTATGACTGGGCCAAAAGCCCACACTTCATCTGGCTACAAGCCCGTAGACCGGTCATAAAAGATGGCCGTGGCTTTGTCTTGGTCACTTCGTCCCTTCTTTCTGGCTCGTGAATCTATCATGGTTTGCAAATCCCTAAGGAAGGTGGTTCGACTGTTGTAAATGTACAGGCCGAAATTGGGATCCATGATGTAGTATTGTTTATTGAGCTGACCGATCCCTATGGCGTGCCCCCAAACCGAAACGTAGGCCGCCCACTTGGGATGAAGGGGGATTTGAAATTTTGAGGCGCTACGTTCACTTTGTTTCCCTATTTCGTGCAAACGAGTATCCAGAGATTCGTTCATCTTCGCAATATGGTCAGGGGCCTTGCCATGTAGTTCTTTCAAATAGGCACCTTGAAACCGGGTGATCTCAAAATGATTCTCAAATTCTTTCTCAAAAGCTCCCGGGTTATTGTTGAGAAACATGATGAGCCAGGTAGTGGTAATACCGCTACAAATTCCCCCATTTACGTTCTCGGTGTCATCATCAATGTTGATTCCTCTGGCGTTGTTCTTGTGCCGTACTTCTGCAGAAGAATTGGCATTTTCAAACAAATCCATTCCTTGGTAATAACGTTTAGGCATTGCTGTAAGCTTCAATTTGGTTCCTACTCTAGGTTGGGCTTTTCGGATTCCGCCTTGCAGCAATAGGCGGGTCTTTTTGCCTATTCTGCCCCACGAAGAAATGCACCCCGAGCAGGGTAGTCATGCCAGCTTTGGGGCGGTATCATAGTTTGAAATGGCTACCCTAGAATTCAGGATTTGTAAATTGAATCGAAGGAATCAGCTTAAGGAAAGAAGTTGAAATACATCTGGCGCCAGTATTCCACTTCGTTTTGTCCAACCTTTACCCTTCGAATGGGGCTATTGATAACTCATGGCTTCCTTGCCCAGAAATCGGAGGTACAGTCCAAGCTGACCTAGCTCATACCCCAGGTGCGTCATTTGAAAAGGCAGAAACCCCTTTAGGTTTTGCTCTGTAAACGGAATAGGAAAAGACAAGGCGCCGTTATGGGTGGCATTCTAATTTCCGTGGCCCTCAAGCAAAAAGCTTGAACCGACTCCGAATTTGGAAGGTCCAAGCTTCTTTCATTTGAAATGGCTAACGATTGGTGAAGAGCCTAATGGTCGTTGACCTCTGTGCCAGCATCATATACAGTGTCAATATAGATTTCACTTACGAGTGCTTCAGTTCCTGCATCGTAGATGGTATCGATTGAAATTTCGCTACCTCCTTGAAGGGAACTCATTTGGCCTTGAGTCAGGGTGTCCCCTTGAAATGTTGCTAGATTTTTCATTGA
Organism: Cytophagales bacterium; assembly: GCA_003454975.1. GTDB lineage: Bacteria > Bacteroidota > Bacteroidia > Cytophagales > Cyclobacteriaceae > DMST01. The sequence continues at coordinate 6,680 of DMST01000002.1, read as the reverse complement.
GTTTGACTTTTTGTTTGATCTTGAGACAAGCAATGGCTTACCTCATCGATATGAACGAAAAATTAGCCTAAAAAAACATACTTGACTTCACGGATAGTCCCATTGTCAACCGTCCATCAGCGCCCCTCTGGTTTTTTCTGCTGAAAGGAAAACCATTACGGACAATTCATCACAACCCAACTCAGAAATTCCTTTATCTGGGTGGGAGGGGTGTACCGCTTTACATATCCCAGAGAGAGTCGGGTAGTTGCACCACCGTTGTTGATGCTTAAATGAAGAGGCCCGTCAGCAACGACAGAAGGGTGTAAATTTACGCTACCCTGCGGGCGTGCTTTTGGTTGTCCTTTACCTTGCCAGGGGAAGGCTTACCCGTCTCCACATAGTGCTTGAAGTCACCCAGCACCTCACCCAGATTCTTGTTAAGCTTCCGGTTTAGTACCGGACCCATCACCAGTCCTAGCAGGCCTTGGGTTTCCCCCTTGAAGTGCATCGTAACCTTCGTGATGCCATCGCTCAGGCTAGTCAGCTCCCAGTGGTTGATTCCCTGCTTGATGAAGCCCGGAAAGCCCTTCACTACTTCGTATTCCAGAATATGCCGCTGTGGGTCGAACGTGCGGATTTCCTCGTGAATGGTGCCGAAAGAGGTATCACACGTGCGTTTGCTGCAAGAGGCTCCCGAAAATTGCGGTGCTCCGCTGCCCTCAGAGTGGTACAGCTCCCGGGCCCATCGGTAGGCCTCCGTGTACTGATTACCCAGTATCTCCCATACCGCTGCAATGGGTTTGTTCACGGTAATGCTTTTTTGAATGTCCATGACGTTTTTGGTTTGAAGTATGCGTCTTAGACCGGGCCATTCGCTAGGTGTGAAAGGTTTCTGAGAAAAAAGTAGAGGAGGCCGTGAACCGATGTGAATAGCATTTGGAACGCCCCTATGGGCGTAGACTCAAGTAATGTGGTAAGCATCCTGCTTGCCACCACCGGCCAAAAGAAAGCCTGTGGCTTTCGCCCTTCTCCAAATCAACTAATAAAATGGCAACCATTTTAAACTGCAGACGTATATAGTTAGGAATCCTAATTTAATAACATCAAACATTTCAGGAGCCTATCAAGCTCTGTTTCTTTTGAATTAAAAAAGTTAGGAATCCTAATAAAATAACAAAACCATACGTTTTCAGACATGAAAAAGCTCATTTTACCCCTCATCGCATTTTTGGTATCCACTGCTGCGATAGCTACTGGCACCGGTGATAAGTACCAGGGAAAAGATGTACAAATTACCCAAGTAGAGGTACGGCACGTAGCCGAAATGGCCGCCACGGTGTGGGAGATCACCGTAGCCGGTATGGCCGGCAATACCACCCCCACACCAGTGGGCCAATTACACGGTGCTCCCGTGTTGGGGTACGTGTTCCCCACTAGCTTGCAGCCTACCGATGTGGGCTTTGGTACTACTGAGGGCATTGTAGCCCTGGCCCTCACTTCGCATCCTGACTTTGATGATACGCCCTTGTGGGATGAGAATGCCGACCAAAAGTTTGACAACGACGGCATTGTTTGGCATCCGCACTGGGTGGTGCTTACTGAAGACAAGCGAGTAGCGGGCGGCCTGGCCGTGAAGCAATTTGCGGCGGATGATGCCTCGGTGGTACTGCCTCCTACCAACCCTGGAATGCCGATGTACATGGACTCGCCAGGTTTTCAGGTGATTACGGATGGGAATACGATCCGCGTAGTAGTGCCCGACTACCGGATGAATCACCGCCGGGATTTCCAGTACGACGGCGTAGCTGCTTACATGCAGGTAAACACCCAAGAGGAGGATAAACCCATGCTGGGCGTGTATGAAGTGTATAGTGTAGCCAGTGGAGATTTGTCATTGCCTTATTCGGTACAATAGCCCCCACTCATTTCTTCAATTTTCAATAAATAAACCCTAGCCGGATTTCCGGTGAACTTAAGTTTGATAACAATGGAAGTAGCAGTTTGGGATACTTACGTGACCAAAAAGGACGGTGAGGTAATGCACTTTGACATCATTGCCCCCAAAACCGTTCGGGATGCCACCCTTATCCATCAATTCGGAAAAAGAGTATTTGAAAACGAAGGATCAAGCGGATCTGGGCTTGACGGCGAAAGAATGTACCTTTTGCCACATAGAAAACGCCAACAAGGCCATGGTGAAGGTGATTGAGGAGCAGGGCTTCTACATAGTGGAGATGGAAAATTGTAATTGAGATGCGAAGCCTTCAGCTATTAAAAGGAGAAGAGTTACAAGGTAAGTTTAGCCCCCGGCGGCTGAACTTACTCTTGATCTTTCAGGTCAATTGCCCGGGGTGTTTCCAATATGCACTTCCCGTGTTCAGTCAATTGCATAAGCAATTCCAAGCGCAATTCGGATTCTTGGCTTTGTCTACCGCATTTGAAGATTTTGAGCTAAACACGGAAGCCAATACGCGTTTGCTGTTAGAGCAAGGAGAGCTAGTAGGGGAGACGAAAAAGGCGCTGGGCTCCGTATCTCAATTGCCGTTTTCGATGGATTTTCCGGTGGCAATGGACGAGCAAATAAATGCCTCAGGACAGGCTCGCTTGATCGATCGTATCTGGAAATCGTATGGGGACAATGTGAAAAGGGATCCTGCTCAAAAAGCACAGCTAGAGAAGTGGTTTGAGCTGTATTTTCGTGCCTATCCTTCGCTCTCCCTTACCTTCACGGCCAACCAGTTTCGTGGTACCCCCACCCACGTTATTTTCAATGACCGGATGGAGATTCTGCGTACTTGGTTTGGGTATTTACCCAACGAGAAGATCGTGGAAGAGCTGGAGAAGGTGGCCCATTTGGAATCGAGGCAACAGGGTGGATGACTACCGGCTCAGGTGTGGGTTTGACAACTCCATGATGTCCTTGCCTGCAAGCGCTCTTGGATGGAAGGGCATTCGATTAGGAATGCTAATTTTATGGGAATGAAAACGGACCCTCTACTTTGGACATAGAAGATAAGATTATTCGTGGGATTGAGCGGTTGGCTGATGTGTTCAAATCGCTACTATGGGAGCAAGCCAAGCAGGTGGGAATTAGCCCTATCCAGATTCAGATTCTGCTGTTTGTGGCGCAGCACAAAAGGGAGATGTGCAGTGTAACCTTGCTGGCCAGGGAGTTTCACCTTACCAAACCTACCGTGAGCGACGCGGTGAAGTCTTTGCATAGCAAAGGCTACCTGGAAAAGGACTACTCTCCGGAAGATAGCCGAAGCTATTTGCTCTTCCTGACCCCGAAAGGGGAAAGTCTGGCTCAAGAGCTAGCGGGCTATGCCCAGCCCGTGAAGCAAGTGCTGGCTCAGTCCAATGGCCCTGCTCTGGAAGACCTGTACACTTCGCTGACCGGTGTCATCTATCAGCTGAACCAAGCCGGTGTTATCCAGGCACAAAGAACCTGTTACGGTTGCCAGTTTTATTCTAAGCAAGAAGGCCAACACTACTGTGCTTTTCTCCAAAAGCCTCTCCTCGATACTGAGATCCGACTGGACTGCGGTGATTTTCAGGAAAAAATGTAATCCCTTTGTGAGGTTACTTTTAATATTAAAAAAAATAGGCTAGAAAAATGGGAGTTGATGTAGGAATAAAATTCAGATTAATAGCTAATAAAAGTGAAGTAGAGCAAGAGATAGAAGTTTCTGATCAAGATAATTCTTTAGCATCCATATTAGATGGTTCAACGGAGATCAAATACACTTCCATTTCCTTAAAGGAAGACAAGTTTTTAACTTCAGAGGAGTTTGAAAAAATCAAGCTCAACTATAATCCAGAAGAGGAAATGATCATGTCTTCGCAAGAAATATCCATTGAAGAAGCTCTCAGTTTATTTAATAAGCTATTCAACTATACTTATCGTAGATCAGCACAATCGCTTGTGCTAGATCTAGAAGACATCGACCAACATGAAATAGCTTCTGAGAAGAGGTTGAAGAGAAAAGAAAATCGAATTACTGACTATATCGGGTTTCAATATTCAATGGGAGTTGCAGTTGGGATTTTGAAACTCGCAATAAAGACGTATTCAAGCGTTCAGATTATCGCCGAGTATTACTAAAAGTAATTTTTGTTAGTCTTGTTTTTACATTTAATGATTTCTTTTTGATTAAAAATAGATAAGGACCTATATCTCAGTAATACCACTACGACCGAGCCTTATTTAATTCAATGAAATTGAATGAAGTCCTGTGTCAAGCTTCCAGCTTGACACTACCGGACAAAAGAAAGCCTGTGGCTTTCGCTCACAGACTTGAAACAGTAGAGCATAAACCTCCCTGTGCGAAAGTTAAAAAAGGCTACTGAAGGTTGAGCTTCGATTGCCAGTTGGCATCCTCGATCACCCGATTGATAAACGCTTTGCGGTCAAAGTCCGGCTTGAAGGTCATGCCTTGGTACAGGGCCGCATACTGTCGGTCTACCTCCTCAAACATAAAGTCGGCATCCTCTGCAATGTGCTCTTGAAAAGTGGCGTACTCCGCCCGGTTGTATAGAAGATTTTTGGCGTCAATCACCTGTTGGTTCACCGCCACCTGTACCTTCTTGTGGCAGCGGCAGGGGTTGTCCTTGTTCACCAAGCCACACTTGTTGTTCATGAACTGATACAGGTCCCGACTGGCCTTCTTTAGCTTGGCCCGGAAGTTATCCTTGCTGATGCCCATGATCTCGGAGCCCACGTTGTGGTCCCCGCCCAGCATTTCTCCAATAATGTAAATGAGCCGCTGCTCGCGGTTGAGGCACAGTAGCATGCCCGACATGCAGCTCAGGTTCATCTCCCGGATCAACTCTTTGGATTCCTTCTGTTCCAGCGCGCTCATGTCGTGGTCTGGGATGCTGTCCAGCGCAAAGGCCATGTCCTCAAAACGGCTAAAGAACTTCTCGCGCCCCCGCTGCTTTTCGTTCAGAAAGTGGTTCACCACAATGCGGTAGGCCCAGGTGCGAAAGGTGCTGTTAAACTGGAAAGAGCCCAGTTTGGTCACCACTTTGATCATGGCCTCCTGTGTGAGATCGGCCGCATCGTCAGGGTTTTGCACCATCTTCCAGGCTACATTATAGATATACGGTTGGTGTTTGCGTAGCAAGGTGTCGAGCGCGTTGCGGTCTCCCGCCATCGTTTGGCGGATCAGTTCGTCGTCGGTCAGGTCCGAAGAATAGGCAGTAGCAAAGGGATTGTTCATCATAGAGTATTTGGGTTCTTCGGGTTAGACCAGAGAATAAATACGGTGTGAAAACTTCTCCAAATAAATTTTGACTCCATGTCCAATACGTAGAGCGGTGTTTTTAGTAGCAATGAGTGCATATACTCTAATTGAGAATCACCCATCAATGCGCTTTGAAATAAAAAGTAAGGAATTCTGTGACACATAAGGTGGATATGGAACTATACAGGTGATCAACAAATCAACTTTAAATTTTTCATCCCATGAAGACACCCTTACTCAGTATGCTTGCGATTCTTTGTCTGACCCTGATTTCCGCGCAGGGCCTGGCCCAAGAAGCGGATACCTGTGCCGGTTTACCCCAGTCCAACCAAACGGGTAATCTATTAACTACCTATGCTATTGGCGCAGATTCCATGATCGATGACTTTACGTACTATTCGTACGAGAACGAGAAGACCTTTCAGCGGCAAGCTGATCCATTTCCCTTGGTGTTTTTAGACTCTACCCGGGGCATTGGGCTGGCCTTTACGGATTGCTCCGGCTGGGTAGATAATGCCCTCACCAACTCCTATCCGGACGCCAATAATGAAATACAGAGCGAGGCAACCAAGGGCAACAATTGGGCGACCGCCAATGTATACGCCAACTATTTTGATTCTATTTACATGACCCCCAAAGCAGACTCGTACTGGCGGGTGCATGAAAATTTTGACCAGCTTGGACCGGGAGCCATTTTGACCTGGTGTGAAGGAGGATGGTGCAAGGCAGACGATTCACCGGCCGATACTTCTGGAGATACGGGCCATGTGATGGTGGTGATAGACGTAGAAAAGGTAACGGATACCTCTACCATAGTAGCGAACTACGATTTTATTAAGGATAGTGCAGGACTCGAGTTTTATAAGGTAGCCGTAATTGATGCTTCCGACGTACGCCACGGTAGTGAGTGTGTGAATGGAATCTACTACGAAGATACGCGTGACTATAGTAACAGTTCCACCGAAGGGGACGCTGGCGGGGTAGGCATGGGTGTGATTTACATTGCCCGATGGTACAATAAGGATAGCTTGTACGGTGACTACGGTACCTACGCTTCGGTATTTCATAATGTTGAGGCTGATACCTTTGTTCCCAAAAATGCGGTAGGAGATCTGAATAAGTATAAACTGATTCGTTTCGGCTTTCCCAATGCCAGCGAGGGTACCTCGGTGGTTTCTTCCAATACCGGAGAGGCCAACCCATCAGGCGGTGCAGGTAGGGGTAATCGTGGAGAGAATGCGGACCTGGCGGCTCGGGAATTTGTAGAGATAATCAATCCCAGTGCTTCGGATTTGGACCTGACGGGCTACACCATTAGCGACGCGGAAGCGGTACGGCATACCTTTCCTGCTGGTATTACCCTGGCACCTGGGCAGGCCGTAGTGGTGTATTCTGGGGATGTCTTGCCCGCTGCAAGCCTATCCTGCGCCTACGCGATCCAAGCGTCTAGTG
>DMST01000004.1:28913-30904 GCA_003454975.1 Cytophagales bacterium | reverse complement strand
CCGGTCATCCAGGTATTGGTAGTAGTTCATGTAAGCCGCCGAGGGCATGGTAGTGCTGCCCGGCCCGCCTACGGTGTAGATCACCGGATCGGGTGCGGGAGTAGCACTGCGGCTTTTGAAAATGTACACCGGTAACCGAATGGTCTTCGAGTCGGGCACCTGCCTATTTTCGGGAACCTCCAGGTACCCAAACCGATACTTTTGGCCGCGCGGTATGTTGATGGGTCCTTTCCGTTTTTCAATAAACCGGGGCGTGTATTCTGAGGATTGCCCCNNCCCGGCCAGTAAGCTGAAAAGCAGGCCGAGTGCGGCTGCTTTCAAAAAGTGTGTTGTTGCCATGAAAAGAGTTTTTCCAAGGCTAGGAAAATCCGGCGTATCGGAGGGTTCAATTAGCTAATTGATACTCATTAGTCCTCTTTTTCCTGTAAAAGGCGCTCTTTTAGCTCCCCCGGAGTGAGGTCATAGTGTTTTTTGACGGCCCGGTGAAAAGAAGATTTGGAATTGAACCCGGCATTGTAGGCCAACCCAATAAGCGTGAATTTTTGGTTGACCGGATCCATAATCTGTTCTTTCAAATCTTCGATGCGATACCGGTTGGTAAAGTCAGAAAAAGTAGTTTGGTGAATATGCTTGAGCGTCTTCGTCAGAAGGTAAGGCTTTACCATTAGCCGTTCGGCCAAATCATCTAGTGAGAGCGTGGCATTCTGGTACACCTTATCTCGCTCCATAAGTCGGATCAAATCCGTGGAAATAGTCTGAAGCTGCTGGTACTCCCCGGGGTCAACCTCCCGCTTTATCTTTACCAGGGGCTGTGCCCGCTGTTGGTAACCAAAAAAGCCCAAGGTGTAGGTGAGCACCGCAATACCAATAAGGAAGGGGTTGTAGAAAAAGCGGGTAAAATGGTAGTAGTCTTGCTGGGCCAAGACCTGGATGGAAACCCAATCTACCACGTACACCGCCAACACCAGCAGATAATACAGGCGGGTGAGGCGCAGGGCTCTTTGGTGTGCCGGGAAGCTAGAAGGCTCCTGAGTATTCGTAGGCACGGACTTAAGGAGTTGCATAGCCAAATGCGCAAAACCGACCAACAGCCCTGCACCTACTATGGGTACTACGGGATAGTTCCTCCACACTTGGTACGCCCAATAGCCCAACCCACTAAGGCTATCTCGGGTACCGTCCCAGTAGAAGTTCTGAGACCGCACAAACACACTGCAAACCACCTGGATCAGCACCGGTAGAAACAGCCAAAGGCTTACCCGCTGGGGCACCCGCTGAGGCTGTGCCTTGGATCGCACGTATAAGTACAAAAGAGGCCCGTAGGCCCAACTCAGCTCCAGGGTTAGGTGGTACCAAAGGTCATACTGACCAATGTCAAATAGCAGCAGGGTTTGGTTGAGTAGCCGATAACTGAATAGCAATAGCAGGATTCCCAACCAGCGGTTGGCCGGTTGCTGTTCGCGGGTTTGCAAAAGCAGTAAACCGAACAGCAGACCCTGAGCACAGCCTATACTCAGGATAATGGCTAGCAGGATTTCGGGCGTGGACACGCCTCAATATAGGCAGCTTTTGCTAACCTTGTGGGGGGGTGTTCTTCTAAATGCCTGCAGTGAAAGTCCACACTCAAAACATCTCTAGCTGATCCCCTCCCCGTTTGGGTTTGGGTTTCGATTTCCGTTCTACCTGCCGGGCTCGGTATTCTTGGGCATGCTTACGCTCCTCAGCCTTCACGTCCTCCAAGGAGCCCGTGGGCTCAAAACCCTCCTCGGCCCGCTGGGCTATCTTACTTAGAGACTGGATGGCCTTAGCTTTGTCCGTCTGGCCGATCTTGGCCCGATCCACGGCGCTCTTAAGGGTACTGATAGACTCGTCGTAGATCTTGGTGGGTACGGCAAAGGGGTAGCCGCTTTTGCTGCCGTGGGCAAAGGAGAAGCGGGCGGGATCTTGAAACCTACTGGGCGTACCGTGGATTACTTCACTCACCAGCGTGC
>DMST01000004.1:22949-28858 GCA_003454975.1 Cytophagales bacterium | reverse complement strand
TCTGCAAGGTGCGCGGGCCCAGCCCCTTCAGCATCAATAGCTCCTCGAAACCCTGGGTGGCTTGCTCCTGCGCCAGCCAAAGCACACTACCCAAGCGCTTCAGGTCCACATCGGCGGCCTTTACGTCGTGGTAGCAGGGCAGCTTCATGTGCGGAATCTCCGCCAATATCTTCTCGGGTCGTTCCTTAGCAATTTCCAGAATCGCTTGCTGCGTAGGCTGAGCTTCACCCGCCACCAGGTTGAGGATATCCCCCTGGTGGTCACCACACACCGCCGTGTGCGGGTCGGCAATAAAGCTCTTCACCTTCTGCGAATGCCAGTGGTAGCGGCGAGCCTTCCCGGTATTACCCTCCATCCCCTGCTGGACCACCGTCCAGTCACCCTCTCGGCTCAGGATGAAGTTGTGCAGGTACAGGCTGAAGCCGTCTTGCACGGCGGTATTGTCTACCTTGGCGCTTAGCTTGCTGGCGTGGGCCAGGGCATTCCCATCCAGGCCCGTGGCCTCTCCTATCTGCAGTAGCTCATGCGGCGTTTGGGTACTCTCCTTGCCCTTGCCCCCGGCAATGTACAGGCCCAATTCCTGAGCATGCGGATTGAGCGAAGCTTTCAAGGCCCGCATCACGGCCGTGGTTACGCCCGAGGAGTTCCAGTCCATGCCAATGACGGCCCCAAAGCTCTGAAACCAATACGGGTCGGATAGCCGACTGAGAAAACCCTGGTGGCCGTAGTCCTGCAGGATGGCCTCCACTATGGGCAGGCTCAGCTCCTTCATGCGGTTGAAGAGCCAAGGCGGAATGCGCCCACCCATCAGGGGTAAATCAGCAGCACCGGATCGTTTCATCTGCAGATAAAACTACGCCATCACGGCTAAAGTTTAAGCCCGGCGGTGCCACTTTACCCACATGCCTTCTTTGAGGGTGAGGGTACTATCAAAGTTGAACTCCGGCGGCCGGGTATTCTCTATCGTCCAGGTGAAATGCTGTACCATGTAAATGAGCGTAAGGGCTATTTCCAACTCAGCAAACCGCTCGCCGATACAGCGGCGGGGCCCGACACCAAAAGGCATGTAGGACTGTAACGTATCTGCCTCCGGTTGTACAAACCGATCCGGGTCAAAAGCTTCAGGATCGGCCCAAAACCGCTCGTCGTAGTGCATCATCAGGGGCGACATAAACACGTTGGCACCTTTGGGAAATACATAGCCGTCTACCTCGGTGGTCTCCTTTAGCTGTCGGGTCAAAATCCACACCGGAGCATTGATGCGCAAGACCTCCTTGAGTACCCGCTGGGTGTAGGGCATCCGCTCCAGATAGTCCGTTAGGGTAGGAAAACCATCACCCACCACGTGTTCAATTTCGGTTGTCAGTTGTTGGTGCACCACAGGGTTTTCTGCCAGCACATAGGGCAACCATGACAGGCCGCTGGCCGTGGTGTCGCTCCCGGCCACAAAGAAGATAATGGCCTCGTGAATCACCTGCTCCATTGGCATCTTTTCCCCCGTTTTGGGATCCGGCGTATACAGCAACATATCCAGCAGGGTGGTTCCCGGCTCCTTGCCTTGTTCCATCTTGGCACGGATGGCCTGGCGCAGACTTTCCCGGGACTCTCGGGTTACCTTCCGCAGACGTGCGTTCTCCATGACAGGCAACCACGCCGGAGGGTTGAACCCCATCCGGGACCGTTTGGCTGATTGTCGTACGCTTATGTTGACAAATTCGGCTATGCAGGCAACTTCCTCTTCAGTAAGCTGAGCACCAAACAAACTATACCGAATCACCTGGAAAGACATAGTGCTAAACATGCCGAATGCCTCGATAGATTTGCCCACTTCTACCTGATCAAAAGCCGCCACTATTTGTTGCTGCATCACCTGCTGGTAGGCATCCAAGCACCGGTGATGAAAAGCAGGACTGATGGTTCGGCGTTGGCGAATCCACAAATCGCCCTTACTCACGGGCAGTCCATCGCCCATCAACTTACGCGCGGTACCAAAGGCCGGGCCACCTTTCTTAAATTCATGCACATACTTGCGCAGGATAGTTTGGGCCAGGTTGGGATCTCGCAAATAGTAGCCGGGCAAATGAGCCAACCGGAACTTCACCACCGGGGCATCGTACCCGTGCAGGGTTTTCAAAAATTGGAAGGCATCTCGGGTGAAATCCAGGGCACTGCCCAGGGGGCCTATCTTTTTGTGGGTGGCTAGGGTAGTTGACATGTAAGCAGGTGAAGGATCAAGTATAAAAGGTAAGGCCTTCCTTTTATATGTATTGCATACTACCGATGTTAGTTCTGGTACGGGGATGAATTTGTAATTTCAGGTTCTAAAAAATCACCTGATGAACACGCGAAACTCGGTATATCTGGGCTGTAGCCTGGACGGTTACATTGCCGGGCCCAATGGCGAACTAGACTGGCTTGATATTATCCCCAACCCAGAAGGTTCGGATATGGGCTATGTAGCCTTTATGGAGCAAGTAGATGCCCTGCTGATGGGCCGCAAAACCTTTGAAACGGTGTTGGGATTCGATGTAGATTGGCCCTATACAAAACCCGTGTATGTGTGGAGCCGGACCTTGGAGGAAATCCCTGCCTCGCACGAAGGCAAAGCCTTTTTGGTAAAAGGAGGCGTGGCCGAAATTCTGGAGCAGATTCATGCCCAAGGGCACTATTCACTATACATCGACGGCGGGCAAACCGTCCAGTCTTTCTTGCAAGCCGATGCCATCGATGATCTCACCATCAGTACCCTGCCCATTCTTCTGGGTGACGGGGTTCCCCTTTACGGAAAACTCTCTGAGTCCCATCGGTTTGAGCTGATTAGCTCTACGGTACACCTGGGTCAGATTGTGCAGAATCACTACCGGAGACTCCGGTCAACAGCCGTTGAATGACCACCTCGATTAAAAATTTGCAAAAAGATTATGGCTAGGGTGCCACCCTTTTCACCTTGTGTATCCTTGGTGTAGCATGTACACCAAACAAAGCAACCATGAAGGAACCCGTTCCACTAATTCTCCCTCAGGGTCGTAGGCGCCCCAAGACCCTATTTACCAGAGAAGCCCTCCAGCGGTCCATCCCACTTATCGATACCCCTAAAGATCGGTATCTGGCAATGACGAAAACCGGGTTCACTCCGGTAAATCCCTACTGTCCCGCTATATTCGCACCACAATAACCAAAACCAATATGAACTCTCAACGCATTGCAAAGACATCCTTTGCCCGGTTAGCGCTAACCTGGGTATTCTTTCTGGCCCTGATCCTTCACCTCCCCGGCTTTGCTCAGTCCACCGTTTCGGGTACCGTTTCACTAGCTGACTCAGCGGTCCCGGCAGGGATTTCAGTCTATTTTAACGCCACCTCACCTAGTGCTGCAAGCGATACCGCGGTAACTGATTCAGCAGGATTCTATTCAATTTCTTTACAAAACGGACAATATGAGATCTTATTCGAGAAGGACGGGTACCTATCCGAAACCGTTGAGGTCTTATTGCTTAGTCAAAACACCACCATTGATTCCACCACTTTACAGGTAAAAACTGTGGAATTAATTTCAGGAACCATCCCCTCCGGTACTTGGACTGCGGATAAAGAATACCTGATCAACGGGGACGCAGAACTCTCCTTTGGCGATACACTAGTGGTAGAACCAGGAACCCAAATCACCCTAGCAAGTGCAGTTGATTGGAATGTATTTGGGATGATCTACCTGCAAGGCACAGAAGAAGAATATATCCAGATTGATATAGCTTCCACCGGATTTGCGGGTCAGATTACCTTTGCATATACATCTACGATTGATCCTGCTGACGTTGTCTATACCCATTTTACTGGTATAGGTGAGAGCCACGTCTTTATCAACCAAGACCCGGTAGATTTCCGAAACTGTATTTTTGATAAAATAGAATTGATCTATGAATTTGGTAATCAGATTGAAGAAACTGAGAGTATTGTTGAGATAACTAGCAACCAATTCATCAACTCTAGAATGAACTTGGGTACTGGAGATAAGGATGAAGAAATTAAGTATACTATCGACGGGAATACCTTTTTCCACGACGGTTCCCAGAGCAACTCTTTTACCGCCATAAGTACCTTACGGCTAGATACTCTTATCGTTTCGGGCAATACAATTCAAGGATACAACCTGGCCATTTACAGCAACAATGTAGAGACGCTCGAAATTAATAAAAACCAGTTCATTAAGAACCAAGAAGGAATGCATCTTGATTTTGGTGATTTCTTCACTCCTGAAGCCTCTATCATTCAGAACACCTTTTATCAAAACACCGCCGGCATCCACCTCAATGCCGTAAATGCCGACGTTAATTCAAATCTTTTCCTAGAGAATAATTATGATTTGAAAATAAACACTTACGGTACCATTACGGTCAATTACAACCTGTTTGAGGACACGACTCAAATATTTTTAGAGGAGAACGAATTCAGTATTCCTCCCTCCCTCAGCAATACCGGCTTGATTCTGACTACTCAAAACGGCTGGCCGGCCGACATCTATTTTAACATTTTCATAGATCCGGAGGTAGGAGCCGATTCTACTAACGAAAGTCAATTCTTAAGGCCACTTTCCTCAAACAGCCCAGCGGTAAACTCTGGTGACCCAGACCTATTGGATGCGGACGGGACTGCTGCTGATATAGGGGCACTAAATTACCTAAACCAAGCCCCCTCTAGTCCTGATCTTCTTTCTCCAGTTGGAGATACACTCAGTCGCTTGGACTCCGTGTTGTTTACCTGGGGGAGCGATGCCGCAGACCCGGATTCCTTCGGCACGCTGAATGCCCTTATCTACACCTTGCATATTGATAACGGAGAAGAAACAACCGATTGGGAAGCAGGCATGGATACTAGTTTCTGGCTGGTTGACGCCAATATTTATCAGCAAAACCTAACTCACCTATGGTGGGTAACCGCCAGCGACGGCATTGATGATTCCACCCCTGCGGATACGGCTACTTTCTTTGTGGACAATGTAGCCCCGGAGGCCTTTTCTCTGACGGCACCTAGTGGAAATTCTAATGTGGAAGTAACCGATTCTGTGGAATTTAGCTGGAGTGAGGCCGTCGATACCGATGAGGTAACCTACGTGCTTTCCATTTCTGGCGGTACTCAGCAAGACACTGCTGTCACTGTAGAAGATGTCACCGCTATTGAAGTAAGCTGGCTTACCTCTGGCTGGGCACAAAACGCTACCTATACCTACTCAGTTTTGGCCACCGATGGTCAGGATAGCACCTACAGTGACACCCTCTCGTTCACCATGGACAATCTGGCTCCACAAACATTTGCCTTGCTCACTCCCAGCAACGGCGATACTTACGAGGAAAATGACTCGCTCAGTATTACCTGGGAGGCAGCCGAAGATACAGACACCGTGACCTACCAGATTACCCTCACCGGAACCGGTGTGGATACTACCTACAGCACCACCGAAACTTCGCTTACGGTGTTGCCCACTTGGGTGCAAAACCAAGAATATACCCTACAGGTGAGCGCTACTGATGGACAAATCACCACCCTTGCTGCTGGCGTTACCCTTACCGTCAATAATATCGCTCCTGAAGGGTTTGCGCTGGTTACCCCCTTATCCCAGACATTCAATGGGGACCCCGGGTTCCAAGACTTTATCTGGGAAACCGCCGCTGATGCCGATGAAGTAACGTATACCTGGTACCTGGACCTGGAGGGCAACGATCCCGTGATCACCCTACCGGGCATCCGTGACACCGCCATTGGTGGGCAGTTCTATACCCCGGGTACCCACAAATGGTGGGTAGTAGCTACCGACGGCCTTGAACAAGTAAGCAGTGATACGGCTGTTCTGGTAGTGATCAACCAGCTCCCTAGCGAGTTCAACCTACTTACGCCCGCCAACGGCAGCGAGCTATC
>DMST01000004.1:18129-22908 GCA_003454975.1 Cytophagales bacterium | reverse complement strand
TACCCGCTGCAGATCAGATTTCCTTTACTTGGACCGCCGCTACCGATCCTGACGATGCCGTTTCTTACACGTTCTACCTACTCAATGAAGAGGATGGCTCTGAGCAAAGTTTTGCAGGTCTAAACAGCACCACGCTGGTATTCGATGGCGAGCTAGAGAACAACACTAGCTATACTTGGTGGCTAGTGGCTACCGATGGGTTTGATGAGGTAAGCAGTGATACCGCCACCTTCCTGGCAGTAAACCAGCCACCCAACGCATTTGCACTCATAAGTCCCGCCAATGGCGAGGAAGTTACTGCCAACTCCGCCATCACCTTTGCCTGGGGCGCTTCTACCGACCCTGACGGATCCGTGACCTATTCGGTACATGTGCGCAACCAAGCCGACAATACCCAACGTAGCTCCGAAAGCCTTACGGATACCACCTGGGTGTACAACACGGGGTTTGATGAGAATACGGCCTTCACGTGGTGGGTAGTAGCCACCGACGGTTTGGATTCGGTAAGCAGCGACACCCTGGCCTTCACCGTGCCCAACGTGGCCCCCTCAGCGTTTAGCTTTACCGATCCCAGCCCCCTCTCATCTATCAACCAAAATGAGTTTGTTACCTTCCGCTGGGGACGTGCGGAGGACAACGCTACCGTGAACTATACCTTGCGCATCACGGGGGGAACGCTAGATACCCTGCTGGCTACCGGAACCAGCCGCACCGCGAGGGAGCGTTTGGATTGGGTACAGAACGTGACCTACCAAGCCTACGTGTGGGCCACCGACGGAGTGGATACTACCGCCTCGGATACGGTGGCCTTTACCATCAACAACGTAGCCCCCACCGCCATAGCGCTGCTTACCCCAGAGAACGGCACCACCCTGGACGCTACCCAACCTATCCCCTTTAGCTGGACGGCCAGTACGGATGAGGAAACCCTCACCTATCTGCTACAGATTCAGGGTTTTGGCACCGATACCGTAGTATCTACTTCGGAAACTTCGCTGGACTATGACGGCATTGGCCTCCAAGACGATAGCACCTACACCTGGCAGGTAACCGTAACCGACGGGGTAGATTCGCTGACTACCGATAGTCGCACCTTTGTAGCCATCAATACCGTAACCGGGTTGTTCGATTGGCCAAAAGCCCCTACCTGGGACATGTATCCCAATCCGGCTTCAAACGCCATCCGGTTGGAAGGATTGGAGATGAGCGCACAGAGCATTCAAATACTGAATGCCACGGGGCAAATAGTGGTAGACGTGCAACGCGTTGCAAACATGGACCCTATATTCGTGGAGCATCTACCGGAAGGAATCTATCAAGTAGTCATGGTAGGAACGGAAACTATATCAAGCCGAACGCTACTGATCAGGCGTTAAGGTTGCCTCCCCAGGTTTGAAATACTTACGGGCCACTCTTTAGTCGGGATGGCCCTTCTTTGTGCAAATATGTAAGGTAGTAGAGCAATTGTCGGCCCTGAGGAAACCGGCCGTAGAGCCTTCGTAGAGTGCATGCTCGCGGTGAATCAACCAGTATGACTACACCTTTGTGGAATGGAGACATGCCGAAAATCCGCAACAGAGTAGGCATCACCTTTTTCACAAAAGAATGAAATCAATACTCTTTATTACCTTCTTCGTTCTCGCTATGCTGGGCAGCACCCACATGTCAAAAGCACAAGGGTTGGTAGCCAGTGAACAGCTACCTGCATGGGAGCTTCAATCATACAGCACAACCCAAGGAGGGGATTATGTTCTTACCCTTATACGAAATGCCGATCCCTTCTATTTTACGATGGCTCAGCTAGAAACTTCTGATGGACAGGTATTGGACACTAAAAGTCTTTATGAATCAGCGGGAGGAAGCATACAACTGATCATGTCACCGGGTACTACCAAAAGTAGGGAACACGTGCTTAGACTAATCATGCACTCCGAAAACGAGTCGGCGGCTACGGAAGACCTCATCATGCTCCTGATGATGTAAACAGAAAAGGCCGCCCGCTGATAGTCAGGGGCGGCCCATCATTACTGGAAAAGTTTTTTCCTTAGCTTTTCACACCTATACTCTTGCGATAGAAGTAGAAAGAAACCGTAAAGAACACCAAGCCCATTAATGCGCCAATAGCCTGACCATCCCCCGCGTTGATATGAGCAGAAGCGGCGAGCAAGAGATTAAAGAAGAATCCTGCATAGGCCCAGTCCGTTAACCAACCGATGCGTTTGGTCCAGATGACTATTATACCAGCTACCTTAGCAATGGCCATGGGATAAATGAGGTAAACAGGAAAGCCTAACCCCGTAAATGCTTGCTGAACTTCAGCATTATTGAATATGTAATTGGAAGCACTGAAGAGCATCAATAAGCTCAATAAACCTGTGCTAATCCGGTAAATCCAAAGTTGGGACTTTTTCATTGTTTCAAGTCGTTAGTTTTAAAAGCTCTATTTATTCACCCGGACAATAATTACCCGGGTATATTTTTGGGCAAATTTTTTTCAGCCGCGTATTTTATCTAACAAGTTACTCAGGGTCCGCATCTCTTCTTCCGTCAGGTTTTGAATAAAACTGATGGCTTCATTAGGATCTACTTCATCCACTTTCGTTAATAGGGCTAACCCTGCTTCGGAAATTTTCAGATGCACTACCCTCCTATCCACATCGCACCTGCGCCGAATCACCCACTCTTTATCCACCAGTTTATCTACCAGCCGGGTAGTATTGGGTGATTTCTCAATCATCCGCTCGCGCATCTCGTTCATGTTGAGCCAGTCCCCCGCACCGCGCAATATCCGTAATACGTTGAACTGCTGCCCCGATAAACCAAAAGGCTTCATCACTGCTTCAAACCGCTGCCGAATCCAGTTGGTCGTGAAAAGGATATTGGATAACATCCGCTGATGCTCCTCCTTGAAATTGGTATTTAGCTCCTCCTCTATCCGTGCCATGGTCCAAAGGTAAATGAAATTTATTTACCAGGGTAAATAAAATCAAAAAAAGGACATCTCTCCCGGAAATGCCCCTTTCGATATGACCTAAAGCAAGGATAGGTTTGTTTAGGATTTCTTCCGGGTTTTGATGCCCAATGCCATATACAAGGGGCAAAAATTGATAAAGCCTGTTGCCAGAAAAATCAAAGCTACGGCAGCTGAAACTATTAGCCTTACACCTGAGATCACTTCCAAGTACCCGAGAGCGGCAATGAGAACAGCGAGGATTACCCGCACGATGCCGTCTGTTTTGCTCATATTTTTTACCATGACGTTGTTTTTTGTTTGATGATCACAAATTCGTCATAGCAAAGGCCATTGTCTGTGATGAGGATCACACAAGGCAGAAAAAAGGAAATCCTTTAGAGCAGCTCTATGGCTCCCCGGTGTAGAGCCAAGCGCCCTTCGGATTCTAGTTTTTTCAGCAACCGTGATACAGTTTCGCGGGCCGTGCCCAACTCATCGGCTAGATCCTGATGGGTCATTCTCAGCATGTTATCACCAGTGGCTCTGGATTTCGCTTCCAAATAACTTACCATTCGGTAGTCTAATCGTTGAAAAGCCAAGGCATTGAAGGCATCCAGTACATTGTCAAAACGCTTCTGGTACAGATTCAACACGAATTGGTTGAAACTAGGGTATTGGCTTTGCCACTCTCCTACCCCATGGGCCGGTAGCAGTAAGGCCGTAGAGGTATCTTCAGCAATCGCCTTTACCTTACTCTTCAAGTCGTTGATACCGCAGTGGATGGAGACAATACAGCTTTCTAGCGGATAGATGTAATACAGCAGCATCTCCTTACCACCTTCTTGCCTTACTACCTTCACCAATCCATTGAGCAGGATGGGTATTGTTTTCACATACTTCCCTTCTTGCAATATGGGCGTACCGGGCTCTACTGTCACGAGCTGTCCGTACTGAACAATTTCGGCCCTCAACTCGGGCTCATGAAAGAATCGGATTTGATATTCAAGTACTTCAGTAAGGTCCACAGCGATAACTTTCGAAAACGGGTAATGGAAAGGCGAAAAATACAAGAATAATCCTTCGGATAAGCCCACATTTACCTTCGCTACATTTTATCTATCTTGAACCCTCCGGGAATACACAGCCCCCGGATATCCCGGCAGAAATGACTGAACAACTTATCCTGATCACCGGTGGTTCTAGCGGCATAGGCAAGGCAGCTGCCAAGCTACTTTTTCAGAAAGGACACCGTATAATACTGCAAGCCCGCACGCTGGACAAGATGCAAGCCGCCGCACAAGAGATAGATCCGTCTGGGCAGCGCGTGTACATCTATTCTACCGATCTTACAAAACCGGAGGCCGTGGAAGCGGCGGCTCAACAAATAATTGCAGAAGTTGGGTTGCCTGATGTCATCATAAACAGTGCTGGGGCAGGCGAATGGCTTACTTTCAAAGAAGCTACTCTCTCCCATTTTGAGGAGACCGTTCAGTCACCGTACTTGGCCACGGCCTATACCTGCAAGGTCTTTCACGAACCCATGCTACAACGCGGTTCGGGCCACTTCATCATCGTAAATTCAGGGGCATGCTATATATCTCTACCTGGGGCGGTAGGTTACTTACCCAGCCGCGCGGCCATGTTGGGCTTTGCCCGGGCGCTGCATGCTGACCTGTACCGCACGCCCCTCAAGGTAAGTATGGTGGCTTTTGGGAAGGTGAATACCCCGTACTTCCAAGCCAATCCCCGCAGCGAAGCCCGCATACCGAAGGCCGCCGCTATTCTGGTGCCTCCCATGTCCGAAGCCGCTACGGGCCGGGTGCTGG
>DMST01000004.1:17143-18095 GCA_003454975.1 Cytophagales bacterium | reverse complement strand
GGTAGTGCTGGCCCCCTTTATGATGGCCGTCTCCGTGTTCTTCAACACCTTGTTCCCTGGCCTCTTCCGCTGGCTTATGCGCGCCACCGGCCACCGGGAATAATCAACCTAGTATCTGGTTTGAAAATTAATTTCTGGCCACGTTTGTTCACAAATCGGGAAGTTACTTACCGGCACCCAACTAACTTCTGTGGATGTTACTTCCACCCTACTACAGGACCGAAATAAGTCTATATGCCTGACATCGTAAGCCGTCAAGATCTGGAAAAACTGCTCCAAGCCTTCTATCAGCAAGCCACAGTAGATGAGCAGATTGGCTACCTATTCACTGAGGTGGCACAGCTGGACTTGGCGGAGCATTTACCCATTATCGTAGACTTTTGGGAGTCGGTACTCTTTGGTAGCCGACAGTACCAGGGCAACCCTATGCAGAAGCACATTGCCCTCAGCGCCCAGGAACCCCTTACGGCGCTCCACTTTGAACGCTGGCTTGACCTCTGGAGACAAACTGTGCAAAGCCACTTCGCTGGCCCCAAAGCCGAAGAGGCTATGAGCCGGGCCACCCAGATCGCCAGCCTGATGCAGTTCAAGATCAAACAGGCCGCTGAGGGATAAAGTAGGCCGTGCGTATTCATTCCATGCGGAAAGTACGCTGCTGGAATGAGCTTCGCACCGAACAGAAAAGCACATCCATTAGTGGATAAGCCACTTTCCCACTAGCTTTGCAAACTACCTTTCTGGGGCTATGCTTGGTACCAAGAGTCACGCTTGGCACGCACCTTGCAAAGGCCTCCGTAGGATCATCAAACAGAATGGATTGGTTATGCAGCAGCGATCATTTTTCCTCTTAGCCGTATTATTTTTTGGAATATCCACCCTGAGTCAGGCCCAAGAAAAGGCTAGGGTAAGCGAACAGGAGCTACAGCAACAGGTACAACAATGGCGGGGCGCC
>DMST01000004.1:16051-17038 GCA_003454975.1 Cytophagales bacterium | reverse complement strand
CCGGACGTACTCGCCCCTACCAGCGGCTCAATCAGGCCCTGCGGTACGTAGGTACCTATGCCCTCACGGTAGATCAACTGGTGATGGTAGCGGAGTCCTTTCCTAGCGAGGAAGCCCGGTTTGAGATCCTCCGCACCGGCTACGGTGGCGTGGTAGACCCTGAAAATTGGTTCTACGTGTACGACGTATTCAGTAGGCTATCCCTCGCGATGTTGCTTTATGACTACGTGCTGCACCACGAGGTAGTATTTGCGGATGTACCGGGCCACGGCACCGGCGGCTACCAAGGCCTGCCCGATTACTCGGGGTATTCTTTCCCCGTCTACCAGAGCTATTCCGGTACGGTGAGCAACGTCTGTACCACGCCGATATCCGAACCAGATTTCAACTACCTGCTGGAGCGTATCGACCGCAATGTGGACGACGACCAGCTTTTAGCGCAAATCAATCAGATTCTACAAACGCAGTGTCTGGCAACCAGCCACATGATGAAGCTGGCGCTGCTCCTGCCCTTGGAGTTAGATCGCTTACAATTCCTCAAGTTCGGTTTCGACCGGGTGTTTGATATGGACAACTACGAGGCGGCCCAGCAGGTGCTAGACCACGCCTACTACCGCGAAGACCTGCTCGGTTACTTACACCAGTACTTCGGCAGCGTACAGGGCCCCTGCGAAGTAGACGGCGCTTATTTCAGTCAGATCCGCCAGGATGTTGTCAACCAAACCTACCGGGACCGGATGCTCTCCAAAGCCAAGCAGTACGTACAAAACGAATGCTTGAGCATGGACCAGCAGCGCACATTGGTAACGCTGATGACCTTCGAAAGCGATAAGCTATTATTAATGAAGTTCATGTACCCTTACATGACTGATCCCCGCCGTGCGCACATTTTCGGCAACCTGCTCACCTACAGCAGCTCCCAGCGCGAATGGGATGATTTCCTGGCGGGGCAGTGATTGGTACCTCTAGGTATTATCTTCTGTAGGG
>DMST01000004.1:4193-16015 GCA_003454975.1 Cytophagales bacterium | reverse complement strand
GGGCAGGTACCATGCTACCCGCCCTACAGAAGATAATACCCCAACTGGTCCCTTTTATTTACCTGAACTAGAAAATGAAATCAAGTTCCGAAAACTTGACGCTGGTTGGGAAATAAAGGATAACCAGCACTATTTATTACTTTTTGAATGTCGGCTTTTCTTTACCAGAGAATTACTTTTTTCTCTGTTTACACTAGTCTTTAGGGCCTGAAGATTTGTAATATGATCACTACCTCTCAAACTTTTTGGCTTGATATGGTCAATCTCCCATCCTTTATCTGAGTTTTTACCATAAGAATAGTAATATATTTCATTGCCATAAGGATCAAGTCGGTAATCTTTTGGGTCCTTTCCCACTACCTTTTTTGCCTTGTTCCATACTTGACGTTTCAATTGTTCTGATGCCATATTGATGTTGGTTATCCTAATTAATTACGTAAAAACCCCTTATAGGATTAATTTGATTTTCCACAGTCAGTAGAAATAAATTATAGGAAGGTCAATGATTCTAAAGTTTGAATAGATGATTCCATTTTGTTCAAACACCAATTCACTACAATATCCCCTACACTACCACACACCCACATTTTCTCTCCTGTATCCTAGGACGAATTCCCTACTTTCACTTTCATGAAAGAGACCGTCCTGATAACGGGTAGCAGCAGCGGCTTTGGCAGGCTGATTACCGAAACCCTGATCAAAGAGGGCCATACCGTTTTTGCCACCATGATTGGTTTGGAAACCTTCAGCGCACAGGCCGTGGTGGAGCTAAGGGCACTGGCTGAGCAGAACCCAGGCACGGTGCACGTAATTGAGCTGGATGTAACGGACGATACCTCGGTAGAACAGGCCGTAGCAGAGGCCTTGGCATTGGAAAGCCGGATTGATGTGGTCATTAACAATGCCGGGATCGGCAGCACGGGTTGGACAGAGGCATTCCCCCCGGCGCAGTTCGAGAAGATGTTGGCTGTGAACGTGGTGGGCGTGCAGCGGGTAATGCGGGCAGTGCTACCCCATATGCGCGTGCACAAAGCGGGCCTCGTCATCAACATTTCCAGCATCCAGGGCCGGGTGGTATTCCCCTATTCCGGGGCTTACACGGCCACCAAATTTGCGGTGGAGGGTCTATCCGAAAGCTACCGGTACGAACTGCGGCCCCTCGGCATTGATGTGTGTGTGGTGCAGCCCGGTGGGTTTCGTACCGCTTTCGAGGCGGTGCAGCGCGGTCCAGCAGACGAAGAGCGTACGGCCTCTTACGGTGAGCTGGCAGAAGCACCCTACCAAGTATGGGGCCAGCCCGGCGAGGACAAAGACTTCCTACCCCACCCCCAACCTGTACCGGATGCCATCCTGGCCCTCATCCGGCAACCCAACGGCCAGCGCCACCTCCGCACCACGGTAGACCCCCTGCTGGGTGGTGAGGAGCCGGGCATGATCAATGAAGCTGCGGAGAGGGCACAAGCCCAGCTAGCCGAGAAATTGGGCTGGTGGTAGTTGGACCACTTGATTCAGAAGGCCAAACTTCATGGCGATTCCTCAAAAACTCCCGCTCGGTACTCATCCATTTATAGTACCTTTCGGCTGGCCAATGGTACACGTATTCCCATGCTCCGTCTTCTAACCGCCCTCCTTTTAGTTTCCCCTCTCCTAAGTTCCGCCCAAGATCTGCGGTTCACCTCACCTAATTCCCGACGCATCTTTGGCCTGGAAGAGAAACGCACCGCCTCCATTGGTTTGGGTGATGTGGATGGTGACGGCGACGTGGATGCTGTGATTGCCAACGGGCGGCATTGGCCTCAGCAGAATGTGGTATTCTACAACAACGGCCGTGGCATCTTTACCGTGGGCCGCCCGCTAGATGAAATTCGGGAGACCAGCTATGCCACCGAGCTTGCCGACTTTGACGGTGATGGGGACCTGGATATTGCCGTGGGTAATGACCAAGCTCCCAATGCCCTATACCTAAATAATGGTAAGGGGCAGTTTACACTGGCAGGCACTTTCGGCCAAGCCTATTCCTCTACCCGAAACCTGACGGTTTGCGATCTGGATCAAGATGGAGATTTCGACATTATGATTACCAACCGAGGCATGGAAAACGAGATTTGCCTCAATGATGGCAAAGGTAATTTTGATGAAACACGCGCATTTGGTTCCTCAGATGACTCCACCATCGATGTAGAGGTGGCCGACCTGGATGGGGACGGGCATCAGGATTTGATTCTCGCTAACCGGGACGGCCAACCCAACGTTGTGTACTGGAACGATGGGTCGTTAGGCTTTGGCGAGTCTTCGCCCTACGGTACGGGATCCGACGAGACACGTTCAGTAGCCTTAGCCGATTTTGACGGAGACGGACTGCTCGATTTGGCAACGGCCAACATCAACGAGGCCAACTACATCTACTTTGGCGATGGCAAACGGGGTTTCTCCCGCCAAGTGGAGTTCTCTAGCGAGGGCTATCGTAGTTATTCCATCGCCACGGCGGATTTTGACCAAGACGGGAAGCCTGATTTGGTGGTGGGGAATAATAGAGCGGGCAATCGGGTATTTCTCAACGGAGACAGGGGTGTACAATGGACGGAAATAATATTGGATGAAGATGGACTTGCCACCTACGACGTAGTGGTGGGCGACCTAAACGGGGACCAACGAATGGATATTGCCGTAGCCAATTCGGACGCCGTAAACCCGTTTCATTTCAACCTACCAAAGCAGTAAGACTCAAACCTGTGACCAGGGATAAACGGTCATACACCCTTGCGCAAGGGTTCCACCCCATACTCGTCCTGAATTTTGTACCTTGTTCATGGATTCAATCGCTATCTGAACTGGGTATGCAACTACAGGATTTCATCATCAAACTTACTCCTATTCCCCGAGCCAAAGCCGATGAGATTGCTGCCCATTTCCATCCCATCACCATAGCCAAAAACACCCTTCTCCTGCAAGAGGGCAAGGTTAGCCAGCGGTCGCTTTTTTTGGAGAAGGGTATCATCCGCTGCTTTCTCAATGACCGCGAGGGGAACGAAATCACCACCCGATTTTATTCTGCCCCCGATTTCGTAAACGATCACCTCTCCTTCTTCAAACAGCAACCTAGCCAGGAGAACTACGAAACGCTTACGGAATGTAAGGCGTGGTCCATCGATCTGGAAACCGTGCAACAT
Source organism: Cytophagales bacterium (assembly GCA_003454975.1). Classification (GTDB taxonomy): domain Bacteria; phylum Bacteroidota; class Bacteroidia; order Cytophagales; family Cyclobacteriaceae; genus DMST01. Next base: position 12,845 of record DMST01000004.1, on the reverse strand, counting down.
TGCTTTCACAACATCCCTCAGTTTCGTGAGTGGGGCCGCATGATGCTCACCATGAACTACGTAGCCATGCACGAGCATATGGTCTCCTTTCATAAATATTCCGCTCCTGAAAGGTACCAGCGTCTGTTGGCCACCCGCCCCGAAATCGTGCGTGAAGTTCCCTTGAAGTACATCGCCAGCTACTTATCCATGACCAAGCACTCTCTTAGCCGTATTCGCAAAGAGCTGGCGCAAGCAGAAGCCTAATGCTTTCATTTTTTTACCCGCTATTTGTTTCCAAGGCACTTACCGCGTTGAAATAGGTCATTGGAAAACGGTACTCCTCGGTATTCTAGGGTATGAGTACCCTCCCTTCTATTCGTGCCTCTTACTGACAACTCCTAAAGGTGAATAACAGGATACCGCGTAAAACTACGCGGTTAGCTAACCCCCAATCGGTAGTGAGGTACGCTGCTACGGGCGCCACTACTTTTGAAACATCATCTAAAACGGATTTACGCTCAAGTGTAAAGCCCTGTTTTTCAAAAGCTTACTTAACATCTACCCAAATATTACTACTCCATGGATACCAAAGGATGGGATATCATTTATATCGCAAGCGCAGACAAATGCAATGATAGTCTACAGCAAAACATGTCAAAACTAATTACCGGATTTGACTATGAAGTAGGCAAAGTAAAACTCCAGGGCACCTTCGATACCTGGAAGATTGTACAAGGAGGTTCCGATAAGTATGTCCACTTTGAGATGCCTATCAAGAGCGGCAGCCTGGACATTAATGGGAACAAAACAGATCTGGCGGGGGTCACACCCATCATGAGTATCAAGCTGGATTTTGTCTCTAATCCACAAGATGCCAATACCAAAAACCTCATTTTTAGTCTAAAAAAAGACCCTCCTAGCTCCAAGGATAAAGACGTATTTACCGTAAAGGTAGATGCCCGCGATAAGCCCACCATTACCCCAAAATCCAATCCGGTTGCCTGGGGGGTGATGAATTCTACCCTGCCGGAACTATTTCAAGCACATAAAGAAGAGCTATCCTACGTATTTGCACAGATAAACCTAGTACCGCCTCAGGACGCATCTTGGATCTCTCCTAAGGAGATTGACTTTGCCTATTTGGATGCTAAGGGTGGTCACTTCGTCATTTTCACTTGTGTAGAAAATAAGGATACATCAAGCCTTCCCCGTGTCCCTGACACCTCCATACTTGATACTGAAAACGATCTTTTTGTCTGTGTATCAGAAAAAATGGTGCTACAGCACCTGATCCAACCGGGACTGCCCGATGGGTTTGGGCATGGGGCCAAGGCGAGCAACTTCGAATACAAGGCGAAGACAGATATAGCCGGCCAAATGGAAATCGGGAAGATTGTTAATCACGGCAACCTGGCCACTAAGGCTGCGCAATGGGCTGCTGACTACTATTATCCGGAAATCAATGACTTAGAGATCACCATCAGTAACAGTGACTTACACGTGTATACCGGTGGCTACTTCGATATCACCGGATTAGCAGGGGCATCCTGTTCATTTAGTGTCACTATGAACAATGCCTTTTCATTTGACGCCACCACCCAGGAATTCGCCTTCAAAAAAGACCCGAACCCAAGCACAAGCCATGAAAAACATATTCCATGGTATGATTGGGTACTGGTAGCTCCGTTTTTCGCGGGTTTAGTCGCCCTCATTCTAGCCCTGGTAACCAATGCGGTTACCTCTTCGGTCACCTCATCCATCTCGGGTTCACAAAACACCAAGTTGAACGGAGGCTTGAAAAAAGCGGTGTCCTGGACGGGCATCACCAGTACCTCGTTCGACTCAGTAGAACTACAGCAGGCCATGACCTTAAAGTCTAAAAACTAATAACAAATCTATACAAAAATGGGAAACATTAATGTTGACTTATTTGGTTGGGATACCTCCTTTGGTATTTCATTCCAGCAGGCAAACCAAAGTATTGTAGACCAAAAGAAAACACCTACTTCTTTTGACTCTGCTAACCCAGGACCGGGGACTATAAAAGGGAATTGGTCCGATTGGAGTCTGACCCTGAACGGTGATGGCAAAAACATCAACCTCCGGTGTCCTATTCGCGAAGGCGTCTATACCCCAGTAATGCCAGCAGATAGTGGAAAGTTAGTAAAACTGGACGGGAACTACATTGAAGTTCAGGTGCGGCTAGCGGCCTTTGATTCTTCGGCAGCTTGGTACGACAGTACCTCACAAAAGGGATCCGGTTCTATCAAACAGCTCCAAGTTAAGGCCAGCGGAGGCACCTCAGAAAAGCCGGTGGCTAGCATCTATTCCACCTCTATTTCTAAAGGCTCACCAGCTTTTTCTGGATTATCCAATCCTATGGCTGAGGCTGCCGTTTGTAAAGCTGCTTTTGAAACCTACTTCACGGATCACCTGAAGGATTTTGAGAATATATTCTCATACTTCACCTTGAACGCCAAGGCAGATAAGGGACACTTCCAGTGGCTGAAGGCCACTACTTCGGAGTATGCTGTGGAAACTACCGGAGATATGGATACCAGCATCTTTTCCGTTTTGGCCATGACGGAGAACAGGCCTGCACCTGGCAGCCAGGCCACCGATCCTCGTCTTCTGAAAGCAGCCAGCTCCTCAGCAATCTTTGCCATTGCCAAAAAACGCTTCCTGGATAAGTGGTTGCTACCCGGAGTTGCCCTGTCCAATGCGGGTACCTCAGTAGACGATTACTTCATGTTTTCTGATACCCTAATATCCAACAACAAAACGTTGTATTTCAAAAACCAAGTCCAGAATAAAGACAAGCGGCCTACTACGCTCAAGGTTCCAGAAGGAAAGTTCAATATTGGAACCTTTGACAATCAGATGGAGGTGAAATTTGAAGGTGCCTCCTTTGAGTGGACAGATGGAATCACCTGCGTGCTCAACTATTCTGACTATTACACCCTCTCCTTGCTGCCCGGTGACGGCCACAATGCCTTGCATGTAACCCCAGTCGATAAACTACCCACCATTGAGATGTCGATGAAGGTGGCGGATTGGCGGCAGCAACGAGACCTTTGGGTTGAGATTGGGGTTTCGATTGGCGTATCCGTGCTAGGCGCCTTGTTGGCTCCTGCACTCGGTCCTTTGGTGGGCAAAGCCTTCGGAGCCATTGCAGATAGCGCTATTGCCAAGGCCATCAGCGCCGGGGTGGATTCTGCCGTGGTTTCCATCACGGAGGTGATTGAAAAAGTAGCCGCTACCAGCATAGGCAAAGTACTTGCGGCGGCATTTGAAACTGCCACCGATTTTGTAGGTGGGGTGGTTGATCAAATTGGTAGCATCAGCGCGGGGTCAAAAACCATTGGCGAGTTACTAGGTGCCTTAGGTGATTACGTAGCTGGTAAAGCCACCTCCATTGGCCAATTCTTAATGTCTAAACGCTACCTCATCATTGGCGGTATGATAGGTGGAGGTATTGGAGTGGTGCTAGGGGACATCCCTAAAATCATGACGGCCAATGATAAAATGGATGTACCCAATATGGCCTCACTCAACGAGTTTACGAACAATGCCGTGGGTGCCATCAAGTGGCCATCTGGTGTATTCAAGCTTTCTTCAGCGCAATTGGAAGGGGTTCTTCTACTAGGAGGACAGTTAGAATAAAGGGTAAAACTAAAAGCCAAAGACTATGTCTTTGGCTTTTTTTAAAACATAAGGATTATGACAGCTACAAGAACAACATCTACCTTCCAATGGGATACCGTATTTGCAATACCTGTAGATCATGTGAATACGGCCATTGTTCAACAGAAAGCAACACCCTCTACCTTTGATTATACAGGCCCCAAAAAACAAAACAGCATCAAAGGTGATTTTAAAGATTGGCAAATTGTGGCCAACGGAGATGGGAAAAACATCAATATGAGCATCCCAATTTCTGACGTATCGGGTTCTATATCCGGATTAGATTTTGGATTGGACAGCGCCACCCTGACAGTTCAGGTGAACCTGGAATATATCCCGGCAGATACCAGGAGTAACGATGCCAATATCACGCCTCTTCATCTGAAAGTAAAGACCAAATCTGATGATCCTACCATTCCCGTCGTCTCACTTTACAGTACCGACTTCTCCTCAGACCCTACCGGGGATGCCGTTAAGTACTTAAAGCAAAAGGTAGTTGAAGATATTATTCCCTCTTTAGTAATCGCTTGGTTAAATGAGAACCTGGTCGATTTTGCCCATGTTTTCTGCACCGTAGAACTGAACAAATACATTGACCACTCGGCAGGCTGGAAATGGTCTAAACCTACCGATGTAGGCTATGCCTATGTAGATGGCACCGATGATCAGGACAGCGTTCTTGGAATATTGGCCATGACGGGCGGGCGCAAACGCACGGTGAAGCAGTCCGACATTATTGATCCCAACGCCATCCCCAAGGGTAGCATTGCTGGTTTTCTGGTGGCTGAGAAACTCTTTTTAGAAGAGCTGATTTTACCCACCATTACTTTACACTGGCCCAGTGCTAGTTTGGAGCAATTTGAAATTGTTCCCAACGGAAATACCAGTACCGGTAGGTATGAATGGGTATTGCAATTGAAGAAGGGCCAATCGTTTTCAATTAAACCGGTAAAGTACAAGGATGGCGATGGTAATGATGTGCAGAAGAATCCGGAGATGAAGACCCTCACCATTGCTACCGATGGGTTAACGATTACCATGGCGGCCTACACCGAAACCGCCATTGGATCAAGTGTCATTGCCTGGAACAAATCTACTCACCATTATACTCTCGAATTGGGCAAAAATGGTAAAGGAGAGCAAACCATTAAGTATAAACAATATAGCACGCCTACCTCCACGCACGGTTCTAGGGTAACTGGTATTGGGAAAATACTACAGTGGATGGAGATTGCCATCGGCGTGATAGCTACCATTGTGCTGGGCTTAATGACCGGTGGAGCTGCTTTTGTTGCTGGAGCCTTAATCATCGGGGTACTTACCGGTTTGGCGGCCGCCTCCCCTACCATCGTACAAGCGGTGAATACGGATGCATCTCCCTCGGCGGACTTACTTACGTTCAATACCACTACCCCCATTAAGTGGGCCAACAGTAAGGTGTTTAAGCTTACTCAGGTACAACTGAATGGCCCCTTTCAATTGGGAGGCGATCCACATTTTGATACTCCAGCCTAACCGACTGTGCAGCACAGTTCTTACATACTTCTCGCTGCCACAGGATAGTATTCAGGCTATTCAGTGGGGACGTACAACGGGAATAGATCCCCGGTGATGCGTCCCCTGCTCTTCACCAAGGTTCCTGAAGGTACCTTCCCGCGAAGTCCTTCCTAAGATCAGAAGTTGCCCTAGGGCAACTCATGTCTGTTTCATCTTGCCTTGTTTTGCTGAAAACAAACGCACAGATGGAACTACACATAACACAAGTACCCGGGTGGGTATCTATCTCTTTCGCCCTCCTGTTCATTAGCATTCCTCCACTGCTGATTGCCAATGCGGCCAAAGCAGCGCTTGGTCTTCACTCTCCAGAGGAAGGAAAGCTTCGCCACCGTCAAATCTTGATTTTCTATGTGGGATACTTGTTGGTCGTCGGAGCCATTGCTCTTACCGGTTTTTTCGCGGTAGAAGGCCTACCGCCCCGCATTCTGGTGACCACTACCCTACCTTTGGTGCTATTCTATTTCTTGGTTATCCGCCGAAAAGATTGGTTCAAAACTACCCTGCACCACATTAGCCTGGAACAGCTGGTATTCATCCATCTCTTCCGGCTAGTGGGGGCTTATTTCTTACTGGTCGAGGCCTACGGGGCATTGCCCAGGGGATTCGCCTACGTAGGGGGCACCGGCGATATTCTCACGGCGGTTTTCGCCATCCCCGTGATCTTGCTTTTACGAAGGGAAGCTAAGATTGTCCGGCCGCTCACCTGGGCTTGGAATATCTTCGGGTTACTAGATATCACCTCCGTGCTGGTAAGCGCTATGGTTTCCACGCGGTTGGCTATGGACGGCCAAGCACTTGGCGTTGCACAGTTTGGTACTTTCCCCTTCGCCTGGATTCCGGCCTTCGCACCGGCAACCATCATATTCCTACACGTGATTACCTTCCAGAAATTGCAGATGACCAAGGCGGCAAAAATGGCCGTCTAAACAACGAATTACATATCAGTCAAAAGCTAGCCTTCGGTAGCGTAAATTATCACGGGTACTTGATTTTCGAAGTCCCAGGAGACCGGTTCTCCGTGCAGGTTGCCGGAAATCGTATAGCGTATGCGAAGGCTAGCCGAATCCAAACCGAAGTATTCATTGACCAAATAACTGTGGGGACCTGCCTCCTGGGTGAATTGAGATAACGTCTCAAATTCCTCAGGATGGCTGAGTTCAAGATTGGTAACGGCAATGTCATCGAGCAAGAGGTTCTCTACCTCTCTAAGCACCAAGCGTACGATGTAGTCCACGGCCACCGTGTTGGTAAGGGCAAAGGGTAGCCGGTCAGCATCCAGAATGGTAAACTCGGTAGTAACACCCAGCGGCAGCCGGTCTGCTTCCACTTCATGAAACTCCTGAATAAACGCGCTAATGCCGTGGCTTGCAGTACTCATGGCATCACGGGTTCACGGTGTTGAACACCATTTCGATCTGGAACTCCTTACAGGTAATGAAGTTAGCCGTACTTACCTCAAAGGCAGGGTCGGCATTCCCTTTACCGTTGGCATCTACCTGCCAGGTGGAGTTCACAATCATCTCGTACCAACCGGTAGCATTGGGCATCCACTGACTTTGTTCTTCATCATAGTACCTCAGCTTGAAACTCGGTTGATTTACCTGGATGTCCGTATCTATGAACTCATCGGGGTAATAAAACTGGCCGGAGATGCGCACCGGTTCAGTAACCGTTTTAATTTTCTCAAAGGACAACCGTTCTCCTATCCGCCCGGATGAGCGTAGGCTAGCCGTGCTACCGGGCGTATCGTTATCCATCCGCAAGATCTTAAGCCCCGTACTCGCATCGTCTACAATGGTAAGGTTATCAAATACCGGATCTTCTATAGAGCTAGGGCTACCTGCAGCGGAATTGAAAGCGGGGTGGTCCAGCGTGATGGGCACCGCAAATTTGTGCGGCCCTACGTATAATCCTTTGCCCCGATATAGCGGAGACCGCTCTGGGCGATATTGCAGGGTGAGGTCAAACTTTTCAGGATCATTACCCGCATAGTGGTTGAACAAGGGATCGGAGATTACATGGCAATCCGTAAACCGAAACCCGTGCTCGGCAGAATCCATGGCTTCTTGAATGGGTAATCCCTCAATTGTAAAGCCCGGTTGAAAAAGGCAGTTTTCAAAGGTGGGAGCACCGGTGCCACCACCGGTAATGGAGGACTGCTCATCAAAAAAAGAAAATCGAAAAACACACCAACCTATCGTTCGGTCCAAGGTACAGTTCAGGTAATTGTTGTTTCGGTGAAGTCCAGAAATATCAGTGGGGCCACCATTATTCCTATGCTCCAAAGTGACCTGACAATTATAAAAGCTATTATTCCTTGAGGCTACCAACAACACATCGCCATTATTATATAACTGGCAGCCTTCAAGATCTACAGCACCAATGTTCAGGTAGTTGCGGATGATAAACCCTTTGAATATGTAGGGGTATCTCGCATAGGTTTGAATGATCTGAGAAGAACCGTCACCGTCCAATAACACATTTCCTTCTGCTTGAAGGATGGGTACAATGCTACTAATCTTGGTGATGGTGCTGGTAATGTAATGTCCCGATTTGGCAACTATTATGTTTCCTGTCGTATTAAAAATACCCATAGCACCTTCTACACTATCGAAGGGGTCCAACTGAGTTCCCAAAGCGGTCTGGTTGCCATGCTTTTGGGTGACAAAAATATCACCTGTGTTGATCCAAGTGTCTGTATAGGGCATAGATTTGAATAGGGCTAAAATATTAATAAACAGAGACTTACACTTTCAATTCTTTTACTGTGCTTTACCAATTAAATTAAGCAACTACTTAGTGCCACTACAAGTGGCCAAACAGGGAGGTAAGGCATTACCAGGCACCTACTTCCCTGGTCTGTGATATGGGGTGAAGTTTATGCCACCACCGTAAGGGTAAGCACATCGCCCACCTTCACATATTCACCACCACTAGCGGTATGATTTGCGATCACGGTGGCACTCGTAGTAGCGGGTACGTCACCATTTTGGTCAGGGGCAATCTCATACACCAACCCTAGCTGTACCAAAAGAGATTCCGCCTCGCCAAGGGTCTTACCTACCAAATCAGGAACCACCCGTATGTCAGTGACCTCACCGGGCGGCGGCACCGGTACCACCTTGAATTTCAATGTGGCGCTGGCCTTTACATCCAGGTTATACTTGTTGGTGCTGCTGGCATTAATGGGAGCCGCGTACATTCGCGGTTTGGCCACACCAGGCTGGCCGTTAACGGTGGTGGTCTGATTCACAGACATGGCCAGCGAAACCCGGGCCTCTACATCCGTTTCGGGCAGCGTATAGAAGGTAGGCTGGTATCCTATTTCGCGCAAGCGAACCGCCAGCTCGTCCTGATTGTCGCTATTGTAGACCGCCAGAAATTGTGCCAACGAGGCAGCATCCAGTGCTGCCTGTGCCTCGGCCACGG
>DMST01000004.1:0-4139 GCA_003454975.1 Cytophagales bacterium | reverse complement strand
CGCCTGTGCCTCGGCCACGCCATTACCCACGGAGGAAATGATTTCTCCGAGGGGGGCGGCGAGGATATCTTTCATGTAGTCGTTGCTACTATTGGCCATGGATTATGAGGCTTGGTTTACAGCGTTCGGTCTATGTAGCAGGCTGGCCTAGGGTCACCGTAGGAGCCAACGGATCCACTTCAGTGATTTCTAACGTAATGGTATCGCCATCCTCCACTACGTTGCCAAAGGCAGGTGTATACGATGTTACCAGTGCTGTTTTCACGGGCCGTGGCATATCCCCGTTCTCATCTTTCTTCAGGGTCCAGAGTAGTCCCATATCCGTCAGCATGGCGGCGGCATCTTCCAGCGTTTGGTTGGCAAGGTTAGGCACCGTTTTCGCATCCGGATCTGGAATTTGGAGAACCATGATCTGGTCCCGACGCACAAGGCTACCCGCGGCCGGCGTTTGTGCCATCACAGGGCTATCCTGCGTAAACTCAGCCGGAGAACCGTCAATCTGGTTGGCTACCTGATATTGAAGGTTCAATTCACTTAGCTTGGCCTCAGCTTCGGCCAGGGTAAGAGTAACCAAATTGGGCGCTACCCGAATGTCCGAAACATTGCCCGGTGGCGGTACGGGCACCACTTTGAATTTGAGAGTGGCCGAAGCTTCAGCATCCAAATTGAAGCGGTTGGCGATGCTCGCATTCACTGGGGAAGCCATCATACGGGTTTTGCCAGTCTCAGGAAGAATCTGTGTCTGAGCATTCAGGCTACTTTTGGCCGAGAGAGATAGCGACACCTTGGCTTCTACGCTGGTTTCAGGTAATGTGTAAAAGGTAGGCTGATAGCCTATTTCCCGCAAGCGGGCAAGCACTTCATCGTTGTCCCCGTCCTCGCTGTAGAGAGACAGCCACTGCGACAACGAACCAGCATCGAGGGCTGCCTGAGCATCGGCCACTCCGGAGCCTACTGAGGAGATAAGCTCGCCAAGCGGAGCAGCGAGTACCTCTTTCATGTAATCTAAAGGGTTATTTGCCATGTGACTGGTTCTTTATGTATATTCTCATTGAGACTAAAATCAAAATTTTGGTAGGGGTCTTCCAAAGTCCGACTCCGGATAATCCCCTTTAGTTTTAAGCAAATTGCCCTTCGCCTTTGGCAAATATCACGGTAACCTTCAGGTCCCGATTCGAATCTTCTCCCGCAGCGGGGGTTTGCTTAAAGGCCTGACCCACGGTGTTCTTATCAGAAGCTTGATAAATTGCAACCAGTTTCATGCCCTGGGCTTGCAGACGCTTACGCGCGGCCGTTTCGGTAAGTCCCATCACGCTGGGGGTAATGGCAGCAGAACTTGACGGCTTGACGGCAGGATTCCGATTAATGTCAAATTTCACCTGGCTTACGGTCTCCTGGTTGGTATTGTTAGCTCCTGCAGAGTCTACAGATTGTAACTGGAAATTACCATCCTGGTCTTGCGAAACGAAGGTTTTCAGATCAATGGATACATTACCTAAAGTATAGTTTTCAAAGTTGCCCTGGGAAGCAGTATCTACTTCCTGAATCAACTGAGTATACACCTCATTGACTGGTTTGGCCGTATTCTGAGTCTGAATTTGGCCGCTCAAGGTAGCAATCTCCGTATCCTTGGCCGTCACCTGCTCATTGAGGGTTGAGTTAAGGTCTGTTTGGACACTGAGTTGGTCACTTAGGGAAGCAATCTGAACCTTCTGCTGGGCAATCAGCTCTGTATAAAGCGTATACCGTTGCTCATCAGGGAATTCATTGAAATCGCCCAAACTATCTCCACCGTTGGTTTCATCGTTACCACCATTCACTCCACCGCCGCCGCCATTATCAACGGGGCCACCCCCGCCACCATCTATATCGTCAATGACATCTCCGCCACCACCATCGATAGAGTCTGGATCTGCTAAGGAAGACAGCTCAGCACCACCTCCTGAGGAAAGCAAGGGGTCAACCGAATCTGAAAATGGAACCGCTACCTGAGCGTACTCGTAGTTGGTTTGGTTCCCATCAATCTGCTGATCAATCCTACTAGGGGAAAGCAACCTAAGCTCTCCAAAATTGAGTACCAAGTCGTCCCAAACACCACCATTTGGGTAAACAATACCACCAAATGCCAGCACGTCAGGCGATGCGTTGAGCAATGTAGCGGATAATACTAACCGCACCATCGGAAAACCACCTACGTGTATAACATTGCTAATCCGGTTGGCGGTAGCATCTGGCGGTGCCCCGCCAACCAAATATTGGTATTTGGCCTCGAATGCCCCGTTGGTAAGGCCGAAATTGGACAATAGCGTTTCCCAGCCCTGAGCAATAGTATTGTAATATTGAATGGCCAATTGAAGGCTTGCGGAAACAGTGCCATCGGCATTGCGAATAGCCCCCTGAAAAGTAAGTTCGCGTGTAGAGCCTCCCTCTATGGGGGCTACATCCTGAAGTTCAGTAGGTGCCGTGCTGATCGGTTGTAAGGCTGCCATAAGGATTAATTGTTGCTAATGGAGATCGATTTGGTAACGTTGCCGACGTTGGCCGTTATAACGAAGTAATTGCCTGCGTCATAAAGCGATTTTTTAATGCTAACTGTGGCAGAAGCCAACCCGTCTGCACCCGTACGGATTTCGCCCTGATCAAACGCAGGATAGTCTTCGGTAGGTAATACATTGCCAGAGTTCAGGGTTACACTGGTTTCCTCATCGAAGTTGAGTTCCACAATAGATCCCACTAAGGCTTCCCCGGCGGCATTGCCCACCGAAATATCAAGCTTCACCAATACAGGATCCGAGAACGCATCCTTGATCTCCGTTTTTACCTGAATGATGGTTTGGGGTAGCCCTTCATTGGGCATTGAGGCCACAAATCTACCCGAAATGGTACTGTGGATTTCTACATCTGTAGTAGAAGAAGAGGAACCGGATTTTTGAGGAGTTAAGGATTTGAACCGCAACCGGCGTGCGTATAGAGGGCTTCCTCCGCTATCGCTAGCGGTTGTTTCGGTCGTTTCAAACTCCGAGGTTACCTTGAGGCTAAAGTCAAGGTAGGGTAACTGGTAGATAGTATTGGGCCGACCGAAGGCATCGTAAGGAGGCTGCTCACGCAGGGCTTCCTGGGCTTCATTCAGTCCTTCGGCAATACCCTCCAAAATCTCTTTGAGGGCAAACGAGGCCGTATTTACGGTATTTTCAGTGCTCATACTTTAAAATCGGTCTTTCTTCTTTCTGCGCCGTTCTTCTCTTTTCTCTTCCTCTTTTTTCTCGGCTTGTCTTTCAGCCTTTTTGCGCTCTAGCGCCTGTTGACGTAGGGCTTCCTGCCGGGCACCAAGCTCATCAAGGCTACCTACGTCTACTCCAAGTACTTTATTGATTCGGTTCTCATACTTCTGCCTGGCAGAGGTAAGCTCACGCTTCTTATCACGAGCAGCATCCCAGCCTTCCTTCAGCGGATTGTTCCTAACCTTTTCGGTGACGTTGCGGGTTTTGTCCGACACCGAGCGAAGTTTGCGCGCCATAGGGTCATTACTCATCCCTGCCTCGTCCACTTTGTCCAGAGCCTGGTCCAGCTTATCCAAAGTACCGTCTACGGTATCCAAACCCTTGCGAACAGACCGGACTACTGGCTCCGCTTTCTTTTTGACGTTCCGGAATTTATCGGCCATCTCGTCCCGGCGAGCCACCCAGGCATCCAGCTTATCGTCTGCCTTTCCTTTGGCATGGCGCAATTTATCAGTAGCCGAACCCATTTTCCCTTCCGCCATATCCTTGGCTTGTTGCGCTTTTTGGAACTTCTGGACCGACTGATCCCGTCGTTTCACAAACGCATCCATGCTTCCCTCCCCTCCTTCAGGCTCTGTTATTTTAGTAAACCTGGCTTGCTCAGCTTTCAGACGGTCCTGGTATCGCTGATCGTTAACCTCCGGGCCTACATCCGAAATCCCACTGGGGACAGGGCCCACTGAAGGCACTCCGGGGGTTGAGGGATGGCTTCGGGACCTACCCCGATTTCGGGTCTGTTCCAGTTGCTGTTCGTGCCGTGCTTCCCATTCCTTACCCTCTTTTCGGCGCTCTTCCATACTCGGAATATCGCCCAGGGCAAACCGGGGGTCGTTGAGAAAGCTGCTACCGTCCTGCCCC
>DMST01000028.1:3269-3925 GCA_003454975.1 Cytophagales bacterium | reverse complement strand
GATGATGTAGTATTTCTTGCGGCGCCCGCCCCGTTCGGCGGTTATGCCCCCGTACCGTGATTGCACCATGCCTTTTTCAGTAAGGCGCTTCAGCGCTACGTGTATGCTGCTGATATTGATGCTGCGCTCTAGCTTACCCATTAGGCTCTCCTGTATAGAGACGCCATAGGCCTGGTCGTGCTGCATGGCAACGGTCAGCAATACCAGTTCTTCAAATTCACCCACTGCGGATAGTCTCATCGGTTCCTTTGTTTACTTAACAAAAGTAAAAGAAATTATTACTTTTATATTTGTCAAGTAAATAGGGCATTCCTTTTTTGTGCTGATAGGAGGGAAGATGCACCAAGTAGCAGCACTTTGCACTAGCTTAGCGTTCACGCATCATTCATCACCCTAGTTGCCATACCCATCTATGACCCTATTAGAAATCCTGCTGCTGATCGGTACCGGTTTTATTGCTGGGTTTATCAACGTCATTGCCGGCGGCGGATCCTTACTAACCCTTCCGGTCCTTATTTTCCTGGGCATCCCTTCGCCCGTAGCCAATGCTACCAATCGGGTGGGTATCTTCTTCCAAAATGTATTTTCCGTGCGGGGTTTCCGTAGCAAGGGTGTAAGTGTGTTTCCATTTGCCTATTGGGTAGCCGCCTCGGCCT
>DMST01000028.1:2160-3215 GCA_003454975.1 Cytophagales bacterium | reverse complement strand
CTCGGCCTGTTTGGGCTCGGTATTGGGTTCTCTAATCGCCGTCAAGATCGAAGACGATACCTTCAACAAGATTCTGGCCGTGGTCATGATCGGGGTCATGCTCCTCACAGTGTTCAAACCGGGCATGAAAACCACCGCCGAAGAAGGTCTCTTTAGCCCCAAGCGCAACGCGCTGAGCATTGTTCTATACTTCTTGCTGGGTATCTACGGCGGATTCCTGCAGGCAGGTATTGGCTTTTTTCTGATTGCCGTCCTTTCCCTGGTACATCACCTACCTATGGCCAAGATCAACAGTATCAAGGTATTCGTTGCCCTATGCTATACCGTGGTTGCCCTCATTGTTTTCATCATCAATGACATGATCCGCTGGGAATACGGCCTCATCCTGGCGGTGGGCACCGCCCTGGGTGGCTGGACCGCTAGCCGCTGGTCCGTGGGTATTCCAGACAAGTACATTCGCTACTTCCTACTGGTTACGGTCTGTGCCCTTGCCGTTAAGCTTTGGTTTTTTTAGGGTTCCTTACGCCGTTTCTAATCGCATACATCTGGCCTACCTAGGGATCATTAGCATCCAAATCTGCCTTTTCTTCACCTAGGGTAAGATCATCCTCCTAAGGAATACAGACCGCTTCCTTTCTTAATCTAGATTAATGGTTCCCCAGAGTCGGCGAGGGATATTTAGTCTATGAAACAGCAACAAAGCGGTTCAAGCAGGTTTTTTTTTCACCGGAAGACTTCCTTATGGATTCGGCGCTGGTGTATGGTACTGGGCATGCTGAGTACAGGGTGGCCGGCTTACGCACAGGAAACAGAAGATTTGCTCCCTCCGCCCTCTTTCCAGACTGCCCGGGCCGAAGAGGATTATTCGTATTTGCGCGACCCTGCAACCTCGCCCTATACCCAAGGGGTACTTGATCCTATCAAATTCTTGGCACTGGGAAGTGAGCGCCGTTCGTACCTAACCCTGGGTGGCGGTTACCGAGCCCGCTTGCAGCATTTCACTAACCGTAACTGGACAGAAGAGGATGTTACTTCTTACTCCCAACGGGCGTCGC
>DMST01000028.1:0-2134 GCA_003454975.1 Cytophagales bacterium | reverse complement strand
ACGGGCGTCGCTCCATGCCCAGTTGGTGTTGGGCGATCACCTAAAAATCTTTGGGGAGCTGTACCACGGGTATTCTACCAGCGGGCAAGAGTTTCTGGAAACCGACGTGCTTGATCTGCACCAAGGATTTGTACGGTGGGAGAGCTCAGTGGGAGAGTCGTCTACCTTGGCGGTGAGTGTGGGCAGGCAGGAGATGGAATTGGGCGCCAGCCGACTGGTAGGCTTGCGGGAGGGACCTAACCTACGCCGTAGTTTTGATATGGCCCACGCGGTAGTAAGCATCAAAGAAACCGACCTCCAAGTGTTTTACGGAAAGGAAGTGGCAATTGGCTTTGAAGCCTTTGATAACAGCGGCGGCGTATTCCAAGCCGACGCTACCGCGCCCACGCTATGGGGAATCTTTGGCGATTTCTCGCTTCCCTTTCTGATCGGTAAAACCGAACTGTATTACCTGGGTTTCCACCGCCCTATGTCCTTCTTCCATGACGGACAAGGGGAGGAAGTGCGCCACTCCTTTGGCATCCGCCGCTTTGGTACGGTGAAAAAGAACGGTCGGTACAACACCGAATTCATTTACCAGTTCGGCAGCTTGGGTGATAATATTGTGCGGGCTTTTAATTTCGAAGGGGACTGGCAACATACTTTTCCCCGGCTGCCCTGGAGGCTCACTTTAGGGCTTAAGCTAGACTGGTCGAGTGGGGATGCTACGCTAGGCGATGGTCGGTTGCAAACCTTCAATCCCCTCTTTGTGAATCCCGCAATCTACAGCCTGGCAGGGGTCAATACCCCGGCTAACCTTACCAGTCTCCATCCCAGCATTTTGCTGTTTCCGGCCAAGGGGTGGCTCATCTATGCGGATTATGCCTTCTTTTGGCGCACTTCGCTCAACGATGGATTGTATGCACCTCCGGCCTTTCTTTCCCGCCCAGCTATGAGCCTCACTGAGCGGGATATTGGCAATGTAGTGGGCCTGAATGTGACGTATACCATCCACCGGAACCTCAGTGTCAACCTACTGAGCTCCTATTTCATACCCGGTTCCTTCATAGAAGCCTCCGGTGCTAGTGAGGCCACCTTTTTTGTGGCACCTACCCTCGATTTTAAATTTTAGAACTCCTATTCATACCCTTTTAAAACTACCCATATGCGTAAAGTAACCCGTTATACCCTGACCCTGGCCATCGCTATGGTCGGGTCCCTATGCCTGATGCAATGCAGTGAGCCTACCCCCGCAGATGCAGCAGGGGAGGAGACCGCCATGCCCGTAGTTCCCACCTTGCCGGGGGCTACAGTATTGGCCTTTGGGCCTGACCATGTCTTGTTCGTCGGAGATAGCAAAAGTGGTACGGTACATGCCATCGCCACCGAAGCCACCGAGTTGTCCGAACCCGTACCTTTCAATTTCATGGACCTGGACGGAAAAATCGGCGAAGCCTTAGGCCTGGCGCCCCGTGATTTGATCATCCATGACCTGAAAGTGCACCCGGTGAGCCAGGAAGCCTACGTGGCGGTGCAAAAGGGCCATGAACCCGGTGCTCCTTCCGTGATTGCCATTGTGAGCCCTACTAGCCCTGACATCCGCTTCCTGGATCCGGCTCAGGCCGACCACAGCGAGGTGACTATTGCGAATCCACCTGCAGCCGACCTTACTTTCTGGCGCGATGTGCCTGCCAGTACGCTGACCATCACCGATATGGACTATTATGATGGGCACCTGTACGTGGCCGGCCTTACCAACGGTGAATTTGCCTCTACCCTTCGCAAGATTGCCTACCCTTTTGACGGTAGCCAGTCCTCCGTAGGGGGCATTGAAATCTACCATGCCATACACCTACAGCAGGAAACCCGGGCTCCCATCCGCACCATGCTCATCGAGGAGCTCAATGGGGTCCCCACCTTGATCGCTTCCTACACCTGCACGCCCTTGGTTACCATACCCCTGGCCGATATAGAAGCGGGTAAGAAGATTGTGGGTACCACCATTGCCGAGTTGGGTTATGGCAATACCCCCATCGATATGATTGCCTACATGACAGAGGGGCAAGACGGGAGCTTTAACCGCATGCTTTTGGTGACCCAAAAGCACCGCAGCGGCAGCCTGATTCCCATGCAGGCAGGGGCCGAAGCGGCCCAA
>DMST01000110.1 GCA_003454975.1 Cytophagales bacterium | reverse complement strand
TCTATCAGCACGGCCGCCAGGTAGGCCTCGGCCTCCCAAAGGATGGAGTCCCGCACCTCTGCTGATCCTTCTGCATAAGCCTGCGCCAAGTGGGTTCTTCGCTGCTCTACCTCCTGCAATACGTCCGCATAAGAGAACGATGTGCTATCGGTTTCGGCCAGCACCAGCACGGGCACAATGCCCAGGTAGATCAGGAAAATTGTTCTTGCCATAGATTCAAGATAGTGACTCTGGCATGTGGCGATTGCAGCCCGAACGTAAAATAATGCAAATGGGCAAGGGCTAATTCTGTAGGAGGGGAAGCATGCTTCCCATCCTACAGAATTAGTAGGCGGGAACAAAGTTCCACAGTTTAGTGCGACACGGAAGAAACTTCCATGGCTGTGAATACACCAAACGGTATTCGCAACCTGCTTATATGTCCTGGGGAAAGGAAATGGATTCCTGTTAGCCAAAATCAAGGTCCAGCGGCAGTTGATAACGCTGCCGTATGGGCTTACCGTACCTGTAAGCGGGCTTCCAGGGGGGCATGCCCAATAGAATTTCAATTACTTGTCGATCCAATTCCTTGTGTACACTCCTCACGATTTCAGGATTTTGCACCTTACCGGCTGTGTCAATTTCCATTGTCACCACCAGCCTGGTATTGGTGATATCCCAACGCTCCATGCTGAAATTCAAGTGAGTTGCTATATATCCAAGCAGTTTCTCATTGCCACCTACAAACTCGGCATCCCCCCACCAGCGGCCTATTTCCATGAGACTATCCACCTCATGTAACTCATATAAGGTTGTATCTACTTCCTGTGCCCAGCTGCTAGCACTCAATCCTAACGTGGCCCACCATATCAAAATGACTTTTCTCATGGAGTATGTGCTTTACCACTTAAGGTAACATGATCCATCTGCAGATACTCCAAAGACTAGATGAAAAGTGACCATTGACCACTGGCTTAACCCTAAAGAATCTGGAAGTAGATTCCAGACTCTAAATAATCGCTGAACGTAGGTCCGCGGTTTTGGGATGGCTCGGAAGAAACTTCAGCGAGGGTAGCTGTAGGGTTCTATCCCAACACCAACCCCACTACATTGCCGGCCCCCAGCACTAGCTCAAAGACGATTCCGGAAATGATCTGCTGGTTGGGCTTACCGTCTGCCGACATGCTGATGAACCGACCGAGGGCAAAGCCTAGAAAAATTAAGGCACCCACCACGTGAGCGGTGAAGGTCATTTGGGATAAAAAAGTACCCAGCACAGTAAGGATACCGGCACACAACATAACGGCGCTCAGGCCCCGTACTTCGTTCAAAAGATCCACATCTTTGGCCAGAGTAATCCCAGAATTTTTCGCGTAGGTGGCGATGGGATTGCTCAGGCGGGAGCTCCCCACAAAAAGCAGCAAAAAACTTGACAGAGAAAGGATTACGATGCTTACAACTTCCATTTTTGTATCATTTTTGTTCGTGACAATACAAAAGTAGAGCGGGGGTACTGACAAGGGTATGTCAGAGGTAGGGAGCGTCCTTTACGTATTTTTCAAAATATTCCTTGAAGGTCATTTCGTGGGGCGTGAAAGTCTCTTTTTGCACGGATAGCGACTGGATGTAGTCGATCCGAAACACCCGAAAATCTTCCCGCAGCCGGCAGAAAGCTACCAGCAACCAGTTGCCCCGGTTGTTGTACAAAGCGAAGGGCTCAATCACCCGTTCGGAGGTCTTTTTCTCGGAAGACTCGTACGCTATTGTGATCACCTGATAGTGCGTGAGCGCCATTTGAATACGCATCAGGTAGTCGCTGGTGGTTTCCTGCTGCTGGTTCTCTCCTATGTAGATTCGCTCAGCCAGCAGCTCTGCCTTGCCCTTCTGCGAGTGCCTCAGCACTGACTTTATTTTGGCTACTGCATGGCTGAAATGCTCACTGAAGGACTGGTCTTTGCTCTTCAGTACCAGCTGTTCCGCAGTGATCAGCGCATTGGCTTCCTCTTCGGTGAAGAGCACCGGGGGCAGCTGGTAGCCCTCCATCAACGAATAGCCCTTGCCTTCCTCGGTCACGATGGGAATGCCCGACTGCTCCAGCGTACGAATGTCTCGATACACCGTGCGGATGCTGACGCCGTACTTCTCGGCAAGAGTACGCGCGGTCACCACCCGTTTTGATTGTAGCAGTGTTACCATGTCCGTCAACCGAGCCAGCCTGGGCTTCTCGTGTTCTTCCATCGCATTTTTTGTGTTCCCCATTGTTGTAGGAAGCGAAATAGATTTCACTTCCTACACGACGAATATCATTCCACCAGCTTCTTCATGAGCCCAATCACATGATCCCAGCCGCCGAGTGATTCCTCGTAGCGTTGTTGTCCGTTTTCGGTGCCGGTGAAATCCTGGGTTAGGTGTAAAGTAGTACCTTCAGCCATGGTTTCCAGCCAGTAGGTCAACTTCGCATAGTTCTCAGGTATATCTACGATGCCTACGTTGGGGTCAAGCATAGTGAAGGTGACCTTCTCCCCTTCTACAATTTCGGTAACGACGCCCTTCACAAAAACTACGTCCTCCCCAGCCTCGTTTTTTCCTTTCCAATTGACGGCACTTCCTACTTGCCAGTCAGACAATACCTCGCAGCCAAACATGTACTGCTGGGTGAGGGCCGGGTTGGTGAGCAGGTCCCACACTTGGGCTTTAGACGCTTGAAAGGCAATGCTTTTCTGAACAATCATGGTGTTTTCCATTATCCATTGATTTGATTATTGTCCCAAAGGTGGGGCATCGTTCTCAGGACGAATGGTAAAATCGGGAGCATTTCTTATACCCTGCGGAGGGATTCCAAATTCCTTTTTGAAGGCTTTGCTAAAGTGCTGTGGGGAGCTATAGCCCGTCTCGTAGGCAATCTCCTTGGCCGTTTTGGAAGTGCCCAACAGCAGTCGCTTGGCGTGGTCCATACGCAGCTGGTGGATGTGCCCAAACACCGTGGTGCCAAACATCTCCTTGAACCCCCGCTTGAGTTGGTATTCATTGAGCGAAACCAGTTTGGCTAGCTCGTTCAGAGAAGGGGGGCTATCCATCCTGCTGGTAATAATCTCCTTTGCGGCGACCAGTTTGTCTTTATCCTGCCGGGACTTCACACACAAGTTGGGTTTTTCCTCTTCGTATAGCTCGGCTTGCAGCACCAAGAGCTCAATGCTTTTGGAGAACAGGAAAAGGTCCTTTAGGTTATCCGTATAAGGACAGTGGATAATCTCGTTGATCACCGACTGGATGCGGAAAGTATTTGTCTGCCACTCGTTAGCCAGGATAGCATTTTCGCGATTCACCACCTTATCCGCCAGGCGCTTGAGCGGTTCGTTGCCCTTCTGGGCTATCCCCACGAAGGTGTTGGTCTCCATGTTGATCCCGAAGGTCTCAATGCGTTTAGATTTGTTGGCAATGACCAACTCCAGACCGTCCGAATACATGATGTTGTTGTGGTGGCCTGCAAGCTGGAAGGAGGCATTGAGCTGGGCAAAGGTGAAATCATACGCTCCTTGAAGCCCAAAATGCAGCCGTACGTATTCAGTATCGTTCTTGGCCGTGTTCACTCCCATATCCTGGTAGTCGATGAGGTAATGGGAGATTTGAAGGTTTCCCAAATCCCAGGCCTGGGAGGTGACGTTTCCTACGTTGGAGGCTACCGGCATGCGCTACATTACAGTGACAGGTGATGACCAAAGATAAGGCTAATTTCTGCTCTGTGGGCAGCCATTTACCCAGCCTTTGCTTTAGTCGTGATCCGGCATAAAATACCGCAGTAAAGTAGCCCTCAAGCAGCCTACTGGCTGCCCTTCGGGCGCTACTCATACCTCAATATTTGGCATGGAAATACTCGTGCGGCACCACTTTTTTCGCCAAACGGTTTTCCGCTTCGTTGGATCGGAGCTCCACCCGGCGGATTTTCCCGCTGATGGTCTTGGGCAATGCGTCCGGGAATTCAATGATCCGGGGCACCTTGTAGCTAGCCAGATGTTGGCCCGCAAAATCAAACAGGGCTTGCGCCAGGGCCTCGGAGGGCTCCACTCCTTCCCGAAGCATAACAAAGGCTTTTACAGCGTAGCCCCGCACTTCGTGTGGGCTGGCTACCACAGCAGACTCCACTACATCCGGATGCTCTATCAGTACGCTTTCTACCTCAAAGGGGCCAATCCGGTAGGCCGAGGCTTTGATCACGTCATCGTTGCGGCCCACGAACCAAATAAATCCATCTTCATCCTTGTAGGCTTTATCGCCTGTGTAATAGAGCCCGTGTTTGAAGGCCTGCCGGGTCCTTTCCTCATCCGCCAGGTACCCGCGGAAAAGGCCATTTTCTTTGCCGTTTTGCTGCACACAGATCACGCCCTCTTCCAAGGGCGGCATTTCCTCCCCTTCCTCATTGTAGATGCCTACCTCGTACAGGAAGGTAGCCTTTCCCATAGAACCGGGTTTGATCTCCTGACCGGGCAGGTTGGCTACCAGCGCCGTGGTTTCTGTTTGCCCGTACCCATCGCGTATGGTAACGCCCGTGCCCTTTTTCCACTTGTCGATCACGTCCGGGTTCAGCGGTTCTCCGGCCGCACAGCTTTGGCGCAGGTGCAATGCATATTGAGACAGGTCCTCTTGGATCAGCATGCGCAGTACGGTGGGCGAACCACAAAAGGTAGCCACGCGGTAGTGACTCATCACGGCCAGTTGCTCAGCCGGAACGAACCCATCCACTTGATTGGCCAGAATAGTAGCCCCCATATTCCAGGGGGCGAAAAAGCTGCTCCAGGCAAACTTGGCCCAGCCAGGAGAAGAGATGTTGTAGTGTACATCGCCCGGCCTGCAGCCAATCCAAGAGGCCGTGGTGAGGTGGCCTACGCCGTACGTGAAGTGCGTATGCACCACTATTTTGGGTAGGCCGGTGGTACCGGAGGTAAAAAAGTAAAGCACCGGATCATCTGATTTGGTTGGGGTCGCTTCCGCCTCTTGGGGTTCGTCCTTCAAGGCATCAAACGAGACCCAACCCTTGCGCTCCCCTCCTACGAGTACTTTGATTTTGGAGGTTTTGCCAAACGCTTGCTCGGCTTCGTCGATCTTAGCGGCGTTGGCAGCATCGGCAATCATGATTTCCGGAAACAAGGATTCATACCGATAGGCTAAATCCCGGGCGGTCAGGTTGATGGCGGTAGGCATCAATACAAAGCCGCCCTTGATGGTCGCCAAAAAGCTGATCCAGTTGGCGGGTACGAGCGGAAGCAGGGAGTAAATGTGGTCACCCGGTTGGGCACCGTGTTTCCGGAGCAGGTTGATAAGCTGATTACCCAAGGTGTACACCTCCCGGAAGGTATACACTTCCTCCTGGTTCTGGTATTTCCAAATCAAAGCCCGTTCCTCGGGGTGGTAGGCTACATTTAAGGCATAAAAAACATCCTCCACCCAGTTGAAATGTTCGGGTTTTTCCAGCGAATCCGCAGTAAGGGCATCGGACTGAGAAGCCGCAATATTTTCCCGGGCTTCCTTGATGTAGTCTTGTATTTTCATGGTTTTCGAGTTTAGGTAAGAGCAAACCGCACACGGTATCCATCATGGGCACCTGCTCTGCTTTTTGATTTAGGAGTCGATGCTATTTAGTTCAGAGGAGTCGGTCCAAAAGCCGTCAGCGTTGGGATAACCCCTTCCGCCCTTCGGGCACCTTCCCCTGGGTAGGGGAAGGTGTAAAATGTTAACCAACCACCATCGATTTAGGAGTGCTAAAATTTACTAAAATGAATCGTGGGGAGAAGTCTCTTTTTCTATAGGAATATGCTGCATACCGACGTTATGTGAGAAAATTAGAACATCTTTCCCCGGATGAACGCCTTTTATCAGGAAATACAAGGGAATAAGCTTTGGGTGGAGAGGATATCGGTAACCACTGCGGTAAACCGCCCTACGGTAGTTTTTCTACACGACGCCTTGGGCTGTGCCCAGAAATGGAAGGATTTTCCGAGCACGCTATGTGAACGACTCGGCTTAAATGGCCTCTTGTACGACCGCTGGGGACACGGTAAATCCGATCCCCCGCCTACCCAGCGGGAGTCCGGCTATTTAGAGCAGGAGGCCTTGGAGGTATTGCCTACCCTGATTAAGGCCTTGGGTATCTCTCAGCCTGTGGTCTACGGCCATAGCGATGGCGGCAGTATCGCGCTCATCTATGCGGCGCATCATGCAACCAGGGCCTTGGTGACGGAGGCCG
>DMST01000114.1 GCA_003454975.1 Cytophagales bacterium | reverse complement strand
CTCCAGGTTTCGCTGCATGGTTGGTAAGGAAGAAATCCAAATTATCCATGAGATCCTCCATGCTGGACATCCGTCCCCCAACCAAGTTTCCTGCTTCTGTCTGTAGTTGGATGATTTGGGCCATCATATCCTCAGCAGAGTTGATGTTTCTTTTGGCTGTAGAGATGGGGTAAAAGTACTGGAATCTTGGATTAGTCATTACCTTTTGGATTTTGCCCAGCAGCTCTTCACTGTTTTGTAAAGATGATCTACCCGCATTGCCCAGCAGTCGCCAAGGAGTTAGTAGCTCAGGTCTGGCTTTGAAAAAAGCCACCTTGGAGGCATCTAAGCTTTCGGCGAGGTTGGCAAACTGCAGGGGGTCCAGCTTGCTTAGCTGGGCCAGTACTTGCGTTTTACCCTCAGTAAGGCCGACCAAGAGGTCATCGAAGACCTTGTTGATTTGGGTAGGGGTGACGCCGCCGGCGAGCAAGTTCTCTAGCCAGTCTGGGGAGAAGCCGCCCTCGGTAAGGTTGACCAAGCGCTGGGGATCGGGAAAGGCATCGGTGATGGTCTCTACCCGGTCGAAGAGGGTTTGCACCTGCGCGTTGGTTATGCCACCGTCTACGGACCGGAAGTAGGTAGCAAAGCGGCTTGCGGTGGCCTCGGCCCCTAAGCGGATCTGGTCCAGGCACCACCAGAGCCCATGGTTGATCAAGGCAAGCTTCCTCATCGGGGAAGCGCTTTTGAAATTCAAAAATGGATAGGCTTTGGTATCGTTTTTCCATGGTTTAGGGCTGCTTTTCTATATACAAAATACTGAAAATCAATGATTTAACCATGGATTTCTATCGTTATGTTTTATGCGCCTAATTCAAGAGAATCATTTTTGATTGATATTACACCAAGTCTGTTCTTAATAAGGGCCATCGAACAAATGGTTTTTCTTGAATGCGAGCTAGAGAGGGCTTGAGCCGACATTATTGTTCATAAATGTGCAAAGTATTTCCACCATCAAGGACGTACAATTTGTCATTTTTCCAATGAAGATGTTCAGTTCCTACAGGAATCTGTCCAGAAAAAGAAATTAGGTCTTTAAAAGAGAATGAACTACGCTCGAAAATAGTAACCATCCCAGGTTTTCCAGCAGACATAATAAAAATGTAATCGTCATATACTTTATGCCTACCCGTGGGATGAAAATTATACTTTTTAGCTAAGCCATCAAGGTTCTTCGGTTGGACGATTTGTCCTGACTCTAGGTTGATTTTTTCTAATATATTGTTAGTGACACTGTACAATTGTTCATTGAATAATACGCAACGACCAATTAACTGTCGAATTACCTTTGTTTCTACGCTTTGAATGTTCCACTTTAATAAAAGTCCTGATTTTAATCTAATCAAAAGCCATTCCTCCTGATGTAATCCTATTATTTCATCAATCCTATCATCTAGGTCTCGAAAGAAAGGTTTAATGTCGATAGTTGTTCTTACATCATGATCAATGTTATAGATATCGATAGTAGATTTCTTTTTCTGGAATAATAAAGGGTAATTACAAAATGAGGGTGAATAAAGAAACCCTAGATCATTCAGCTCGCCAGAAGCTAGGTTAACTAGGAAGTACTTTTTCTCTGGTACATTTATTACGGCAGGCCCGTTTTCTGTGTTAAATGCGCCATAAAGACTAAACTCACCTTGTAATACATAAGGCTCTCCAAGTTCTGGTATAATATGTAAATCACTTCTGTTTTTCTCTTGATAAAGAATTGCTTGATCGGCCTTAAATGACATGAAAAATTCGCTTACTCTTATCTGGAGGAAGTGGTCTTCCTCTTCTCTTCCATTCTTTGAAAAAGCTATAATGCCTTGATTACTATTCTCAAGCCAATGTACATCGTTGGTTACTTTATGTTCTCTCAAAATTTATTGTTAAAAATTAAATCAAACCATTCATCGTTCTTCTTAAGAAAATCTTCAAAAGAATCTACTGCTGGATTAAACCCAGTCTCGAGTATTTCCTCGTCAAGTTTTTTGAATAAATCAATGGTCTTTTGATCATTTAGAAGACCACCATTTTTCCAAGATTCAATAACAGCCTGTTTGGCAATTTCTTTATCTGCTAAATTTAACCTTCGAAAAAACCGAATGTCATTTAAATCTTCAATGGTTTGAAAATAAGTTAGACTTTGACTTGCCAAATTACTTTTAGCACCTGCAGTTCCTGCATAAACTTCTCCAAGAATGACCTTAGTCACTCCATTTTGATTTACCGTTAATTTTATATCAGGAACTGATTGCGGAATTCCGCCAATGGTTTCCAATGCTGCTTCGAATTCTACTTTTTCAGCGCTTCTGATCACATCTGCGTTGTCCTGTATTACTTGAAGCGTCAGTAAAGAGTGCCTACGATCAAAAATTCCGTTAGTAGGGTTGCTATTCACTAATCCTCTTTGTGTGCCTGTTTGGATTATTTTTGAGAAATCTACCGTTTTCTTAGGATCAAGGACTTCCATAGTTTTTTCAATTTCCTGCATTCGCCGTTGCAGCA
>DMST01000396.1:38840-40427 GCA_003454975.1 Cytophagales bacterium | reverse complement strand
CCGGTCACCAATTTGCCAGCGCTCTGTACCCTCACCTACGGCCACAACTACACCGGCCACTTCCAGGCCTGGAATATCTGCCGGAGCCCCCGGAGGCGCTGGGTATTTGCCTGCCCGCTGCATGATATCGGGCCAGTTGACCCCAGCGGCTTTTACATCAATAAGCACTTCACCAGCAGCAGGTTGTACATCCGGATATTCTGTCCATTGGAGTACTTGGGGTCCGCCGGGCTCAGTTACACGTATCGCATGCATAGGAATTGGTTTTTCGATTAGAAGCGAGGCAAAACTAGCATTTAAACAGTCAAAACTTGCCTTATGCGCTTTTCACCTCATACTCCATTTTTATGACAAAAGCCCTCTCAATTTCAGCATCCGGGGTCCTCTTTACATCCTTCCGCCAGCCGTGGGTCACCAGTACCCTGGGCGGGTGGTGGGATTCGTCCCAAAAAGCAAATAATCGGAAATGGTCACCCAAGTGCTGCACTCGAAACTCCCAAATACCTTCTCGCAGCTCTTTGAAGTACTTGATATCCTCATCCTGCGCTGCTGTCCGCAACACCTGACGTACTTTCTCTTGTACACCCTCAGGTTGCCCCTCAATAAACCCCTGAGCTGCAGGGAGTAAAACCATTTCAAAACGAACACTCATATTATTCATCACGAATACCTCAGAACCATGGCTCAAGAAGATGAGAACTGCCTGGGAATAACAAAAAAGTTTTTAGCCATTTTAAACCCTTGGGCTTCCCATACATCCAACCATCGAATTTGCTTGATAAAGCATTCAATTTTACCAGAAAGGATTGATAACCAATAATTCGCAACAAATGAAAAAAGGATGGATGGTAAGTGCCTTGCTGCTGATAGGCGGTTTGGCTTACGGACAAGAACAAGTACACGAAGAAAGAGCTGATCGCCACCACCGCGGGGAGCGCGGTCAACGCATGGAGCACCGCCGGGCTCGTGCTGAGCGGGCCCATGAACGAATGGATCATTTGGTGGAGGAGCTTAACCTGACAGAAGAACAACAGGAAGAGATAAAAGCCCTGCACCGTCAGCAAAAGGAAAAGGCCGAGGTTCGTCGTCGGGAGATGCAAGAACAGCTACGGGCAGAACGAAAAGCGGCTCAAGAGACCATGGAAGCCGAAATGATGAAGATTCTGACGCCCGAACAGCAAGCCAAATTTGCCGAAATGCAAGCCGAACGAGACGCAAAGCGTCAGCAACATTTAGAGCGCCAAATCGAACGTACAGAACAGCGACTCCAGCAGCTGAAGGAAGAGCAAGAGGGTGGCAACTAATACACGAAAAGAACAGTAATTGAAGAGACCCTTGGCGGAAACGTCAGGGGTTTTTCCATTTCAATCCTTCTTTATTTTATTCCCAACAACTTGGGTTTACTCAGCTTCTTCTAAGAGCTTTTGGAGTTGGCCCGCATTCTGAAAACCGACGGCAGCTGCCGCTTCTTTCGGGGTTTTTCCTTCAGACAACAGACGCTGAGCCACCTCCAACCGGATTCCCTGTAGATATTCCTTCATGGTGATACCCGTTGCCTTTTTAAACTGCCGGGTGAGATGGCCCGTA
>DMST01000396.1:31052-38798 GCA_003454975.1 Cytophagales bacterium | reverse complement strand
GCCCGTACTCACCTCGACCTGTTCAGCAAGCTGCTCCAGGGTTACTTTATCAGAATAGTGATCACTCAAGTAATCCTGCACTGAATGCACCCGATCGTCCAGATGATTGCGAAAGGCCATAAATGCACTAAGCGGAGGATCTTCCGAAGTTCTGCGGGGATAAGTCAGCAAAACTCTTCCCACCTGGGCAGCCATTCGAGGCGACACTAGTTTTTCCAGCAAATGCAGGGATAAATCAATCCCTGCTGTAATACCCGCAGAGGAAAAGAAAACGCCATCCTCGACAAAAAAACGATTCGGAACCAGCGTTACGTTGGGGTAACGATCCGTGAAGTCCTGAAAAAAATCCCAATGCGTAGTAGCTCGTTGCCCATTAAGCAAGCCAGAGGCCGCCAGTACAAAAGCACCCGTGCATACTGTGCAGAAGGTAACCCCCAACCGATGTACTTGGTAGAGCCATTGGTAAAAGGGCTGCATCTCTACCATAACTTCAGGGTCATTCGTCTTAGTGAACCGAATTCCGGGGATAAACAACAAGTCTCCACGATTCAATTGTACCTGATCAAAAGGCAGTAAGTCAGAGAAAGTAATCCCGCTTGCGCTCCGCATCTCTCTTTGGCCTTTGATAGGCGAAAGGTGAATGAGTTCAAAGGGCGCTCCCAGATCAATCGCTTCGGAAAAGACCTGCAGAGGGCCTGTAAGATCAAGTACGTGAAGTTCGGGGATAGCGACAAAAACCACACGCCGCATCGTGTCCGTAGTAGCCATACCAAAGTTGATTCTGGCCCGAAAGTAAAAAGAAGCTAGGAAATACCTAACCCTACCCTGAATTCGGTGCTACCTAATCGCAAAAAAGCCTGATGCATTTGCACCAGGCTTTTTCATTAACCATGTTATTACACAAATTCTCACCGAAGTGAGAGGCCCTTAGGTGGAAAACCACCAACAGGCTAGAATTTCCTGAGGGCGTTATACCGAGGTCTCAAGAGCACCACCTCTTTTTGACCCGTGATATAATTATTCCCATAATTAATTGATTAGAATCTCAATTTCAAGTAGTAGCCTCTACAACCTTCTACTACTACTTACTTTAAAATAATCTAATTTACTATACAAAAATTCTTAAAAAAGTTGGAGTAAAGCGAGTAGAGTAAATTGAATAAAATACAAGACAATAGTCCATTCATTAGCTAAAAAGACCCAAAAAGATCAAAAAGTTTCTACGGAAATATACGTAGGTGGGTCGCCAGGGTCATTTTAGAATAATACAAAACCATAGTCCCAAAAAAGCTTCCTTGAAGAAAATTTCTTACATCAAACTCCTCAATTAGATACAGTCTTTCCTACGACAATTTAACAGAGAAAGGTACAGACAGTCCCAAAACTGCCTGTATAGACCACCGAGATTAGCCACCAATTAAGGCTCGGTGGTGATAATTCAGATTGTTGAGTTTACAAAGCCTTAACAAGGAAGGTAGCCCCTTTATAAAGTCCCACATGGCATAAAAGCCGCCAATACGAAGAGCTTTCCAAGCGGACCATATGCTAGGTGATAAGGGGCTAAAATAGTCGCGGCGAAATAAGTGCCGATCTTCACTAGTCAGTGACTTCAACACGTAGGCCAAATGATCCGGCTGGTTCCAGTCTGCCCGAAAGGCAACCTGGCCGTCCCGATCAAAAACATATACCATATTAGGAAGGCCTCCATAGTCTCTATGAGATTTACCGTCAAGTCCATCTACCAAGATGGTTCGGTCTTCACGATGCAGCATACCCAGTTGCCGGGCTGCAATTAACTTTCCGCCCAATGTACGATGCGCAGGAGTCAATCCCCCAGGATGGGCTTCGCGCACATACAGAACCAAAAATAGTACGTCAGGATACAGCTTTTGCAAATTGCGCATTTTGGGTAATGCCTGCACATAACTGGGGCAAGTAAGACTCACCGTCTCCAGTACCACTGGTTTTGTACCTAGATAGCGGCTTAGATTTTGCCGTTTTCCGTCCAGATCGAATAGCTCCATGTCCTCAAACGGCTGACCTGCCTTAGGACCACCGAAATCAGAAACCGAGTAATGCTCGGGCTTGAAGTGGGAATAATTGTAAGTTTCCATTGTGTGTGTTATGATAGATTATCCAAATAGTTTAACCATATGGTTAAAGCGGGTGCAAATTTTTTATTGGGTCCGTAATCCCTGTAGGAAAAACGTATAAATGGTTTCAGCTCTATTCTCTAGAAAACCTTGATAATCAGAGTCATTCATAGAGAATGCATGCTGCAATAATGGCTGAGCGAGATACGGATATACGCATAAGCCAATGAGATTCGTAAGGAAATCAGAAACCCTGATAGGCCTCCATTCTCCTACCTCCACTTTCTTAGCAATCTCCTTTCTAATGTAGTCCGCCGGAAAAACGGATTGTAGAAATGTAAATCGCTTAATCAAATCCGGGTTTCTGTAGAGTTCCGTCTGAATGAACAGCGGCATACCAGGTTTACGATCAAAGATTTGGATGTATCGACTAATAAATACCCGAATCTGGCCTTCAATTGGCAACTCTTCCTCAAACACCGTTCTGAGCCGCATCACAAAGTCTTGGAATACCCGATCAAACACATATTCGAACAGTTTGTCCTTACTCCGAAAGTAATAGTGGAGTAGTGCTTTGTTGATCCCGGCAGCATCTGCAATCTCTTGCATTCGTGCGCCAGCAATGCCTTTTTCCAGAAATACCTTCTCTGCCGTATCGGCTATGAGTTGTTCAGTTGTGCTATCCTTTGCCATGCAATAGTAAATACGACCCTAACAACTGTTAGGTTTAACCATTTAGTTAAATTATAATGATGCTTCGATAAATTATTACAATAAGAAGATTTGCAACCGTTTCCGTAGCGGGGAATTTCTGAGAATTCATGTTTTACTCAATCGTATAATTATAATATCACTCTGAACCCCAACGAGTTAGCCGCCTCAAAAATTCAGGTACAAAAAAACCTCGGTGGGAATACCACCGAGGTCTGTTTATCGAAGATTAGCTGCCTTTAGCTCGCAACTACACCCATATTCGAGAATTTCTCAATCCTTTTCATGATTCTATCCTCCGTATCCAGCTTTTCCAAAGCTGCGGTCTCTTTCAGAATAACGCTCTTGATTTGGTCAGACATCCATATAGAATCCTGATGTGCGCCACCCAAAGGCTCTGGGATCACATCATCAACAATCTGCAACTCCTTCATATCAGACGAAGTCAGCCTTAAGGCCTCCGCTGCTTGCTCTTTGTATTCCCAACTGCGCCACAAAATTGAAGAACAACTCTCGGGAGAGATCACAGAATACCAAGTGTTCTCCAGCATCAGCACTTTATCTCCTACGCCAATGCCCAAAGCACCACCAGAAGCACCCTCACCAATGATGATACATATCACGGGAACCTTTAGGGTTGCCATCTCCTTCAAATTGCGCGCAATGGCCTCACCTTGCCCGCGCTCTTCCGCCTCGAGACCGGGGAACGCTCCAGGGGTATCAATAAAAGTGATGATGGGTTTGTTGAACTTCTCAGCCATCTTCATCAGCCGCAAGGCCTTACGATACCCCTCAGGGTTTGCCATACCAAAGTTACGCATTTGGCGCTGCTTGGTATTGCGGCCTTTTTGCTGGCCAATCAACATGAAGGTTTTGCCGTCGATGTTTCCAAATCCACCTACCATGGCTTTGTCATCCTTCACCGTACGGTCCCCGTGCAACTCCACAAAATCAGAAGTGATATTGTAAATATAATCGAGGGTATAAGGTCGATCAGGATGACGCGACAGCTGTACTCGCTGCCAGCGCGTGAGGTTGTGGAAAGTTTCTTCTTTCAGGCTTTGGATTCTTTCTTCCAAATCCCGGACCGCTGAAGAGACATCTACATTGCTCTCATTGGCCAACTTTTTCATTTCTGCCAGCTTAACCTCTAGCTCGGCAATCGGCTTTTCAAAGTCCAGTTGCATATATGCTCCACAAAGTTGGGCCGCTAAGATAAGAAAGGATCAGGAAACCCGGTTCTTTCTACCAGGTTATGTATCCACGCCCCATACAATTACAACTACCCAAACGAATCAGTATCTGCATTGCTCCTCTGAATTTTTATAAATTACCAACCCATCATATTTTTTGCTCCTATGAAAAACCACCTCCTACTCACTGTAGCAATCGTCAGTGGCTTATTCAGCTGCCAATCCCCCTCGCCTTCTTCGGAAAATACGGCGTATCAAGGTCAGCCCCCTAGCCCCCGGGTATCTACCGTCACCAAACCCATAGTAGCAAATAACAACCAAACCTATACCCTCCCCGGAGGCATATATGCCAGTAGCGCCTTTCTGGGCGGCCGCCTCAACGGGATAGCACAATCCAACGACACCCTATATACGGCCATCATCAATCCTGAGAACGCCCCCATCAATCCCAGCGCATGGTATGCCTTTAAGCTGTGGGCAGATGCTCCCAAAACCATTTGGTTACGGCTTACCTACATGGTAGGGCAGCATCGGTATTGGCCCAAGCAAAGTACTGACGGGCAAAGCTGGAGTGCCTTGGATACCACAAGAGTAATAATTGAAAATCAAGGCGTAGAGCGGTTTGGTACGGGCTCACAAGCAGAATCGGCCTTGTTGAAATTGGACCTGACGGCAGACACGCTATGGCTAGCTGCCCAAGAGATCCAAACTACCCGAGAGGTATTTGCTTGGATGGATAGTAAGGTAACTCCGGGTCGGGTAGATACGCTAACCCTGGGTTATAGCCGAGAAGGACGGCCTCTACGTGCCATGAAGATAGGGAACGCTACCGCGGACCGATTGGTCATGGTAATTTCACGACAACACCCACCGGAGGTCACAGGCTACTTGGCCATGAAGGGGTTCATTGACGAAATAGTTTCTGACAGTGAGTTGACCGATAAGTTTCTCTACCAATATACTTTATACGTAGTACCTTTAATGAACCCTGACGGAGTAGACGGTGGCCACTGGCGGCACAACAGTGGTGGTATTGACCTAAACCGCGACTGGGCAGATTTCAACCAACCGGAAACCCGGACAGTTCGTGATTTGATGCTAGATCAAGCCGCTCAGGGCAAACATTGGGATTTTGCTATTGATTTTCACTCCACGTGGGACGACATTTATTACACTCTCCCCGATTCCCTCTCCGGTTCCTTGCCTCGCTTGGTATCCCGTTGGCTGGACAGCCTGCAGGTGAAGCTTCCCGGGCCAAAACCTACCATCCGGCCTACTAAAAATATTGAGCCCACTATGGTATCTCGTAACTACTTTTACAAGCAATTCAACACCGAAGCCATTGTGTTCGAGTTGGGCGATAATACCGACCGCGATTTTCTTAAACTAAAAGGAGAAGTAGCGGCTCAAGAGCTAATGAAACTGATGCTTTCCTATCATGAGTAAAACTTTAGGACTACGCACCGTAGTGTACCGGGTGCCCGGAAAAGATCTGGACAAAGCCAGAGAATGGTATACCAAGGCCTTTGAAACCGAACCGTACTTTGTTGAACCCTTTTATGTTGGGTTCAACATTGGGGGGTATGAGTTGGGACTGCAGCCAGAAGAAAATGAAAGTGATGGGTTGCGCGGCACCCATTCTGTGACCTACTGGGGGGTGGAAGATATCCAAGTTAGTTATGATCACTTCATTGGTCTGGGAGCCACCGAGCACGAGGAACCTCACTCCGTGGGTGGCCCGCTACTATTAGGATCTTTGTTTGACCCTTGGGGTAATTTAGTGGGGCTGATTTATAATCCTGAATTCAAACTTAGGTAATCATTCATATCCAAAAGGGTTCTTCTGGGGGACCAATTTGTATATCATCTCCTCCCATGTGTCTGCGCATTTACAATGCGGATGACTAAGTCATCAGTCGCTTTTTCACGAACTGGTTTCAGATTTAGGCCATACCCTACTCCCTCTTCTTCCTTTGTAATTTTTGATCCCTTATGCTCTGGCAGCGCCCTTTTTATTACTGACTTATAAGGTCGCGTGATGTTGGAGCAGAGACTCTTACTACTACTTTCTACAAAGGCCAGTAAAGTCAGGCGAGTACTAACTATCCTAAGGAACGCTATCAACCGGCGCTCCTTTTTTCTTACTCTTTTACCTACAGTACTCCACAAACTATCCGGCAAACGGATGGTTACGTAGCCATGAGTGAAAACACATGGGAAAAGCCGTGGATGCGCACCGTATTGCGCATTGCTGCAGTATACAATATACTATGGGGAGCTTGGGTAGTGCTGGCTCCACAGTCCTTCTTCGAAATAGCAGGAATGGAACTCATAAATCACCCCACCGTTTGGCAAGGCATGGGGATGGTAATTGGAGTATATGGCCTTGCGTATTGGTGGGCCAGTTATGATCCTATTGGTCAGTGGCCCATTGTGATGGTGGGTTTTCTTGGCAAAATCTTCGGGCCTATCGGCTTCGTATTCAACTACTTCATGGCAGATTTACCCGTCGGTTTCGGAATTACCCTCCCTACCAACGATTTAATCTGGTGGATACCCTTCTTTTTAATTCTCAGGGCTGCCTACAAATCCACCGGGTTTAAGGTGAAGGCATGAACCTATACCGAGTCAGCCTACTCATTCAAGTTGGATTTTATTTGGTAGCCGGAATCAACCACTTTCGGGATCCGGGATTTTACCTCCCACTTATTCCGAACTACTTACCTGCCCCCAGCGCGATCAATATCGGTAGTGGAATCCTGGAAATTGCTCTGGCCTTAGGCCTTTGGTGGAGCCCAACTAGGAAATGGGCATCCTGGGGCATTGTTGCCATGCTTATTGCCTTTATTCCATCCCATGTCTACTTCATCCAAATAGGTTCTTGTATTCCGGATGGGTTGTGTACCCCAACTTGGGTAGCATGGTTCCGACTGTTGGCTATCCACCCCTTCTTTATGGGATGGGCAGCCTGGCAGGGCCGCAAACGGTTGCATTAGCCAAACGCTAGTTTTTGGTATTTTACCGGGATGGAATACTTAGGCATTGATATAGGCGGTACAGGAATCAAAGGTGCCGTGGTAAATGTTGAAACCGGTGAATTGGTCACGGAGCGCATTCGAATTCTTACTCCGCAACCTGCCACTCCTGAAGCGGTCATGGAAACCGCTAAGAAGGTGATGGACGAACACGGTTGGCAAGGACCTGTAGGAGTAGGTTTTCCTGCGGCAGTTCGTAGCAGCATTGTAAAAACTGCCTCCAACATCGATCCTAGCTGGATCGGAATCAATGCCGATGCAGAGTTTACCCGAGTATTGGGCCAGCCTACCCGCGTGATCAACGATGTGGATGCTGCCGGATTAGCAGAAATGAAATTCGGAGCAGGAAGACATCATACCGGTTCCGGTTCGGTCCTAGTCATTGCTGTAGGCACTGGTATTGGTTCGGCACTATTTACCAAAGGGCACCTGGTACCCAATACAGAGCTAGGTCACTTACTATTGCACGGCCGAGCCGCAGAATTGTACGCGAGCAATAAAGTTCGCGAACAGCAGGATCTCTCTTGGAAGGAATGGGGACTGCGGCTCAATGAATTCTTACTAAAACTAACCGCCCGGTTCTGGCCAGACCTAATCATCATAGGTGGGGGTGTTAGCAAAAAGTTTGAAAAATATGCGAGTTACCTGGACGTAGAGGCTGAGGTAGTAGCTGCAGAATTGAAAAACCAGGCTGGTGCCATTGGATCAGCGATG
>DMST01000396.1:10635-31008 GCA_003454975.1 Cytophagales bacterium | reverse complement strand
GATCAGCGATGGCCGCCCACCACGAAGACTTGTGGTAATACTAAAACTGACCGTCGGATAGGTTCACCTCTTGCGTAGAGGAATCAACCAGTTTGCCCTGTTCGCACTTAAGTACCCGATGCTGGTAGGCCGATACGAAGCCGTGGTTGTGGGTAGCCATCACCACGGCGGTTCCGCTGCGGTTAATCTCCAGGAAAAGTTTGAATATGCCTTCCGCTACTTCCGGGTCGAGGTTACCCGTGGGTTCATCGGCCAATAGAATCAAAGGTTCATTGAGCAAAGCCCGGGCAATCACCACCCGTTGTTGCTCTCCTCCACTCAGCTGGTGAGGGTATTTGCCGTCTACCGAGCCCAGCCCCACGCGCATCAATACCTCTGCTTGGCGGGCCTTGATTTTGCCTCGATCACGCCAACCGGTGGCCTTCATGACAAAGTTGAGGTTCTCAGCCACTGTACGATCAGGCAATAATTGAAAGTCTTGGAAAACAATCCCCAGCTTACGGCGCAACTCAGGAACCATGTTCCGCTTGATATTACGAATAGGCACACCGGCTACTTCCATTTGGCCTAGGCGCAGCGGCAAATCGGCATACATGGTTTTCAACAAAGAACTCTTGCCGCTACCGGTTCGCCCAACTATATAAATGAACTCCCCTTTTCCTACCTGGAAGGATACATCACTCAGTACCGTTTGCTGTTCCTGAAATATGGTAACATCGGAAACAGAAATCACCGGATCGGTAGAAAAAGACATAGAGATTACAATTCTAGTTTCTGCAACTTACCAAAGGGAAGGCTCGCTATTAACGAGCTAAGAGCTTCCTCCTTGCCAGCAAGCCCGTATTTTTCCATGTTCTTGAGCGGGCGGTCAGCCCGGAAGTAAGCCACCAGAACAAAGTTATCATCCCGTAATTGGATGTAGTCAGGAATTTTTGCCTTCCCTTTTACCTTAATTATATACATCTGCGGCAAAAATGAGGTGAAAAGAAGCCACCCGGAGGTGGCTTCTAAAATTATTTGTTACCCTTGGCGTAATCAGCCAAAAACTTCTCTAGACCAATATCCGTCAGTGGATGATTTAACAACCCTGTGATCACCTTTAGCGGACAAGTGGCTACGTCAGCACCAATCTCGGCACACTTAATCAGGTGCATGGTGTGGCGAATAGACGCTGCTAGTACCTCGGTACCATAACCATATGTTTGGAAGATGTGCACGATCTGCTCAATGAGCTCCAAACCGTCGGTGGACACATCGTCTAAACGCCCAATAAAAGGAGAAACATAGGATGCCCCTGCTTTCGCAGCTAACAGTGCTTGACCAGCAGAAAAAATTAAGGTGCAATTAGTACGAATGCCTTTTCCGGTCAAATACTTGATAGCTTTCACACCGTCCTTAATCATGGGAATCTTAACCACGATTTTATCATCGATGGCAGCCAATCGCTCTCCTTCCACAATCATATTTGCGTAGTCGGTGGCAATTACCTCTGCACTTACGTTATCGTCTACAATGTCGCAGATGTCCTTGTAGTGTTTCAGGATATTTTCCTCCCCGGTGATGCCCTCTTTTGCCATCAGACTAGGGTTGGTAGTTACCCCATCCAATACTCCCAAATCGTAGGCTTCTCGAATCTCATCCAGGTTGGCCGTGTCAATGAAGAATTTCATATCGTGAAAATGTCATGATTGTGTGAACGCCACAAAACTAAAGTATTTACGGCACAAAGGAAGGAGGAAATGGGGCGGCGGTGGGCCAAATAATGGGGAGTGGAAAAAAAGAAGGTGGGCAAACATCGCACCGCTCAACTATCTACCCTTGCTTCCTTCCGGACCTGGGGGAGTTCAACAGGAGCTGGTCGTGCCGCCCACCGGGCTGCAAAGGTAAGGAAAGACTTTTCTCGTGCAAAAAAAATTTCAGCAACTCACACTTTCCGGATCATAAACCCAGAATACATAAGGCCAAGTGAAACTAACCGACACCCCCATTCCTTATACTTGGGTAAACCAAATTGCCTTGTGCCAAGAACATTTCACCATAGTTTGGTTTACATGTTACCCCTCCGTAATTTTTGGATTGCTTATGGAATTTGCGACGGTTGAAGGCTCCCAGTATCCCATTATTATTATTAGGATTTATCCAGTCAATCCTACTTTCGAGCAGATCGACAAACTGTACGATGATCTGGAAAAATTGCTATCCGAAACCCAGGGAGGCTACGTGGCTATTACGGTAGCTCCTTCACAATTTATTAACTCTGAAGCCCGGGTAAAGCTCGGTAATATGGCCAAAGAGTTCTACCAAAAATATAAGGACCGGGAAATCATTAGCATCCTGGTATCTAGCTCTACTATTGCCCGCATTATGCTGCAAACCATTCAGCTACTGTTTAGGCCGTATAGTCAGCGACAGCTGATTCTTAGTTCAGAAGAAGAAGCTATTCGGGTGGCCCAGGAACATCTGGCAGAATATGCTGCCAAATCATAGGTCTCGCTAAATAGGTGTGACCCTTCCTAGAAATAAACGGGTCAGAAAATCCGAAATATCTCGATGGCGAAGTTGGATTCTTCCTTAAAATCTTCTTTCATCGTAACTTAATTGTAAAAGGCGCAATGTATAGTCGCTAAAGCTAGACATTCCCTCGTATAGTACTATTTTTCTGAGGTTTTTTGGTTTTAATTCATTGCTAAGATGGAAAGCGTAAAATATGCCGAGGTAGATATTAGTCGGTACCCAATAATAGTGGTGAAGCTAGCAGAAATCACCCCTACGGTTCAGCACGTAGATCAGCTTTTTGAAGCCCTGGAAGAAGCCTTGGCTAAAACTGACGGGTATTATGTAGTTATCTCACCCTTTAATGGCAAATTTATTCCATCTGATGCTCGGGTCCGGTTAGGGCAGAAGGCTCGTGTAATGCATGAAAAGTACGCAAACCGGGAATTGGGTTCGGTAATTGTGAGCGAATCTCCCATCGTACGGGTTATGTTGCAAACCATCAATGCCCTGTTTAGGCCTCATAGCAACCACCAACGAATTGTAGGTTCTATAAATAAGGCTATTGCCTACGCGGAAGAACTACTCGAAAAAGCGCCTGAGTTTAGCGCTCATAGCTAACGAAAAAGGGAATATCACTAAGTTTGAGGCATGAAGTATCTGATTGTAGGATTGGGTAACCCCGGTCCTGAATATGAACTCACGCGTCATAATATCGGCTTTCTGGTGCTAGATGCCTTGGCGGATAAAATAGGCACTTCCTTTTCCCTCAGCCGACAAGCTCTGAAAGCTGAAGGGAAATTTAAAGGAAGAAGCCTGCATCTCATCAAACCAACGACCTTCATGAACTTGAGCGGGAAAGCGCTCAACTATTGGATGAAGGAATTGAAGATTGGCCCTGAGCAGATTCTAATCATTACCGACGACCTCGCCTTACCCTTTGGTAGGCTGCGCATGCGTGCCAAAGGCAGTAGCGGGGGCCACAACGGCTTGAAAGACATTGAGCGCGTACTGGGTGGACAAAAGTACCCTCGCATTCGATTTGGAGTAGGTAGCGATTTTGGTAAGGGGCAGCAAGTGGACTATGTATTGTCTAATTTTCCT
Source organism: Cytophagales bacterium (assembly GCA_003454975.1). Taxonomy (GTDB): domain Bacteria; phylum Bacteroidota; class Bacteroidia; order Cytophagales; family Cyclobacteriaceae; genus DMST01. The sequence continues at coordinate 27,411 of DMST01000396.1, read as the reverse complement.
CAAGAGGAATTGGATGCGCTTCCACTCTTGATAGACCGTGCCATGGATATGGCGCTAGGTTTAGCAACCATTGGTATAGACCGAACAATGAGTCAATACAATGATTAACACCATATGAAAAAAGCCCGGTTTTGCCGGGCTTCTTTTATTCACAGTGATTTTTGACTGAATCAGCTTATTTGGGCTCCGTTGTTTACTGGTTCTGTAGGCCTAACAAACCGTAGATTGCCTTCGGCGTCTTCGGCCATCAATACCATGCCTTGGCTCACCTCACCCATCATGGGCCGTGGAGCAAGGTTGGCAAGCAGAACCACTTGCTGCCCCACAACCTCCTCAGCTGTAAAATGCAAAGCGATACCACTAAGCACCGTACGGACATCTAGCCCCGTATCAATGGTCAGTTTCAACAACTTCTTCGATTTCTTGATCTTTTCCGCGGCAGTGATGGTGCCCACCCGCATATCCATCTTCACAAAATCATCAAAGGTTATTTCGTCTTTGGCCGGAGCCACAACTACCTCTTCTTGGGTTTCCTCCTGAGGGGTATTTTCCATAAGTTTATTCAATTGTGCCTCTACCAGGCTATCTTCAATTTTCTCAAACAATAGAGTGGCTTTTTCTATTGGCTGCCCGGCTTCAAGCAAATCTGGCTTACCTGCCTGTGCCCAGCCGGTAAGGTCCAAGTGCAACATTTCCCGTATTTTCTGGGCTGTTTGCGGCAAAAAGGGCTCCGCCAGAATGGCTAGGTTGGCTGTAATCTGAAGGGCCGTATTCAAGACTGCCTCTACCCTATCCGGTTGCTGTTTGATGAGCTTCCAAGGCTCCGTATCAGCCAAGTATTTGTTGCCTAGCCTGGCTAAATCCATCAGCTGCGAGAGGGCATCGCGGAACTTGTACCGATCCAGAGACTGCTCAATCCGGCCAGGGAATTCGGCCATAGTAGCTAAGGTTTGCTTATCTATAGGCTGCAGATCATTTGCGGCAGGTACCTTACCGTCAAAATATTTATGGGTGAGTACCACCGCCCGATTGACAAGGTTCCCCAAAATGGCCACCAATTCACTATTGTTCCGCGTCTGGTAGTCCTTCCAGCTGAAGTCATTATCCTTCGTCTCCGGACTATTGGCAGTAAGCACATACCGGAGCACGTCTTCTTTATCGGGAAGTTCTTCCAGGTATTCGTGCAACCAGACAGCCCAGTTTCTGGAGGTAGACAGTTTACGTCCTTCCAGGTTCAGAAATTCATTGGCAGGTACATTATCCGGCAGCACAAAGTCACCATGGGCCTTGAGCATAATGGGGAAAATAATGGCGTGGAATACAATATTATCTTTGCCGATAAAATGCACCAGTTTGGTATTCTCGTCCTTCCAGTAAGGTTCCCAATCCTTATTGGCCACGGCCGCCCAATCCTTAGTTGCCGAAATGTAACCAATGGGAGCATCAAACCACACATAGAGCACCTTCCCCTCTGCCTCAGGTAGTGGCACCGCCACTCCCCACTCCAAGTCACGGGTCATAGCGCGAGGGCGCAGCCCCTGGTCAAGCCAGCTTTTCACCTGCCCTACCACATTGGGCTTCCAGTCTTCTTTATGGCCTTCTACAATCCATTCCCGCAGCCAGTCCTCATATTGCCCCATGGGCAAGTACCAGTGCTTAGTCTGTTTCATGACGGGAGCCTCTCCGCTTAGCATGGAGGTAGGATTGATGAGTTCTTGAGGGCTCAACGTACTCCCGCAGTTCTCACATTGGTCTCCGTAGGCCTCTTCGAAACCACACCTTGGGCAGGTACCCTTTATGTAACGATCAGCCAGAAACTCTTTGGCAGTAGCGTCATAAAACTGCTCTGAAACTTGTTCCTCCAGTATGTTCTTCTCGTACAGATTGGTAAAAAACTCAGAGGCAGTTTCGTGGTGTGTGGGACTACTGGTGCGACTGTACACATCAAACGAGATCCCAAATTTTTCGAAGCTACCTGCAATCTGTTCATGATACTTGTCTACGATAGCCTGGGGGGTGGTTCCATCCTTACGCGCTCGCATGGTAATGGCAATACCATGCTCATCTGAGCCACATACGAAGAGTACATCTTTACCCTTAAGTCGTAAGTAGCGCACAAAAATATCCGCCGAAATGTATACACCCGCCAAGTGGCCTAAGTGTATGGGGCCATTGGCGTATGGTAATGCCGCGGTAACGGTATAGCGTTCTTGGTTTGAGTCCATGAATCAGAATAAGATTAGGCCGGCAAAGATACAGCTTCGCCGCAGGGTAAAAACACCGAAAGAAATTTAGATGTTCAGAGTTGAGGTCCTCTCACACAGAGATGCGCAATTCACTGTATTGCATAGGCAAGGTAACCCGCATACAGGTAACACCTTCCTGATTATCCACCATTTGGATACTGCCTTGCAATTTCTCTACACTTAGCTTAACCAAGTATAGCCCCAAACCGGTGATTTCGTAGTTTTCTACAGACTTGGTAAACATCTTGTGGAGTTTATTCTTCTCCTCATTGTCAATGCCGATACCGTTATCTTCCACATCGATTAACAACTTGGTGTCTTCCTCCCGGATGTTCACTTTCACAAAAGAATCATGCCTGGGAGATGTATTCCTGAATTTCACCCCATTTTCCACCAAATTGTTGATGATTAGCAACAGCAGATTGTAATCGCTCTCAAATTCAAATTCTGGCAAGCTCCAATCTAGTTGAACCGCCTTGCTGCCATCCAGGCGATCCAGCCCCTCCTCTACCTCAGCTCTTACCTTCTGGAAACTCACCATCTCGGTATTGAGCTTGGAGTTATTGATCTCGTTGATGGTAATCAACCGCACAAGCACTGTATTCAAGCTTTTGGCGGTGATATCCAGCATGCTGAAATACTGCACACTTTTCTCGTCCTTCACGTCCAGGAGGGCCAAACTACATAGTCCCATCAATCGGGCCAGTGGACCGCGAATATCGTGAGAGGTCTTATAGATGAACCGGTCCAGATCTTGTATAGCTATCTTTAAGTTCTCGTTCGCCTCTTTCAAATCAGCCGTACGGTCTCGCACCTTCTGTTCCAGCTGCGCATTTACATTAGTCAGCTCGGTATTTTGCTTACGGATGATCTTCTGGGCATCTTCCAGTTGCTGATTAGAATCTTCCAGAATAGACCGCTGCGATTCAATTTCTTCTTTTTGCGCCAGAATCTCTTTGTTCCGTTCTGAGAGCTCGTCTGAAGTCCGGCGTTTAATATTGTATCGGTTCCATAACACGGCACCCAAGGTGACCATCAAGGCCAGCGTAATGATCAGGAATAGGTTCTGCGTTTTACGCTTTACAATCTCCCGGTCTCTTTCCTCTAACTCTCTCCGATTCTCTGCCTGTGCAACGGTCATTTCCAGGCTCAAAATTGCTTTCTGCACCCCTTCACTGAGCGCACTATCTACCAACCGATAGGCCAACTTTTGGTAATATAGTGCTGAATCTATCTCACCTAACTCTTCAAAAATCTGTGACAATTCCTCGGCAGATTCCACTGCCTCCTCACTCTGCAATGCTTGCGAGTTGGCCTGACGGGCGTAACGTAGAGCTGCCTGAAAGTTATTGATGCCCATGTAGGACTGCGCTATATACAGATTGATGGTAGCCAATCGGTTGTCATGACCAATCTGTTCTGCTATTTGTTGGGCCAGGGTAAGTTTGTCCAACGCAGCTGCATAATCCTCCTTCTTCAGGTAATATACCCCCAAGAAAGTGAGCGAATTAACGTGATTCTGTTTATCGTTGGCATCCTCGGTGATTTCCAACGACCGTTGAATGTACTCGAAGGCTTTCTCCAAACTATCTAGCTGGAGGTAAACATCCGTCAGATTCACGTAGTCAGTGGGGATTCTGTCCATATTCTCCTCACTGTCTTCCTTCTGGCGAATTTCTACCGCTCTTTTGAAATATGGCAAAGCTTCTTCAGGCTGATTGATGCTTCCCCCTCCTACGTAAGCCCTTCCCATGTTGGTGTAGGTAGAGGCCATTCCCAGCTCATCCCCTCGCCTTTCTTTTATCTCTAGCGACTTCTGTAAATTCTCTATCGCTAAGGGAATGTTACCTAAGTCGGTGTAGATCAACCCCAGGTTATTATAGCCTTTCGCAGCCATATCCTCGTCCCCCATATTATTGGCTGCGGTTACGGTGGCTTGGGTGAAAAAGGTAGAGGAATCGTATTGGTTGGCGATGAAATAGGAGCCCCCCAAAATCCTTCCTGAGACTAATACTAGTGAGTCTGCTTCAATGGATTCGGCTAAAAAAAAGGCCGTTCGAGCTAGTCGGATTCGGTCCTGCAAATTTTCCTGATCCCTTGATTTTTGGATCAGTTCCATAATCCTTCCCACTGCCGCATCATTCTCCTGGGCCCAGGAAAGCGGGCACAGCACCATAGAAATAATGCATAAAAAACAGACAGCGAGTTTATTCATAATAATGCTCATGCAGGCCTAATAGAACCCACATGATTCAATCTGTAATCTGGTCTAAAATATTTCAAATTCAAACCGAATGAAAGGAAGGTTTCGCGAGTCGAAAAATCAGAAAATTTTTTCTAGAATTATTACCATTATTTTTTGTTCAAATCTTCATTCCTGACGGTATTAACTGGTTGTAGTATGCCAAAGGTCCTTACTTTTGCGGCTGATTTTGAACCAATACTATGGCAGGAATTCGTAATGTGGCAATCATTGCCCACGTTGACCACGGTAAGACTACCTTGGTTGATAAAATTATCCATGCAACCAAGGCCCTGAAACGCAACGAGGCACAGGGTGATCTCATCATGGATAATAACGATTTGGAACGAGAGAGAGGAATTACCATCCTGTCGAAAAATGTCTCAGTCCGCTACAAAGACACAAAAATCAACATCATCGACACTCCTGGTCACGCCGACTTCGGTGGTGAGGTAGAGCGGGTGTTGAAAATGGCCGATGGGGTTATTCTGTTGGTAGATGCCTTTGAAGGGCCCATGCCCCAAACCCGTTTTGTACTAGGTAAGGCACTGGGACTTGGTCTTACTCCTATTGTGGTGGTGAATAAGGTAGATAAAGAAAACTGCCGCCCGGATGAGGTACACGAAGCGGTTTTTGACCTTATGTTCAACCTGGATGCCACGGAAGAGCAACTAGAATTTAAAACCCTGTACGGCAGCAGTAAGCAAGGCTGGATGGGCTTAGATTGGAAAAATCCTACGGATAATATTTTCCCTCTGTTGGACTCCATTTTGGAGACTATTCCAGAAGCTCCTTCTCCTGAGGGTATCCCCCAGATGCAAATCACTTCGCTGGATTTCAGTTCTTTTGTGGGCCGTATTGCCATCGGTAGAATCTACCGTGGTGAATTGAAGGGCAACATGCCGGTAGCCCTTACCCGTAAGGACGGTACTATCAAGAAAACACGCATCAAGGAGATGTTTGTTTATGAGGGGCTAGAGCGCGCCAAAGTGGATTCTGCCAAGGCAGGTGAGATTGTGGCACTGGTAGGCGTAGAGGACTTTGATATTGGCGATACGGTTACCGATCCTGATACGCCCGAGGCTCTTCCTCGGATTGCCATCGATGAGCCCACCATGAGTATGCTCTTCGTGATCAACAACTCTCCCTTCTTCGGTAAAGAAGGAAAATTCGTTACCTCACGCCACCTGCGCGACCGTTTGTTGAAAGAGACAGAAAAGAATCTGGCTCTGCGGGTAGTAGAAACAGATACCGAGGACAAATTCTTGGTATATGGTCGTGGAGTACTGCACTTGTCCGTACTTATAGAGACCATGCGCCGCGAAGGCTACGAGTTGCAAGTGGGCCAGCCTCAAGTTCTGTTCAAGGAGGAAGAAGGCCAACGCATGGAGCCCATCGAGCACTTGGTTGTGGATGTGCCAGAGACGGTTTCGGGTAAGGTGATTGAGTTGGCCACCCAACGTAAAGGTGAGCTCAAAATCATGGAACCTAAGGGAGACCTGCAGCATTTGGAGTTTGACATTCCTGCCCGTGGTCTGATTGGCTTGCGGAACAATGTGCTTACTGCCACTGCCGGAGAGGCCATTATGACCCATCGTTTCAACCGCTATGAGCCTTATAAAGGAGAGATTCCGGGAAGAATTAGCGGTTCCATTATCTCTCAGGAACACGGAGCCGCTACTGCCTATTCACTGGACAAATTGCAAGACCGCGGGGTTTTCTTTATTGAGCCTGGCGAAGAGATGTACGGCGGTATGGTGATTGGTGAGCACACCCGGGGAGCGGATTTGGTAGTGAACGTGATCAAGGGTAAGAAGCTGACAAACATGCGAGCTGCCGGTTCGGATGACAACGCCAAGCTGGCTCCTAAGAAGCAGTTTTCACTGGAAGAAGCCCTGGAATACATACAGAAGGACGAATACCTGGAGGTTACCCCTTCAAGTATGCGAATGCGTAAGATTTATTTGGACGAAAACGAACGCAAACGGCAAGCGGGCAAGGCCCAATAATGGGCAACGCTCTAAGCTTACTGAAAGGCCATTTTGTCAAATGACAGGATGGCCTTTTTCCTTACTATCGCTGGCCTTCTTCTCCCCCAAATACTAGGGCTCCACTGGTGTATTGCCCGCCAAAAGTAACATGAGCCACTGCTACCTGATGGATTCCTGAACGCAGCAACTCACTGCTAAGATCAGACAAAGGGTGGATGAAGGCAGACCAAACGAGGCCTTCAGAGATAGCGTACCGAGCATCTAGTGCTTGATGAAAATTGGCCTGCATAGCTTTCTCCAGCATCCCCTCTTCCAGCCGGCTCACTTCTATTATAGGTGATACAATCCGCATCCGGTCAGCACTTTCATCATATACCAGCATCATGGGTACCTCCTCGTACTCAAAAAATACCGCATTGCCCTGTTGTTGTAACTCTGGGACTAAAGCATCAATGATTTTGAGCATCCGCTCAGAGGTCATTTCACTATCTAATTGAGCGAATGAAAGAACAGCCCAAAGGCTGAGGATGGTGGTCAAGATGAGTTTTTTCATAATGGATGGAATAATTTATACGGGATCTCACCGATGATAACCCCATACGACCATTTTCAAAATAAAGTGAAAGCTATGGCTTGCTTTCACATCAAGGAACAGGATAAATAAACAATACTTCCATCTGATTTACAGCCAGATACGGCCTCAAATCTATAAATAACCCAACAAATGTCAGGATTAACACATTTATCTGATTTCTGTTATGTTTGTACGATTAGGAAAGACACCCCATATGCGTATACTGGACAAGGACGCTCCTGTATTGGTAACCGGTGGCAGCGGATACATTGCTTCTTGGTTGTGTAAGTTTTTGATGGAGGAGGGCTATCATGTACGCGCCACGTTTCGTGACCGAAAGAATGCCCAGAAATTCGAACATCTTCAGCGAATTGACGACGAGGCTCCTGGTACTCTGGAAATATGGGAAGCAGACTTGCTAGATCCTACTTCCTTTGACAATGTTATTGATGGCTGCAAGGTAGTTTTCCACGTGGCTTCCCCATTTGTCATCTTTGGGGCCAAAGACCCGGAAAACACCCTGATAAAGCCCGCGGTAGAAGGTACCCGCACGGTACTGGAGGCTGCTACCCGTAGCGGATCTGTAGAGCGGGTGGTGCTTACCTCTTCTATATACGCCTTGTATGGCGACAATGCGGATATTTTAGAGGCCCCCAACGGTAAGTTTGACGAACGCTCCTGGAATACCTCCAGCTCCATCCATCATCAGCCTTACCCCTATTCTAAAAGATTGGCTGAAGAAACTGCCTGGAAAACTTCGGAAGGCCAAACTTGGGACTTAGTAGTGCTCAATCCTGGTTTTGTGCTTGGCCCCTCACTCACTACCCGCAGGGACAGTGCAAGTATCGACTTCATGCTACAGATGACGGATGGGCGAATGAAAGGCGGAGTGCCTGATGTGGAAATTGGGGTGGTGGATGTGCGCGATGTAGCCCGTGCCCATATGGTTGCGGCTGAGAAAGGAGAAACAAAACGGCGCTATATCCTGGTAGCAGAAACGGTTTCGTTTCTTACCATTGCCAACTACTTGCGGGCCAAATTCAGCCATTACCCACTACCCAAGAAAATCGCCCCAAAATGGCTTTTCAAGGCACTAGGACCATGGATTGGTTTTACCAGGAAGTACGTAAACCGAAATTTTGGGTACAAGGTGAACTACGACACCCAACCTAGTCGGGAAGAATTAGGGTTGGAATATCGCTCAGTTAAGGACACCGTAAACGATATGTTGGAGGAAATGGAGCGCCAGGGAATGACCAAATCGAAAGGCAAGAAACTGTAAGGTGGAACTTGGGTTTCCACAAGGGAAGGCCTTTAACGCTCAATGATCATTTAGGGAGTACAGGCGCCCCCTAAATGATAAAAGTTGACAATACGTACTATTGCATCTCCGATTCTACGTTGATCAGAATAGGCTCTCCATAGCCAAGTTCCCGCATGCGCGATAGCTGAGTTTTGGCATCGCCGACAACCAACCAGATCATTTCGTCGGGATTCACATATTTAGCCGCCAGCTCGCTTATGCGCCCTTGGGTCATTCCCTGCACAATCTGCTCTCGCTCATTCACGTAGTCATAGGGGCGGCCATATGCGCTTATTTCATTGAGCATCTGCAACTTTGCCCTTGCCGTCTCAAATGCTCTGGCATTGCTCTTTATCAAGAATCCTTTCGTAGTCTCTAAATCCTGCTCAGAAAATCCAGGCCCATAATTTTCCAAAATAGCTTTTACCGCTTGGGTAGATTCTAAGGTCACGTTGGTCCGCACTCCGCTACTGATAGAGAAGGTTCCTACGGATTCGCTACCGCTAAATCTTGACCGAATGCCGTAAGTATACCCCTTACCCTCGCGTAATTCCTGGGTGAGTTGCGAAGCAAAGCCACCCCCTCCCAGGATATAGTTCATTACAGTAGCTGGGTAATAATCATCATCCGTGGCAGCCAACGCTGGTCTGCCAATCCGTAATACCGACTGCTTGGCGTTGGGTACATCATAAAAGTAAACTTGCCCTTGCTTGGGAGCCTCAGGTAGTACCTCTTCTGGTAAGTTAACCTCCTTGGCTGACCATTGGCTTTCCAAACCTCGAAGGGAGGCTATCACTTCAGATTGGGCGATATCCCCTACTATCAACATACGGCTAATGCTAGGCGACAAGTGGGCCTCATAGAAGGCTTTCAAATCCTCCAAGGTAATGGCATTCAGGGTAGTCTCGTCCCCTATCAAGTTGCGTGCCCGTGGGTGATCTGCACCGTACACTAAAGCATTAAAAGCATTGGCAGCAATGGAATTAGGGTTACCCTGCTGCTGCCGATACTGACTTTGTACCCGCTGTACTAGCAGATTGAATTCATTGGCATCCCACCGGGGCTGCAATAGCATCTCGATGGCCAAATCAAGGGTAGCTTGGTAGTTCCTAGTAAGCGTATTGGCCGAAAGGGTGATGCTCTCCCGATCAGCAGAAATGTCGATGGATGCCCCAAGTTGCTGAATGGCAGTTTCCAATTCGGCTGGCGTACGGTTAGCCGTTCCCTTGGTCAACAATTGGGCAAGAAGGTTGGCCGTACCGGCTTTATCGGCAGCTTCTAAAAGCGCCCCACCTTCCATAATCAGGTTGAACTGAACCAAAGGAACTTCCTGACTTTCAACCCCGTACAAGGCAAGCCCATTGGCTAGCTTTTGTTCCCAAACATCCGGCACCTTTACCTGCGGAGCCTGACCATAAGGGGGCTCCACCGTACGATCAAAGGTAGAAGGGGTACGCTCGTATTCTGCAGCCAAGGAGGCATCAAACTGTTCCTCGGCCCCCTGCACAATGTCTTCTTCTACTACCTCAGCCATCTCAGAGCCCTCCAGAACTAATTCTAACTGACCTTTGGGCACAAAGCTGGTAGCGATGTAGGCTTTCCCCTTAATGTAGGTTTCGTACACCCCCATCACATCTTCGGTAGTTACCGAAAGCCGGCTATCAATATCCTGGGAAATGAAACCCGGGTCCCCGGCAAATATGTTGTACTGCGCCAGCTGGAAGCCCTTACCCACTACGCTGGAAAGGCCATTGTAAAAACTGGTTTCGTTGCCCGCCAAAATACGATCCAGATCTTTCTGGCTAATGCCCTCCGCCTCAAATCGGGCCAATCCTGCCTCCACAGCCGCCTTCACCTCATTCAAATCTTTGCCAGCAAAGGCCCGTACTCCAATCTGCACCTTACCCGCTAGCTCCTGGCTCCGATTGCTCATCCGCACACCAGAAGAGAGCTGCTCTTCCTCTACCAGCACCTGATACAAAGGGGCATCTTTACCCTGGGAGAGATACTGGGCAAGAACCGACAGGGCATAGCTATCCGGATGGTACAAAGGCACGGTAGGCCAAGCCATATTCAATTCCGGTAAGCGCGCAAAATTGTCTTCGTGGTAAAGGAGTTGGGTAGCAGCTATGACCGCGGCACGAGGCTCCATATCCTCTACTTCAGGACCACGAGGAATTTCGCCAAAGTATTTCTCTACCCATTCTTTAGCTTGGTCGGTATCAAAATCACCTGCTACCGTAAGCGTTACGTTGTTGGGGACATACCACCAGAGAAAGAATTCCTTTACATCCTCTACAGTGGCATTTTGTAAGTCCTCCAAAGACCCAATCACCTGCCAATTGTACGGATGATCTTCTGGATACATATGGCTAGATATCACATAGTTGGTATGTCCATAGGGGCGGTTATCTACTACTTGCCGTTTCTCATTCTTCACCACTTGCTTCTCCTTGGCCAGCACCGGATCGGTCACGGTATTGATAAACCAACCCAGCTTATCGGCTTCTGCCCAGAGCATCTTTTCCAGGGCATCGTTAGGGACCGTTTGGTAATAGTTGGTCCGGTCATTGGAGGTACTACCATTGGCACCGGAGCCTCCTACCCGGGCACTCAACTTATCCAAGCCACCCTTACCCAGGTTCTCTGACTCCAGAAAGAGCAGGTGCTCAAAGAGGTGAGCAAAGCCTGTACGGCCGGTTTTCTCCCGGGCAGAACCCACATGAGCCGTCAGGGCTACTGCCACTACGGGATCAGACCGATCGATATGAAAAACCACCTCTAGTCCATTATCCAGGGTGAATTTTTCGAAGTCCACGGAGAACTCTTGGTCAGTGTTGGTAGAAGGACCTCCCGAAGGTTGGCAACCTACCAACCCCAAGGCCAACACCATGGGAATCAAGAACCTATGCATGCAGCGTTTATTCAAATTTGAGTTTTGCGAATCTACAGCAAATGCAGGTTTGTAAGCAGAGGAATTGATGGACGGTCGGGCACAACCAAAAAGGGCCACCTTGCGGCAGCCCCTTCCCTTTCCTAATCTGAGTAAATTCTTTCTGTTAGTTGCGGTCGCGCACATTGCCGGTACCCGAGATATCGGTTTCCAGCTGGGGCATACCGATGTACTCCACATCTCCTGTACCGGAGATCACTACCGTCAGCCTATCGGTCACCCATACTTCTGCATCACCAGCGCCACTCAAGGATACCAAGGCTTCTGAAACTTCGCACTGGAACGCATCCAGTTCTCCTACACCCGTAGAGCGGTACTCTAAATTTGTCGCGGTACCTTCCAACTCTAAATTACCCGCGCCTGATACACGGGCCTCTACCGTTTCGGCCGTGATGCAAGTGCTATAGTTACCTGCACCCGATGTATTCAGGGTTACATCCGTTGCACTGATACACCCTGTAATATCACCTGCACCGTTGATGTCACTGGTCACGGTATTGGCAGTCAAGTCAAGATCCATGCTACCCGCACCAGAGATGGCCAAGTCTACATCGTCAAGATCTACGAAAGGGGTCATCCCCTCCACACAGCCGGCCCCGCTGATGTGTGCTTGAGTAAGTGTAGGAATGGTGATGCGGATGTTGAGTGGGTCATTGCCTAACCGGATACAACGGTCAGGATCGATATCCCAGATGCTGTTGCGAACCTCGGAGTTGTTTACAATAAGGTCGATTATGTTTTGAGGACCTTCAATCTCAATGGATTGCGTTTCCCCCTGAGTCAGGAATACATCTGCTACGGTGGCCAAGTTGAATCCCGTAATGTCATCGATATCAATTTGTTGAGTTACGATAGGTCCCTCTCCACGTTCGCAGAAAAAACCAATTTCTTGTACACATCCCGAGTTGAGCAGGAGTGCCCCCACTAATCCGGCCGTAAGCAATGAAGGTTGTGTAAATTTCATCCTATTTGAGTTCTTGTTGTTTTCCTACTAGGTGCCCAAGTATAGAGGAATGTTGCATGGGCTTTAAAAAATTTATTCGTTTTACGAGATCAACACCAACCACCCAACACAAACATCTATAATTCAGATACTTATAAAAAACAACACGATTAATATTTTAACTCTTAGCCTGTACGGGCCATCGCGGAAACCTATTTCCAGGCACAAGTATTTTCATTTTCCACCTTATCGGGTTTCCACAATCGATTACTAACTATATCCTTGAAAGTAGTTCAGAGAATGGGTATTATTAGAAAAGGTTACCCATGTATTATTGTTACTTAGACGCACTCATCACCAAGCACTGGGCTACACCCCAGCAAGAGTTCTTTCTTACCGTAGCCCTGGATCCCAAGTGGAACCCTAATGGCCCACACCTGGTGTACGTAGGCTGGTCAAACGTGGCTCAGCTAGAGATTGTCAACCAGTATTTCAAGACCCATCAGCCGAGTGCTAACAACTCCCTACCTGGCTGGCAGCTACAGAATATATCCTGGAAGAATCCTCAGTATTTTATGATTTCACTCAAGGGAATCGGCACTATTGGATTTGGATGCGATCGGTACAAAGAGCGGCCGGTTACTTCACATCCGGTAGGGTCTTAGGGTTCTACTGATTTTGAAGTCACCGTATCCGATTGTTTGGGTTGTTTCCACTTCGAACCGATCGAGTCCAGCTTCACGCCTACCACCAGCACATCATCAATCTGCTCTTCGTCCCATTTCCATTCCTCAAACACTTGTTCCAATCGATCGCGCTGTTCCAGTATTGGTTGGTCAGCAATCTCCTCAAACAACGCATACAGAGCCTTGCTCTTAAACTTTTTGTTTTTGGGCCCGCCGTATTGGTCAGTATATCCGTCTGAAAACAAGAAGAATTGGTCTACTTGATACAGGTCTAATGTGACCGTGGAAAAAGATCGCGAACTCCCTTCTAGCATGCCCCCAATAGATCGGCGATTTCCTTTGATGAGCTCAAGCTCTCTATTCTTTAAATACACCAAGGGCCGTTTGGCGCCAGCAAAGTGGAGAATATTCTCCGTAAGGTTGATGGCAACCAATGCAACGTCCATTCCATCGGGCACATCAAACTCGGAGTTTTCTTGATGCAATTGTTGAACTGTGCGTTCGTGCAGACGTTCCAGAATATCTGCGGGGTCAAGCACTCTATCCTGCACCACAATTTGTGTGAGCAGCGTATGGCCAAGCATGGACATAATTGCCCCCGGCACTCCGTGTCCGGTACAATCGGCCACTGCCAGATAGATGGTATCGCCTACTACCTCCAGCCAATAGAAGTCTCCACTTACGCCCTCTTTGGGTTTGTAAAACACAAAGGTTTCAGGAAGGTGCTCGGTGATGGCCATACGATTAGGCAACAGGGCTTCCTGGATACGCTGGGCATAGCGGATACCACTTTGCAAATCTGCTGACTGCCGGATGAGGGATTCTTTCTGTTGGGTAATCACCTCAGTACGCTCCACTACTGTGGCCTCCAGCCGTTGGTTTACAGCCCGCAAAATGCGGATTCTGGTAATGTAGGCACTATAAAAAATAGCAATAACCGCCAACCCCACCAGCAAAATGAAAATATTGGTCTGGTAGAAGAAGGGTTCTTGATAAACAGACAATAAAGTGATAGGCTCCGTCCAGGTGAGGTCCTTCTTCAGCACTTGCAGTTGAAAAGTATAGTCTCCCGGGGGCAAGTTGGTGTACTTGGCAATTCGCTCGTCTCCTACTTCCTGCCAATAGTTATCAAAACCATCGAGCCGATACCGAAACCGAAGAGCTTGGGCCCCCAGGTAATCAATGGCTGTGTAATAAATATCCATTCGCCGGTTGCCGGGGGGCAGGTCTACCGATGACCCATAGTGCGTTTCCAACTCGCATACCACCCTATCCAAAAGTACTTGCGGGGTGGGCTGCTCAAAGGTCTGGTTCACATCCAGAATGGACACTCCCAAAGGAGTACCTACATATAAGTGATGATGATCGTCCCAGGCCACCTGGGCCACGCCTGAGGTCTCCCCACTTAGCAAACCATCAGTTCTATTAAGAATCGTTAAACCACTAAGTGACAGTGATTTACCATCAGCCACCTGGTTAAACTTATCAATATCCGCTCCCCATACGTGAAACTGCCCGATGAGCCATAGCCGGTCCTCGGCATCAAGAGTCGGTTGAAAAACAATTTCTTCCGGGAAACCATGTTCTAGTCCAAGATTGGTAAACTCTCCGTTCAGATACCGGGTAAGCCCGTCAGAGGTGCCCATCCAAATGGCCCCTGATTTATCCTGTATCATCCGAAAGATGACCTCACTCCCTAAGCCATCGGCGTAGGTGAACTGTTCCAAACGCTGACCATCCCACCGGAACAAGCCTTGGCTATTAGCACTGATCCAAACATTGCCCGTGGCATCCTCCATTATAGAGAGCACAAAGGTTTTGGCCAGGGGTTGAAGAAAATCTGGTATCCTTACCGAATCCCCATCCCATACATACAAACCGCTACGCGTCCCAATCCACGTTTCGCCATCCCGAATCAACATATCCCGGATTCGCCCATCGCCCAATCCCAACTCTGGACCAATCTCTCTTACGGCACCCTCCTGGTACAAGTACAACCCGTCATAGGTACCCAACAGCAGCTGGTCTTGGGCATCTTGAAACAGGAATTTGATCATGTACTCTTGGGTATCTTCAAGATGGTGTACTCCCTCTGCATCCAGTCGCCACAGCCCTTTCTCTGCACCAAACAAGACGCTATCCTGGAAAGGCATCACCGTCATGACATCGCCACTGGGAACGGTGCTAAGGAAAGGGTAGTTGATAAACTTACTAGGGGCTATCTGCCAAATACCAGTATTGAAAGTAGTAGCCCAAAGACTGCCTTGGTGATCGAAGAACATATTGGAAACCTGATGCAGGTATTTCCCTTTTTGATTCACCACTCTTCTCCATTGTCCTCGGTATCTGCGGCTTACACCGTCAAGCCCCCCCAACCATAAGTCACCGGACTCCCCTACCCTAATTCCCCTCATTATGGTAGGCTGCCCTTCTTCCTCGGCAATGGTTTCAATAAGGGCCCCTTGGGTATTGAAGGCATGAATTTCGTTCTGTGATGTGGCCCACACCGTACCCTCCTCGGTGGTAAGCAAGGCATAAATGCGGGGATCGGGGATCACGCTATCGCTAAAGGTGTGTAGCACCGTACCATCGTACCGAAACAGGCCATTGCCATTGGTTCCAATCCAGAGATTGTCTTTAGCATCTACGGTAAGGCGAGTTTCGGACAGGTTGATGGAAGCGAAGAAATCCAGGGCTGGAAAGGTGGTAATTTGACCAGCGTAGTAATATAAAATACCCCGTTCGGTAGCAAACCATAGCCCATCCTGGTTATCACCCGTGATGGCATAAAAGTTCACTTTGTCCCAGGTACTATCCGAAATCAGATTTTGAAAACTACCACCATCATACACCAAACAACCACCACCTTGTGTACCAATCCAAAGTCGACTTTTAGAATCTTCATGGAGCGCATAAACTCCATCGTTGTCCATCAGCGGCTCGGTAGATTCATTGAACACATCAAAGTGAACTCCGTCGAACCGAACTAAGCCTCCGTAACCACCAAACCAAAGGTAGCCGTCAGAGGCTTGCAAGCCCGTTAGAAAGGTATTGTTTGGCAGGCCATCATCAGTGGATAGGTTCCTGACTTTGTAGGTAGGATTTTGGAGCCAACCGGGCAGCGTAGAGTCTGGATTTTCCGATCCTGCCTGGGCAAATACTGTAGAGAAGGTACTTGCCCATACCAAACCAACCAGCAAAGTCTGTATGCGAAGGCTCATAAAGGGCAAAATAGATAATTCTCATTCGCCCAAAAACCAAAACCCTCCTTTTTAGTTCACTTACGTTTGCATACGGACCAAACCCTAAGCAAATGCTGACGTATAGGCTAAAATTCCCCATCAAACCTCAGCTTTTTCCACTATCTAGATAAAAAAACGGCCCCCAAAAGGAGGCCGCTTTTATCCAACCAAGTTTCACCAATTACTAAATATTATCGTCTTCTATTCCGCCATTGGCGGTGTTGCCTGTACTCGTATTTCCAGAGAAAGTATTGTTGCTTTGGGTAAGGTTACCCTCTTCTAATATTCGGATTCCAAACCCTCCGCTATCGCGCACAGTAGAATTGGTAATAGTGGCCATGGCGGTAGGTAGTATCTCCAAGTTAGCCCGGCGATCGCCACCGTCGAAACCACGTGTACCGCCGTTGGCTAGCGTAACGTAGTCGAGTACATTGTTTGCATTATTGGATCTGTACTGGAGTCCGCGCCAGTAGCCCACTACATCTTGCTCGCCTCGGAAGGTGATGCCTGTGGTGGCGGTTCCTGTCGCATTCAGCGAGCCTCCGTTGTCTACGGAAATACCTGAGAGGGGCTGACCCCAGAACTCGGCTCCAGCC
>DMST01000396.1:3380-10526 GCA_003454975.1 Cytophagales bacterium | reverse complement strand
AAGTGGCAGCTGCCGTTACGGACGCCGAGGCGGCCTGGCTGTCGATGTAGTCATCATCATTGCCTACCAGGTCCGAGTCGGTATCGAAGTAGCCGTAGTGCTGAGGCCAGCAGTAGATAGGTGCTTCGTTTTCGAAAGCTACATTGAGCGAAAAGGTGGGGACCCGCACATCTGCATCACGCAAGTACAGTCCATACCCTGAACACTTTGAGGTAGTTACGGATACCATTTCTAACCGGGCAGATCCTTGAATAATGATATTGGTACGCAAATCAGCACCATCAAAACCCCTACTACCACCGTTTTTCACTTCTACCCATTCTAGTCGGTTATCCGTGTTGTTACTATTGTATTCCAAACCACGCCAGAAACCTCTTTCGTCATTCTCACCCCGGAAAATAATAGCGTTTGTAGAAGTACCTACTGCATTCAAGGAGCCATTTTGGGTGATACTCACTCCACCGTCGGCCGCAAAAACAAACTCACTGCCGGCAGAAAGGACAACGTCAGCGTCCAGTACGGCCACATTACCAGGCATCATATAGGGCACATCCAAGGCTGGCCAGGTAGCATCACTATCAACCGCTCCGTCGTTGATTACTTCTACAAAATCATGGGTGTTACCTGAATAGCTATCTGCACTTGACAAGCTACCCAGCTGCTGCATGGTAGATAATATGGGGGTATCATTCAGGGTAAAGGTATTGGTGCCACTGAGAGTAACACTGGCGGCGCTATTGCTGAGATTCAATCCATAAGAACCTGAGTTACGCACTATTACGTCCTCCAGAGAAAGGCGCGCATTACCTAGCAGAATAACGGACGCATCTTCGGTAATAAAGGAAATACCATCGGCACCCCCATATTCTATCACGACATGGCTCAACCGGTTGGCACTGGTATTGGAACCAAAGGAGATCGCACCCCAATATCCGGCGGACTGGGTGGCCCCGGTGAAGGTGATGACATTATCGGCCGTACCTTCTGCTGTCAGTGAGCCTACATCCGTAATAAGGATGCCTGCACGCTCGCCCAGCTGAATGATAACGCCCGGTTCGATGGTCACATCTGCCTCTATGGATAGAAAGGAATTGATCACGTAATCAGGGCCCGAATCGGCCACTTTGGCCAGCGTTCGACTCTCTGTGATGCTGCCCTCTAGCGGGAAGGGAGGGTCCGTAGGGTTATTAGGATCTTCCTCTACGGTGATGGTAACCTCATCGGTGTCTGATTCGTCCCCATTCGAAATGGTCAACTGTACTAAGTAAGTACCTACTTCATCAGGAGTAAAAGTAGCTCCTGATTGGTCTGCACTGCTAATAGTGACAGCACTACCGCTGGGTGTAGAGGTGAAGCTCCAGGCGTATGTGAAAGAGCTACCACCTAGCAAGTCTATGCTCCCACTTCCGTCCAGCTGAACAGTTTCGCCCAACAACACCGTTTGGTCGCTACCTGCGTTGGCGCTTAGGTCGCTGAGATTGCTTACCACATCACAACTGCCCGAAACCAGGGCTAGCAGAATTGAAAAAAGTATAATCCCTCGTCTGGGTAATTGAGTGTACTGCATGATACGTTGATCTTTAATTTTAACATGATCACAAATCACGCTTTCTTGAGAATAACCCTTGAAAACAAACCCCCTGAAGTGGCTGGGGTAAATCCCCCTTTTAATTTGGGTTAAAAAACGGTAACCGAGTAAAAACCCCGTTTTTACAACAGAAACTAAGATTCTGCAGTAGACCATGAGCTTCGCTGACTGGAGGCAATCCTGAAAACACCTTGACTTATACGATGGCAGGTGTACCTTTCGAGAAATGAATCTACCATCAACTAAAATATAATTTATCCATGAAGAGTCGACATTTCAGCCTAGGTTGTCTTTTGTTTACATTATTTCTTGTCTGGTCTTGCGACACACCTTCGGGTTCTTCAGTCCAACCTCCGCCTGCCGGAGGGGGCTCCCAAAAACTAATTGGGAAACTCCCCTTCAACGATACCATTATCCAGTACATCACCCTCAACCAATACATGCGGGACGTGAGTCGGTACAGACGAGAAGCCACCGAGGGGATTCGTCAACGGATGGTAGGCACCATAAAAAGAGCAGACCAAGAAGCATTTATTTCCTATACTGAAATGTCTGGCGAGGATTTTCTGTCTACGCGCGAACCCGTACGCAGTTGTAGCTTTTCGCTTCACCGACTCAAGAACTTCATTGGAGACATTGAGGCAGCAACCAAACGCTACGAGGTGGACGATGAGCGCACCGGCATCACCTGGACTTACGCGATTTATGACAATACCCAAGATCACGTTTCCAAGGAGGCGGATTACCGTGGATTGCACACCCTATACGGGGTAGCTAGTATCGATACTGATTCTGGTCGCATTATGATTGATGCAGCCACCGGAAATATCCTCAGCGAAATCATAAAAAGAGAGCAGTTTAGTTTAAAAACAGAGGAATTCTCTATCGGCATTCTTCCTCCTGATCCCTTCAACCTAGGTCATCTCTGCCCCCCCTCTTGCGGGCCTCCCCCTTCGCCAATCTAACAGTCAGACGACCGGTTCAAAACGGCTAGCTACCTAGAACCTGTAGCGCTAACCAATACGCTGGTTTTCAGCCCTGCAAAAGGCCAAGGGCCAAATGAAATTCCCTTCCACGATACTACCATTCAGTACATCACACTTAACCAATATATGCGGGACGTGAGCCGGTACGGGACCGAAGCAGTGGCAGGAATCCAAAACGAACTGAATGCCATAGTAAAAGAGGGGAACGACCGAAATTTTCAGAACTATGCGGGCACCTCACTCCGTAACTTTGTGGCCGGTCGGGAACCCGTACGCAGTTGTACCTTCTCGCTCCACCGGCTCAAGAATTTTATTGCTGATATAGAGCAGGCCGCTGCCACCAAGAAAATCACGGATGACCAACAAATAAAAATTACCTGGACCTACGCCCTCTATGACAATACCAAGGCTCATTACCAAGCCGGTGGCCCCGACTACCGTGGGTTACATACCTTGTACGGAGTACCAACCGTAAATACAGATTCTGGATGGGTGATGTTCGACATGCTTTCAGGAGATGCCTTGAGTCAAATCATTGAAAAGGAGGACCTTAAGCCAGGTTCCGAGGAAGTCCCCGTGAGCATTCTATCTCCTGATTTATTCAACCTGGGCCATCTGTGTCCTCCTTCTTGCGGGCCTCCACCCTCGCCTATCGGCCTATCTGACGAACTATTTGATGCCGCCAGTTATCTTAGCAAGGAATAGTACATATGATGTTCCATTACATTACCTGGTTCGAGATTGCCTCCCTGGCCGCCGCCATCGTAGCCTTACCGGTGCTTTGGAAGCAATCACCCATGCGGATCCTATTTGTTCTACTCCTGCTTATTGTAGGGGTAGAACTATACCAAACCATTCAGTTCCAGGTCAATCCGGGTCAAAACAACAGCACCCTGTATAACTTCTTCGCACCCTTGCAGTGGCTCCTGTATGGAATCATGCTGTACAGAATCATACAAAACCTAAATAACCGCAGGGCATTAGGCGGGCTAATCATAGTCTTTCTGCTCATAACCACGTTTTCCTTGCCCGAATACCTGCATACCCAACAATACAACGTGATCTCCCACGCAGCCGGCACCCTCATGATTGTGAGCGGCGTATTTTTGGCCTTCTATGAGATGTTAAAAAGCCCCACCAACCTCAACTTCTTAAAACACCCTTACTTTTACCTCCTGTTCTTTCTGTTGTTTTTCATGGTAGGAACCGCCCCTTACTTTGTAATGGGCAATTGGGTATACTTCAACATGGGCAGGCCTGATTTGGCCATGGTGCTAAATAATGTAATGAGCATACTAAATTACCTCCTCTACACCGTTTACACTGTCTGTTTTGTATGGATGCGAGTAACGAAGGTTTCATTCTGATTGCCACCTTCATGGTGCTTCTCATGCTATTCACCCTCATTGTTTTCGGGGTGATGCTCATTTATCGGCGTCGGCGGATCGAGCACCAACGGGAAATCGAAACCATCAATGAGCATTTTGAGAAAGAGCTCCTGCGCAGCCAGCTAGAAATACAAGAACAAACCATGCAGTATATTGGCCGGGAGATACATGACAACGTAGGCCATAAGCTCACCCTGGCTTCCCTAAACAACCACCAGCTGCAACCACTGGAAGGCGACCCGGATCCGGCCGTGACAGAAGTAGGCCAGCTGATAGACGAATCGCTTACCGACCTACGGAGTCTGTCCAGCAGCTTAATCCACGGACGCATGCAGCCGCAGGGAGCACTCAATCAGCTGCTGGAAAAAGAATTTGGCAAGCTGCAATCTACCCAGCACTGCACCCTGGAATTTCAAGATGAAGCCGAACCCTTTATGAGTTCCTTCGAGGTCAATAGCTTTGTACTCCGCATCGTCCAGGAGTTCACCCAAAACAGCCTGAAACACGCTAGATGCCAACGCCTTACCCTACAGCTAAAAGATGCCGCGGAAGGGCTCAAGGTAACCATTGCCGATGATGGTGTGGGTTTTGACCCCGATCAGCTACCGGAAGATGCCGGCATAGGTCTGCTGAATATGCGACAGCGGGCCGAAATCATTGGCGCAGACTACACCTTAACCAGCCAGCCTGGCCGAGGCACCCAGTTAACACTACTCGTTCCGCTTACCCCTACTCACCTATGAAACCCCGAATAGCCCTCGTTGACGATCATGTATTGGTGGCCAAGGCACTGGCTGGCATTATCGAACGCTTTGGTGAGTTCACGGTGCTGTATGAGGTGGAGAATGGCCGGCAGCTCCAGGAAAAGTTGGCCGAACCTGGAAACATACCTGACATCGTGCTGCTGGATATTAACATGCCTGAGATGAACGGGTACGAAACCGCCGCTTGGCTGAAGGAACATCATCCTGAGGTACACATACTGGTGCTGAGCGTACAAGAGGACGAAGAGGCACTCATCAAGATCATGCGAAAAGGAGCCCAAGGATACCTGCTAAAAAATGTGAACCCAGCAGAGCTGAAGCAGGCATTGCTCACTATTCTGGAGAAGGGCTACTACTACCCAGACTGGGTGGCCCACGCCATGGCCCAACGGGTAACAGGAAACCACCTCGACAACAACACACCTGCCATGAACGAACGGGAGATGGAGTTTCTCCGTTTGGCGGCCACCGACATGACCTACAAAGAAATAGCCGATCAAATGTGTGTTTCTCCGCGTACCGTGGAAGGCTACCGAGATCAGCTGTTTGAAAAGCTAAAACTAAAATCCCGGGTGAGCCTGGTGGTATACGGGATAAAGAAAGGGCTCATTTCTGTGGAATAAAGGCTCCACCGCACCCTTAGATACTACCGGCTAGCAGAACCCAAAAAGGATGGCCACCCGAAGCACGCCATGTGAAGGAATTGTTAATACAATAAAGACAAAATTTACTTTAGCAGCCAAAGTGTAGTAAACCCCCAATAAGCAACTGAATTACAACAACTTAACCTCAATTACACGAGGTAATCATCAACAATAAAGCCATCAAAACCATCGATAAAACCACCGTTTCCTTCGATTAACACCCATCGTCTGATTACAACCTACTTTCTTCTGAAGCCCAAAGTGTACTAGCCCGCCCCTACTTCCCCCAAGTAGTTTTACAGCACTAACTAAAACCTTTTTCGGATTATGAAACGAGTAATTACCCTTGCCCTGGGGGTGCTAATGGCTTCTATTGCCTTGGCCCAACCCTCAGGCTATTACAACAGTGCTGAAGGCAAATCAGGCTCCACGCTTAAGTCTGCCTTGCACGGCATCATCGACGGACACAACGAAATCTCCTACTCTGCCTGCTGGGATGCCTTGAAGGTCACCGACCGTGACCCCAACAACTCTTCCAATGTGATTGGCTTGTACTCGGGCTTCTCCATGAATGCCGCAGCCGAATACGCCGGGGGTGCTGGCTGGAACCGAGAGCACGTTTGGGCCAAAAGCCGGGGTGATTTTGGCACAAGCATGGGCGCCGGTACGGATTTACATCACCTACGTGCTGAGGATGTATCTACAAACTCAGCCCGAAACAACCGCCACTTCGGTTCCGGTAATCAGTTCTATACGGACGGTTCGGGTAACTACAGCGGTCCCACACAGTCCAAAACCAATACCTCTTCGTGGGTATGGGAGCCCCGCGATGCAGTAAAAGGAGATGTTGCCCGCATGATGTTCTATATGGCGGTACGCTACGAAGGCGGCAGCGGCGAACCGGACCTGGAGCTGAACAATACCATCACCGGCAATACCGACAAAACACCCTTTCATGCCAGCCTGGATTTGCTGTTGCAATGGCACGAGCAAGACCCCGTAGACCAAACGGAGCGCAACCGTAACGATGCTATTTACAGCTATCAGAACAACCGCAACCCCTTCATCGATCGCCCGGAGTTTGTAGACTACATCTGGGGTGACGGCACTCCTGGCGGCGGAGGTGGTGGCGGTGGCACCGGCACTAACTCGGTTACCATAACATTGGTTACCGATCAATATCCTACCGAGACCGCCTGGACTCTGAAGAACAGCAGCGGTACCACCGTGGCCTCACGCAGCAATTACACGGCCGCCAATACCACCCACAACAATACCTACAGCTTGGCTGACGGCACCTACACCTTTACCATTACCGATAGCTACGGCGATGGTATTTGCTGTAGCTACGGCAACGGCTCTTTCACCTGGAAAGAAGGCAGCACTACCTTGACTAGTGGGGGTAGCTTCAGTAGCTCACAAACCAAAACCTTCACCGTGGGCAGCGGCTCCAGCGGTGGCGGTGGCGGTTCCTCTTCTGCTGACATTACGGTAACCATCAGAACAGACAACTACCCGAGCGAAACCACCTGGCAAATTCGCAACCGCAGCGGACAGACCGTTGGTGGTGGTGGCCCCTACAGCACAGCCAATAGCACTTTCAACAAAACGTACACCCTGGCCACAGGCAGCTATACTTTTGTGATCAACGACGAGTACGGCGACGGCATCTGCTGTAGCTACGGCAATGGCAGCTATACCGTGAAAAACGGTAGCACCACCCTAACCAGCGGAGGCAGCTTTGGCAGCAGCGAGAGCAAAGGCTTTACCGTAGCG
>DMST01000396.1:949-3329 GCA_003454975.1 Cytophagales bacterium | reverse complement strand
CGCCGGCCGTGGTTCGTTTACAGTAGTAGCCGCCAACGGGCAAGATGAAACCACCGCTCCGGTACAAGTAGAGCTTAGCGCCTATCCTAACCCTGTTCAGGGAGAAGTAACCTTGAGCCTGCCCGTAAAAGAGGCCGGTGAGGTTTCATTACAAGTCATCAATCTACAAGGACAGCAGGTATTCGGCACTACCACCGTGGTACAAAGCCAGCGAGCCCAATGGAACCTGAACGTAGACACCTGGGAAACAGGGCTATACATTGTGAAAACTATGGACGCCCGTGGCAATAGCTTCCAGACCACCTTGAACGTGCAATAATCAAAGAACCTCTTCATATATGCATCAAGGAAATCCTGCTAGCCCTTGGCTGGCAGGATTTTTTGCATCTACAGGTCATTCAGCATAAAAATGGAGGGCGTGTCCCCGCACCGTCGTCCGCTACCGCGGCCTTGGGGCACGGGGCCGGGCTACAGGCACTCGCTATACCACATCGGTAGGCCCGATGCTAGAAATACCGAAACCCTATCCTAATAGTCGACTTGGTTACCGGGGCTCGGACCTGAAACCACCGATGCGCCATGAGCTCAAACAGAGCCAGTATCCCTCACGCGGATTACAGGCGAAGGTGCCAACCTTCAATCAATCACACCACGCCCAAAATCACAAACTCCTGCTTACCTCCAGTGAGGTGAAACTCCGCTCCTACCTTCAGGCCCTGCATCTTTTCATAGATGGGTGAATCAATCGTAATTCCGGTTACCGTCTCCCCGGCAACCTGCGAGGGCGAAAAACTAACCCCCACCAAAAAGCAACCGGTATTCATCCGTACCAAGGCCCCCGGGCCCACCTCATCCAAGGCCCGCTTTGCGGGCATAGCCCGTAGCTTGGCTAGCCGTTCCTCGGCATGTTCTATGGTGGCATTCTCTCGTGTGATCTCCCCTACCAGTTCCTCCTTGGTACTCTCGTACGCGTGGTGTGTATCCTCATCGTCAGGGTCAATAGCCTTCAGCCGCTCCTTCTCATCAGTACTCAATTCTGAGATCTCCCGCTCAGCTTGCTGCATGAGGGCTAGAATCACTTGGGTTTTCAATTCTAAAGTCAAGTTCGGTGTGGACTCCATAGGTGTCATCATTTCTGGAGGTGAAAAAATACTAGCACTAAGAAGGTAGCGACTACCGTCCTCCTACTACCCAACACCCAACACTTACTAATAGTTGCTCGCTGCCCAGATAAGGTCAACAACCCAACAAAACCGCAATTCCAGCGCGTTTTGATGCGAAAAAATAATTTTTAGCGAAATTTCGCTTGATTATTGATTTTCGCTTTTTACATTTGTTCATATCAATTGCAAACGATTGAAAGACACAAATATGGAAGCTTTAATCTCCCCACAAGTGGAGGGAGTAACCGTTTTACCGAGCCTTTCAGAAAGGCAAGAACAGTTACTAACTCCCGAAGCCCTTACCTTTTTGCGGGGTTTGCATCGGCAGTTCAACAGCAAAAGGAAAGAACTACTGGCCCAGCGCGCATCACGCCAGGTGGCGATCAAAGCAGGGAAAATGCCCTCCCTGCTGGAAGAGACGGCCTACGTCCGTACTTCGGATTGGCAGGTGGCACCCATACCCCACGACTTGCAATACCGCAGAACTGAAATTACCGGACCGGTAGATCGGAAGATGATCATCAACGCGCTCAACTCCGGAGCGCAGGTGTTCATGGCCGATTTCGAAGATGCTACCTCCCCTACGTGGCAGAATACCATTGAAGGGCAGATCAACCTGTACGATGCCATCCGCAGACAGATCGACTTCATCGCACCCAATGGCAAGCAATACTCCCTAAACGAAGACACGGCCGTGCTGAAGGTCCGCCCCCGGGGTTGGCATCTGGTAGAAAAGCACCTACTGATTGATGGGGAACCCATTAGTGCCTCCCTCTTCGATTTTGGCCTGTATTTCTTCCACAATGCCCACGCATTGCTCGACCGGAATAGCGGCCCTTATTTCTACTTACCCAAGCTAGAGAGCCACGAAGAGGCCCGCTTGTGGAACGAGGTATTCTGTAAATCGCAAATGGCGATGGACATCCCCGCAGGCACCATAAAAGTGACGGTGCTGATTGAGACCATTTTGGCGGCGTTTGAGATGGAGGAGATTATTTATGAGCTGCGCCACCACATGGCCGGGCTCAACGCCGGCCGCTGGGATTACATATTCAGCGCTATCAAGAAATTCCGCGATGCGGAAAGCTGCCTACTGCCCGACCGCAGCCAGGTAACCATGACCGTGCCTTTCATGCGGGCCTACGCCCAAATGCTGGTATACACCTGCCACAAACGGGGCGCTCACGCCATCGGTGGCATGGCCGCATTCATCCCGA
>DMST01000396.1:0-917 GCA_003454975.1 Cytophagales bacterium | reverse complement strand
GGGATGCCGAAGCCAACACTCTGGCTTTCAGCAAAGTACAAGCTGACAAAAAACTGGAGGCCGAGTCAGGTTTCGACGGCACTTGGGTAGCCCATCCCGCATTAGTGGACATTGCCCAAGAAGAGTTTGCCAAAATTATGGGCGACCATGCGCATCAAAAGAAGGTGATGCTGGGCAACCCGGAAGAGTTGGTGACCAACCTGCTCAATTTTAAGATTGAGGGGGGCGCCATTACCGAGGCAGGTGCCCGGATGAACATCAATGTGGGCATCCTATATATCGCTTCCTGGCTACGCGGTACAGGAGCAGCGGCATTATATAATCTGATGGAAGATGCCGCGACAGCAGAAATAAGCCGCGCCCAGATCTGGCAATGGCTACACCGCGAAGGACTTACCCTGCAGGACGGCCGGGAATTTACTCCAAGGCTGTACCGGACCTTCCTGGAAGAAGAAACCAACAAAATCAAAGCCATTGTGGGTGAAGCCACCTTTGCTGATCCGGCGTTTGCTACGGCTATCGAGCTGTTCGATTCTTTGGTGACTTCCGAAATATTCGCAGAGTTCCTCACCCTACCGGCGTACGAGCGCCTATCCTAATTCCCCTTTCACACACCCCCAAACTTTTTGAAAACATGACACATCAAGATCAAATTCATAACCTTATTACCGACTGGACCACCAACCCTCGCTGGAAAGGGGTCGAAAGACCGTACGCGGCGTTCGAGGTCATCAAATTGCGCGGTAGCTACCAAATAGACCACAGCATTGCCCGCCTGGGCGCAAAGCGCCTGTGGGATTTACTCCACTCGGAAGAATACGTAGCGGCCCTGGGCGCTCTTACGGGCAACCAGGCAGTACAACAGGTGCAAGCTGGCCTGAAAGCCATTTACTTGAGTGGCTGGCAGGGAGCCGCCG
>DMST01000200.1:3490-5661 GCA_003454975.1 Cytophagales bacterium | reverse complement strand
GGCTGGTCCTTCATTTCTTTTTGCATTGGCCAAAAAGAAACGAAGCAAAGAAAAACCCTAGGCTCAATAATGCTTCCCCCCACAAGCCTACGCTCGCCCCGCTATTGAGCCGGGCCATCGCGCCTATTAAGGTAAATCGTTGATTTATAAGGAGGTAGGTTGTTTATCGTGCGTTGTGAAGGAAAAATCAACACGCAATTGCCCTGCATAGTGTCAGGCTGGAAGTTTGACAAAGCCCATTACAGTCCTACACTTTAGGCACGGCATAGTTGGGTGTACTTTCCAACGCAGCAGAGGGAGGTCGTTTTTCAGGATCAAGCAAGAAAGTTATGGGCACCTAGTTCAGAAGGCTTTACCCATACCATAGCAGACTCCCTGGCGTAGAATTCAGAAGCACTATAAAACGCTGAAATCCAATTACTTAATAATAAAAGTATTGCATTAAAGATTCGAGTTAAGCACCTTGGCTACTGCGGCATTCATTTCTTATCCTAGTTCTGTCCCCAGAAATCTTGCTTGGTCCGTTTTTCATCCCACTCCATGAAATACAAAAAGCCCTCCGAAGAGGGCTTTTGCGTTGTTGCGAGAGCTATGAAAATAGTAGCGGCTGAGTCCCTTGCCTTGGCTAGAAGCGGGGGAGTTTCTTAGTTGTCGGTGCGGTAAATGTGGGTATCGCCGATGGTCATCAGGCGGCTGGCGTTGTTGAGGGCCTCGGCCAATTCGGTGTCCTGCGCCATTCCTGCAAAGTCCACGGTGCCTTCGGCTACTAGCTCGTACTGAGCGTTGTATACTTTTACGGTTTGCATTTCTTGTTCCATGCCGAAAAAGTGCTGGATCTCAGCCTCTTCGGTGCCCATCAATTCGGCTACTTCCATCACGGAGCGGCGGGCTTGTACGTGGGCCTCAGCATCCTTTGTGTCATTATTTTTGGCGGTAGTAGTAGCGAAAGAAGTGGTGGCGAATCCTACCAGAGCGAAGAGAATAAATACCTTTTTCATTTGTCGTAGTTTTGTGTTTTTGACCTTATGCCACTGGTATTACTATTGCCGTGCCAAAAATATTAAAATGCTGATTATAAGGATTTTGTGTGTTTAAAGGAGGTGGGTGTTCGCGAATAAGTGTACGGAAGTGTACATTACCGAACACAAAACCGTACAGTCTAATCCTGGAATGTTGCAAAATTTGAGGGGCAGTTGCCAGCATTCTATTGGCTGGGTAGATGAAAGCTTCAAGCTTTTGGTGGTCCCGGGGGGGCCTAGCTGGACGCTCGACACAGATTCTCTCCGTCTTGCCCGATGAGCGCGCAGCGCTTAATATGAAATTGGAACCAAGCTGGCGGACCTCGATGATCCATCCACGGCAACGGCTCTTCGGCTGGCAAGTCATTTCACCCAAACCGTATTTCTTATTCCCCAACGTCAACATGAAAGGCGGCCCCGAGGAGCCGCCTTGTTTGGAACGAAACGTAGGGCGAATTCGCTGAGACGAGCCCGGGCCAAAGCCCGGCATACGTCCTACGTTTGGGTTACTGCTTAAAGAGTCGCTTGATCTGGCGAGTGCTGCCCTCCTCTACTTGGATGAGGTACGCACCCGCGGGCAGCTTGGCAATGGAGAACTGTACCCGGTGGTGTCCCTGAGCCATGTAGCCGTCCTTTAGGGTACCTAGCTGCTGGCCCTGCAGGTTGAGCAAGGTTACACGCAGCTGCCCACCTTCTGCCAGGAAGAAGGAGAAGTTGACCTGCTGAGTAGCAGGATTAGGATAGAGCTCCAACTCGGTGATGGCGGCCATATTTGAAGCCTCCATGCCGCTCCGAGCCTGAGGGCAAGGGCCGTCCAGGTTCCAGGTGTTGTCAGAGCCGGGTGTGGTGTTGGTCCACCACTTGGCGGAGTAGATGTTGCCTTGGTAGGCTACTTGCTGCCCGCCAGTATAGGCTGTGCCCGGACGGTAGTCTTCTACGCCGCCGCAGCCGCCAGTGTTGCCATCTCCGGAGCAAGCCGAAATGTACTGCCAGGTGTCGTCGCCAGGGGCGGTGTTTGTCCACCATTTGGCCTCGAACAAGGCGCTTTGGCCAGTTGCAGGATCTACCGCCACCACTTGATCTCCGCCCAAATATATCTGGCCGGGTACGTGCCCAGCTACGCCGTCGCAAGCGCCACCGCCGGTACCGCTC
>DMST01000200.1:2826-3436 GCA_003454975.1 Cytophagales bacterium | reverse complement strand
GCACCTGAGTCAGTACGGCCCCGGAAGTTGAAGACAAGTTGTCGTTGTCCGTAGCCTTAGCGGTGATGGACTGGTTGCCTTGCACGGCCGTCCAGTCCAGGCTGAAAGGAGCTGAATTGTCGGTGCCGAGCGAAGTTCCGTTCAGGAAGAACTCCACACTTACCACCGTGCCGTCAGCATCCGCTACGGTAGCAGTGTACGTGAGTACATCGCCCTCGGTACCCGAAGTGGGACCCGAAAGGGAAATGGTAGGCGGGAGGAGGGGATCGATGATTTCGTCTACGGTGATGGATACTGGGTTGGATGTAGCCGAGGAGCTGGCACCGTCTGTAGCTACGGCCGTGATGCTGTGGATACCTACGGTAGCTACCCAGCTGGCGCCATAGGGGGCGCTGTTGTCGGTACCTACCGAAGCGCCATCTACGAAAAACTCTACCTGGGCGATGCCCCCGTCGCCGCCTGAGGCGGTAGCACTGATGGCTACGGTTTCGCCGGTGAGGGCAGTAGCGGGAGCAGATACGTTGACCACGATGGGATCGATAATGATAACGTCGTCAATTACTTCCAGCGAACGCGAAGCGCTACCGGTAGCGCCCTCGTTGTCGGTAGC
>DMST01000200.1:2130-2761 GCA_003454975.1 Cytophagales bacterium | reverse complement strand
CGCCGACACCGAAACTACGCCTGCGGGCGAGGCTACCCAGGAAACGGAGTAGGGAGCGGAAGCGTCTACCCCCACGGATGCACCGTTTACGAAGAACTCTACCTGGCTGACACTACCGTCCGAATCGGAGGCGCTGGCAGTGAAGGTAACCGAGGTGCCCAGATCTGCCGAGACAGGAGCACTCAAAGTAACGCTGGGGTTGGAGTTACCGCCTTCTTGTGCGGCTTTGGCGTCCATCATGGCTTTCATGATGGATGAACCGCCGTTGTAAGGGGCATCCATGGTCATTTCCCACACAATGACCCCTTGGTGACCGTAGTCGTGGGTGTAGTTGATCTTGGTAGCAGCCAGCTCAGGCGTGTTGTAGTACAACTTCTTGCCGTCCTGACCGATGTAGCCGCCCTTCTGGCTGGCAAAGTTGGGGTCGTAGCTGGTGGCTGCATTCGGGTACTGGGCCACAATGTCTTTATAGGGCACAAACTCGAAGCCGTTGCCGCCGTTGGTTTTGGGCAAGGCCATGTCATAGCCGTAGCAGGGTACCCCGATGGCTAGTTTGGCCTTGGGCACTGCGAAACCGCCGTCGTGGTTCCAGGCAGGCTCCGCAAAGCCCATCCAGTATTCCAGGGCATCC
>DMST01000200.1:0-2057 GCA_003454975.1 Cytophagales bacterium | reverse complement strand
CTCCGCCGAGTAGATGGGGTTGTTGGCTGACTGGCCCGTGTACCCGCCGGGTACTTTGTAGAGCGAAGAGTGTGGCCCTACGGCCGAAGCATCCCAAGAGCCGGTGAAGTCGTAGGTCATCAGGCCCAGCCAGTCCATATACTGCACCATCTCGTCGTCGTAGTTGTTACCGTACCAGCTGGTACCGAATACCGCGGCGGTGATGAGCTTATTCGGCATTTTCTCGCGTAGCTTCTGCGCTAGACGTGTTAAGCCCAACCCTGCAGGGTGAGGTCCTGCATCCGTGCCACCCCATTGGTCGCCGCGCACACGGCCGCCTTCGTCGGTCATCTTGTTGACCGCTGGGTCTTGCCACCAAGCCTCCATGTCCAGGTCTACCCCGTCCAGGTTGCGCGCCACGATGAACGCCTTAATCAGCTCAGCAATCTCGTCCAGCTTGGCGTCGTCGTTGTAGTATTGGTTCATCAGCCACAGGAACGAATAATCGATGGCGCCACCCAAGGCTACCGATACCGTTACGCCCGCTTGGTGGGCTTCATCCAGGATGCCCAACTCAAACAATACGCTGTCTACATCATCCACGGATTTCTGCTTGAAGGCTACGCTAGAGAAGGTGCCGCTAGTGTAGTCGTTGTTGTTCTGGATGAACTCCAGGAAGGAGATGTTGATGTGCGTGGCCGCGTTGGGGTTGAAATTGGCGCGGTCCCAAGACTCTTGCCAGGTGGGCAGGTAGCCAATCACCCGCTGAGGACCGGCGTAGTCCGGGCCTACAGCGTCTGCACCGCAGGGGCCGTTGTTGGTCCACTCCCCGCTGCCGGGAGTAGAGGTAGTATAGTACTTGGCGGTATAATTGTTGCCTTCGTAGGATACTACATCCCCCGTATTAAAGGGAGCGTTGGCCGGGTTCCAGGGGGTACCACAGTCGGGAAAATTGTATTGCGCAAAGGATTGGGTAATGCTTACTGCGCAAAATATCAGTAGTAGTAGTGGGAAACGATGTTTCATGGTTTCTAGGTTTTTTTTGTAGGAAAGTAGATTCTAGAAGGAAAACATGCCGATTTATTATCGGAACCGTGGGAAAGTGTAGCTGAACGACAGCGAACCGGGGACGATTGTGGAATTGCCGTTAAACATTTGAGTTGTTTATGGGTTGAAAATCCAATTTCAATCGATTGTTTTTGCGCTGTTTTGGCTGTGGAAAATCTTCAATCAAAGGGGTAGGAGAGGTACGTCCGAATAGTACCTTTGCGGGCAATATGGAAAAAGGTATGGGAGTACGATGGAGTATGGGGGTAGCCATTGCCCTGTTGATATTGACGGCGTGTGGTGCGAATGATAAGGAGACTAAAGCACAGCGGTTTTGGCTGAAGGGTAACGAGCAGCTGGACGAGCGTAACTTTGCCAAGGCGATAGACTACTACGACGAGGCCATCATGCTCGATCCCAATTTTACGGCGGCCTATACCAACCGAGGCATTGCCCAGTTTGAGATGGCCGCGTATCCGCAGGCGATCCAGAGCCATACCATGGCGATCAACCTGGCCCCGGACCAGTCTGAGACTTGGTACAACCGTGGGCATGCCTTCCTGATGTACGGGCAATACGAAAATGCGCTGGTGGACTGGGACTCGCTGGAAAGGCGCGACCCGGGTTTTTTGCAGGTGGACTTCTTGCGCGGTCTGGCCCTGGCCGAGCTAGACGACTACCAGCCCTCGCTGGAAGCTTTTGAACGGGCATTGGCGAAGGATTCGGCGAATGCCGAACTGTGGACGAACAAGGCGAATATGCTCTATTACCTACAGCGCAACGGCGAGGCGATGATGGCGGTACGCAAAGCTTTGGCACTGGATAACAAGGAGGGCAATGCCTACAACGTGCAGGCACTCATCTATGCCGAGCAGGAGCGCTATGCAGCGGCCCTGGCGGCCGTAAACGAGGGCTTACGCTACTCGCCCCGCCACCCCTACCTCACCAACAACAAGGGATATATCTACTTGAAGCTGGATAGCCTCAACGAAGCGGAAACCTACCTCAACGAGGCGCTCAAGCTGGACGTA
>DMST01000021.1 GCA_003454975.1 Cytophagales bacterium | reverse complement strand
AGGTACCGCTGCAGGCCTGGCCGCCGTACTGTGGGGCGATGCTTCCATCGATGATATTGAAGACTCGGTACTGACCGCGTACATTGTGACGGGTGTTGGGGCCATCGCCGGGCTCGCCGTGGGCTACTACATAGTGAAGGAAAAGAAAGTCAAATACCGGGACGTAAGGCCAGGACAAAAAGGCAGGTGGTTGAAGAAATTCAACAAGCAACAGGAGACCGAATACGTCTTCTACAAAGAAACTCCCCAAGGAGAATTTATCCTCATTACACAGTCATTGGAAACCTCGCTCAATCGCCTAGACGATCGATACTCCGCTGCCATCAAAGCACTGAATAAGCAAGGGAGCTTCAGCTACGCGGATTTGCAGGGTTACCGACAGCTAATGCAGCACCAATACAGCGACTTTTTCGTGGCAGAAGACCGCGAACTCACGGCGCTCATTGAAGCTAAAGAAGGTGCTGCTGCATATGTGGAATTGGAGCAGCGGGCCAGTGAGGTCATGAGATTGCCCACCACCTACAGGTCCCTGAATGAGTTTACCTCCTTCCCTTCCCAAAATTCAGCCCTTATCCGTAAGGTCAGCCGGTCGGGCTGGCAAACTATACAAAGCCGACTAGAAGAGGGCTTTCAAACCATGCTAGCCGATTTGGTCCGTGAGGAAACCCGAAAGCTACAGGCGTTTACTTACGACCTTACGGCGGTACCCAAAAGTAAATCCTGGGCTACCGAGTTCAAGAGGAATTACCTAGACAAATACGATGAGGAACCCGTAAGCAAAGGCTGGAAGTTTTTTCAAGCTTTCTACGCCAAGCTACTGGCTGATCATAGAGAACAGATTCAGGCGAAGTACGAAGCGGAGAACGATCTGGGTGAAGTAAGAGCACTTACCACCTATTATCAGGGCCCTTCTGAAAACGAAACCATTGAGCGTTTCCTGGCTCGGCACGAAGAAAACCGCATCAATGCCATCAAAAGGGCCAACGTACGGGCCAATCCCAGTGTGTACAACTGGTACTACAACATGGAGAATAGTGAAGCTACTCCCCTGGCCAAAGTCATCGAAAGCATCACTGAAGTAGACATCCGGGTAAATCTGGAAGAGTATCTTTCCGGGGAGTCTTCACAAGACATCCTCATCAAACAAATCATCCGGTATTTGGGAGACCGCGGCGTTCGGTACAACCCCGATGCGGAGGTTACTTTGTACGTTGAAGGAGTTTTTGAACCGTATACCTTTACGCGAACTCGTGGAGAGGAGGTGGTGAAGGAAACCAGTTTCGTAGAACTGCGGCTTACAGCCCAACTATGGACCTACGGAGTAGTCTACCGTCACCCCGCGATGTACTTCACTCGAATCTACCTGGGATCTGCCACCTTAATTAACCTCTTTGAGGACGGCGACTTTGATGCCTACGGCTGGCGAAACGGTGTTCGGGGAATGCTATCCGAAGTACTAGCTGGCTACCGGATGGGCAACTTTGCCGCTACTCCGGACAACCTCTGGCAGCAGGATTTTGAAGAAAGGTATGACCAAGCGCCAGCCTTATACCGAGCCTACAATACGGCTACCGAGGGATTCAAGGGAGTGCATAATCTACGGGGGCTCACGCAGGTTTCTGAAATCATCGGAAGGCAGAATTCTTCGAACAAGATCAATGGGTTTGATCAGGTAAATAGCTACATCGATAACAACCCACTGGCCCAGTTTGCCGATTGGCTAACGGGCGGTACCATCTCAGAAAACCAATGGAAACCCGAATCACGCTGGGGGACTGCCTTACGCAGTGCCGGTGTGCCAGTGTCCTACCAGGGTGGCTACTTCTCCCGGCCGGTAGTCACACAGGAAATCAGTGGGTTCGACCTTAACCTGGACTCGCAGTCAGGAGCTGAAATCAGCAGTGTGCTCAGCCACAGCTTCTTACTAGAGCAAAACTGCGTGATGCTCATCGAAGATTCCTTTTATCGCACGGCAGCCGCTACGCTAGACTTCCACGACGCCTCGGTATTCACCGAGGGTACTTTTCAGGAGTTACGCAAGGTCACAGAACGCTCAGGGGAATACTTCAAGTACCACATTGAGGAAAGTAAATAAGCATTAAAATTCTTTCTGAAGGTAGGGAAGTCTGCCTCTCTACCTTCAGAAGGTAATTCGCTGATTGATACTCCGTGGATCAATCTAATTTGAAATAGACGGGTACCTGCATACGTACCTTCACCCGCTGGCCGCGCTGTACGCCCGGAGTCCAACTCGGCATTTCCTGTACTACCCGTTTCGCCTCCGCATTGAGTGCATCATACTCCCCTTCCGCAATTTCCACTTCAGTTACCTTACCGTCAGCATCCACCACAAACTGCACAATCACCTGGCCTTCTATTCCCTCCTCTTCGGCCGATTCGGGGTATTTGATGTGCTCAAACAGGTAACGGAACAGTTGATTTTTTCCTTCTCCAAAGTGTGGAGGCTCCTCTACAATTTCAAACACATCCTCCGTTCCCATTTTGGGTAGAGAAAGCTCCTCTCCTCCTTCTAGCCGGAACTTAATTGGTAGCAAAATCCGCATGGTTACCTTCTCACCGTTATTCTCAGCCGGTTCCCAGTCCTCCATTTGCTCAATCACCCGGAGTGCTTCTTCATCCAAATAATCGTTCACACCACGCTCTACACGAGCCTCCCGAATTTGCCCATCCTCCGTTACCAAAAAGCTTATGTATACATTACCCTGAATACCCACCTTTCGGGCTTCGGCAGGATACTCCAAGTTTTCCTTCACATACTGCATGAAGGCCGAATGGCCACCCGGAAACTCAGCCATTACCTCCGGCTTATCCACAATGTTCAGCTCAGATTCGGTACAAGCCATAGCCAGAGGAGCTACTATCCCTATGAGCATTAGGTTTTGAATGATGTTTTTCATGATCAATTAATTTTTTCGTTAATCAACTAATTCTTTAGTGGATTATCAACTAATCATTTAGTCGATTAAGATGAAAGGTCAATTTTTGGGACCAAAAACAGGGATTGATATCTTCAGGGTATAAAGACGAATACCATGAGTTCCCTACCCAGCACTTCCCGATTCTGGATCAAGACAGCCCTGGAAATGGCTCAAGATGCCATGAGCACTATTTCGAAGTATCAGGCTATCCACGGCGATGTATTCAAGCTAGCCATGGCGGGTCGTACCCGATACGTTGTCATTGATCCTGACTTGATAGACGAGGTGCTGGTGCGCCAAAAGAAAAAATTTCAGAAGAGTAAGACCTACAAAGAGCTATTGCCATTGCTTACCGGGCAAGGCATGATCGGTACGGATGGAGAGCACTGGCGGAAACACCGCCGCATTGCCCAACCAGCATTTCATAAGAAGTATCTGGCTACTATTTACGAGCAAAAGCGAAAGGTAGTAGATGAATACCTAAATGGAATGCTGAAACAGCCCCAACCTGTAGTTTGGAACCACGAAATGACCATGCTCACCCTGCACGTAGTCACTCAGGCCCTGATGGGAGAAGGCATCAAGGGTGATGCGCAAGCCATCCACAAGGCCATGGATGGCTCTCTCAATTTTTTGATCCAAATGGCGCTGAACCCAATCGTACGGGCCACCGAACGCTTCACTAACCGACGCAAAGAATTCTACCGGCAAAAAAACTACATCGACCAATTGGTTGATTCCATGATAGCCACCCGACGAAGGGAAGGCAACGATGGCAGATATGATCTGATGGCGATGTTGATGACCTCAGTAGACGAAGAAACCGGAGAAACCCTGGATGACGAAGCACTGAAGAGTGAAATGCTTACCATCTTTCTTGCCGGTCATGAGACCTCTGCCAATGCCATGAGTTGGGGTATTATGTCATTGCTTCAGCAGCCAGAAACCTTTGCCCGGCTACGGGAAGAAGTAGACGCGGTAATTGGGCAGGAACTTCCCTCCTTCGATCAGTTATTTCAGCTGTCGTACACCCGCCAAGTGGCCGACGAGATTCTCCGGCTCAACCCACCCGCCTGGGCCGTAGGACGCACCGTACTAGAGTCCATCAATTTGGGCGGCTATGATATTCCTGAGGGAGTAGACCTCATCCTACCTTTCTATCACCTACACCGCCACCCCAAGTACTGGGAGCATCCTAACGCCTTTGATCCCGACCGCTTCTCACCCGAGCGAATGGATGACATCCACCCGAAGGCCTACTTGCCCTTTGGCTCGGGGCCACGCAAGTGCATTGGCAACCACTTTGCCATCATCGAGATGCTGCTCATACTGGCCGTGGTAGCTCAGCGTTTTGATTTGGAATTGCTCACCGATACAGTAAAAGGCCAAGCCACCCTTACCTACCGGCCAGTTTCGGATATCATGGTGAGAATTTCACCTCGCCGGGCATAAATCCAATAGGACAAGTGGATAACTGATGGATGGACAAATGAACTAGGTGTAGAAATTCTCAACCCTTCCTATTACCTGCAGCGTTGATGAGGAAGTTATTTCTGAATCGCAATTAGCTTTCTGGAATAGACTCCTAAACCTCCACTACCACCTTCCCCACCGTTGCCCCGGTAGAGAATAGCCTCACCGCTTCGTGCAGTTCTTCAAAAGGAAAAGTATGTCCTACGTGTGGCGCTCCAATGCCCATTTCGGAAATCTCACCCAGGTACTGGTGCATCAGATGTGCCCGCTCAAAGAGATAGATCAGGTTGAAAGCCATCAGGGACCGGTTGGTGGTAGTCATCGACATGGGGTCGATTTTGGGGCGAGTATACCACTGCCATGCCGCCCGCAGCAGGCTAGGGGCATTGCCGG
>DMST01000272.1:6347-6502 GCA_003454975.1 Cytophagales bacterium | reverse complement strand
GCGGCGGGGCCGGGGGGGCGTGGTAGCGTTCATCAGCTTTCTTTACAGCCGCCTCAAAAGCGTCAATCTTCGGGTTGCTTACCGCATGGTGCAGATCGCGGTGAAACTCGAATAGCGCTTTCAGATCAGCGTCCTGTTCCATAGCCTCCTCCAGG
>DMST01000272.1:0-6286 GCA_003454975.1 Cytophagales bacterium | reverse complement strand
CAGCACGGCGCGGTCTAGCTCGTTTAGCTCTCCGCGCAGGTACTGCTCTATGCGTTCTATGGTGGCTCGCTTACTCACAGACACCTAATCTTTCGTAGCAATCGTCATTCTGCACCAATGAGACGAGCTTGTCCTTACACATAATTTTCCGTTTGCGAGCGTACCCGGCGCTGCCAAAGCCCATCTTACGGGCGATGGTTTTCATGTCGGTACCCCGCATATAAAGCCGCAGCAGCTGCCGGCAGGTGTCTTCCATTTGCCGAAAGCACTTGCGGTAGAGCTGATACTTTTCCCACTGCAGGCGGGTATCCGTAGCCTCGTCATCGTCCATGTGTAGGGTGTCAGTGTCTACTTTCGTGTACTCTAATTTGCGCTGCCGCAGCTCTTTGAACCACAGGTTACGGCAAACAGAAAAGAGGTAAGTAGAAAAGGCACAGGTGAGTTCGAAGTCGCTCTTTTGGGTGTTGTAGAAGATCGCCATGAGTAGTTCCTGAAACAAATCTCGTGCTTCATCAGGTGTGCCAGAATGTTGGCATACAAAGGATTCTACTCGTGGATAATAGTGATTGTAGATTTCATCGAGGACGTCAGGATTGCCAGTAGACAAGCCTTCCACCAACCGATGATCCTCCGCCCTATCTGGCGGTAGTACATCAGAAAGCATTCTTAAATAGGGTTAGGTATGTATGTTAGATTTTAGGGTTTTGGAAGTTGCAATTTCTTCTGAGTAATGTCAATGAATTTGATAGGAATCAGCTAAAAAAATTAAAGATAATTCGGTGAGTGTAGTGTCTAAAATATTTTACTTGTCTTATGATCTTGTGTAGAGAATCTCTATCTTTTATTCTTATTTCGATCTAACCCAAATCTAACCCCCAATT
Source organism: Cytophagales bacterium (assembly GCA_003454975.1). Classification (GTDB taxonomy): domain Bacteria; phylum Bacteroidota; class Bacteroidia; order Cytophagales; family Cyclobacteriaceae; genus DMST01. The sequence continues at coordinate 5,405 of DMST01000272.1, read as the reverse complement.
TGCTATGCAACTACGGCCCTTCCCTGGTGGTGGACCGGCCCTGCTGGCGCTAGTCTTTTTATTGCTTATCCTGCCTATGAAAGTATCTGGGTTTGGTGTAAGTGTTTGTAATTCAGGTATTTTAATCCCCAGGGATTCCTCGTGTTTTTCAGAAAACCCGTTTATTATTCGCCTAGAAGATGCCTTGCATACAGAGGCCTCAACTGGTTCAGTGTTGTCTCAATTGCTGGCTCAGCAGGCCTTATGGCAGCGTGCTTTGTATCTATTAAATTTGGCAAATAGGCATCAGCCGCTTTCCCCAAAAGAATTTTATTTTTTGAGACTACACCATGCGCCGTATGCTGGGGCACTCTTGAATTTGTTTGACCTGTATTTACAGACAGGTGATGCGGGCTGGAAAGAGGAAGCGCTTGCGGTTGTCAACCAAGCTCACGGTGTGGAAGTTGGGCAGTACACTGAACGTATGTTGGCCATCACCCGGCAAGATCCTACGGCCCTCTGGTGGGAGACATTTGAGGCCCCGGATAGTTGGCTGGTGGTGTATGCCCGACACGGACAATGGGGATGGTATACCGTCCCGAAGTCCATTGAACTTGGCTCCCTGATAGATGGGGCTTACGCAGAAACACACAATGCCAGGCAGCTTTGGCAAGCGGACCGCGATGGGAATGCCGATCGGGCACGTGTGATGCACCGGCTGTACCGGGTCTTTCTGGAACCCGCCTTGGCAGATGAGACCCCACAGCGCTTGTATGCTGTTGCACAGGGCACTTGGTCTCAGCTACCCTTATCGGCATTGGTTACGCATTGGGACCAGAATGGCCAGCCGGTGTATCTGGCCCAACAGACAGAAATCCATTATCCGGGGGTAGGGGCTTCCACCGGCTCTTTTCGAGCAGAAGGGGTAACAGCGTTAGCTCCCTATGCCGAAGGCACTTCTTTGCGTGATGCGGCTCTGCTGCCTTTCACTGCCATTGAAACCAAAACTTATCCTGGGGCTACCGTTTTGACTCCTCAACGGTCTACGTTTGCTGCATTTTGCCGGAGCTTGACCACCGAATCGGTGGTACACGTAGGCACACACGGGTTGGCACGGGATCAACCGTGGTTGAAGTTTTTTGGTGAAGAGGGGGCTAGTGAGTTGGTGCACTCACAGGATTTGACAGAACTAAAGGTTGTAAGCCCGTTGGTGGTTTTGGCGGCATGCGAAAGCGGTCACGTAGGCTCTGAGGGGCAAAGGAGTATGAGCCAAGCCTTGTCGGCCGCTGGGGCAAAGCAGGTACTGAGCCATCTCACCTACTTGGAGGAACAGGCGGGGTGTGCCCTGATGCAGGGCTTTTATTCGGCTTTGGCCGAAGGAGAGGTGCCTTCTACGGCTATGCATTCCGCACAACGTAATTACCTGAAGTCGGCAGATGAACACCATCGGAATCCTTACTATTGGAGTGGGTGGCAGCTACATACCCAAGGGGCAGCGGTGGCGCCTTTCCGTCTGGAGGCGCACGCTCAATGGAGCTGGGGGTTGGGTATCCTATGCTGGCTACTTTTGTGGTGGATAATTGCTCGTAGGGGCACGGTGAGGCCTGTTTGACCGGAACGTAGGTAAAGAAAAACCCGACCCTAAGGGGGCCGGGCAGTAAGTAGGCGGTGGTTCGTGAGCGCTAGTTTCTTAAAGGGAAAAAGCAGGAAGCCCTCAGTAGTCCGCCCGATTCGTCGGTGAGCAAAGGCGCTAGGTCTAACAAGTATAGAAAAGCAGGAAGCGTCTTTTAGTCCGTCAAATCAATTCACTCAATATCTTACCTACATCCGAAGCATTGTAGGTGCAATCCTTCGTACCAAAGCTAATTTCGGCTTGGTCCCTTTCGGTGACCAACTCCGCCCCACGAACTCCAGCGTGCAAGTAGGCCAGCTCTAGCATGTTAGGGCGGGTCTGCACAAAATGGTTGACCTCCTGGCACAGCACAGCTACACTTTTGTACGCATTCTCCACCCGGTTGTAGGCCGGAAACCCGCTCACAAAAAGGTCGGTCATGACCACCTGCTGGTGCTTGATGTCCACTACCAACGGTATAGCGTACGCGCCGTCTCCATTGAGGTCCACCTTGTTTACCACCGTCTTGATGTCAAACGACGCGTATCGGGAGTCTACCTTATCGCGTACCATCCACCCGGCATGGCAGTCTACCTCCGAGAAGGCCTCCCCAGCATAGCGGTACACTTGCACTCCTAGGTAATGCACCTCCTTGGGGAGTTGGTTTAGGGTGATGTCAATAAACTCCGCAGCCCCAAAAGGTGCCGAGGTAATGTCACCCGAGTGCACAATGCCCTGGTCCTGCAAGTGCGTGTAGCTTACATGCCCCAAGTAGTTCCATTTGGCATCGTACTGAATCACCGACAGGTCCAGGTCAGTGGTCAAGGTTTGCTCTTTCCAGTAGACAAACAGCCGTAGCACTTTGCCTAATGGCACCGCTACCTTGCTGCCACGGCCTACTGTCAGTAGCCCTTCTGAAGCCTTACGTTGTTGTAAGGGAACCAGATAGGTGCCCAGCATAGGGTCAATCCATACCTTCTTTCCGGCCCAGGAGTTTCTCCGGGCCAGGTGCTTACTCAAGGCCAGGCTTAGTACCGCATCTACGGTCTGTAGCTGGGCGTCCGAAAGCATAGCAAAGGACTGGTTCGGCATCACCAAAAGCTTACCATGTTTGTTGACCACCGCACGGTGTTCTGCCTCGTTGATGGTGCGGAAATAGGTCTGCAACATCAGTAGGTTCTTGAAGGGTACGTGCATGCAAACTTCCTCGAATGCCCTTAATATGGCATCCGTTTGATGCTCAAATTTGCGCAATACCTCGTGTAGCCTGCGGGCAAATACCCCCGGATGGGCTTGAAGCAAGGGTACCAATTCTGCAGCCACTGACCGGTGATCCCGTGCGTTCAAGTTGAGAGGGCCCCACGTAGGGTCCTTTCTGATAGCGAACAAATCTGCCTCTGCCAGCAAGTTTTCTATTTTGCTGTTGAGCGTTTGAAGTTTGCCTTGGTGTAGTGCACGAAAGGTGTTGGCAACGTGCGGGTACTTGCTGGCAAACTCCCCTGGGTGCAAGTACCGGGCAACGGTACGCCACAGCGCGCGGTAACGCATAAGGTCTTCGGCCAACTCGGGCGCTTGGTCTAGCATTTGCATCACGCAACGGCGCTGGGCACGAGTAAGCTTCGGAAACCGTATAGGCTCCGAAAGGCTCACGTCACTACCCTTAAGGGCCGCAAACATCCGAAGTACATCCGTGGCGTTGCTGCCAAGGTGGAGTACCTGTTCGTATTGTCCTTTTTGCCAAGCGTATCGCATTACCCAGGCTTTATTTTCTTTGTGCACCAGCCGATTTGCCTCCAAATCGGCTACCCCGTAGAAGTCCAGCAGAGTAGTTAGGTCTGCGTGCCATGCTGCTTTTATGGGAGCTTTAGCATACAGCAGGGATTGCATCCACTTTTGCAAGGCAGCGCTCCAATCCGGCGCTAACGCCAATGTTAAATATGTCCATTCGATATGGGTATCCCTCTGGCGGCTTGCTTGAGCTTTCAAGGCCTGCTCGTATAGTTCGTCGTGTTGCAGTTGCGTGATGGGGTCGGCACCGAAGTCCTGAGCGTTGAACAACCAGTCGGGTACCCAACCGGGTTGGGGTCGGCCATCGGCAGTCACGTGCCAGAAGTTAGCCAGGTAGCCAATGAGTCGCTTTTTGAAGTGAGTAAATTGGTCTGGCACGCCTTCTGGAAATCGGCTAAACAAGGGGACATACTTCACATGGCCGCCTTTTAGTGAGGCCAGTTCTTGCATCCAAGTACGGTAATTCTGGAAAAAGGAAGGATCTGCTTGGGATATGAGCTCCGGGTTGGTTACCCGGTAGCCCATTTGGGCTAGTTCGGCCAGCCAGGCTATACGGTGCTGGTAACTGATGCCTTGGCCGGGCGTCATGGCCACCATATTTAGTCTTCTGAGAGCGATGGATTTCATAGTTGACCTCCTTCCTGTGTTTGTTGATGAATCAAAGGTGGAAGGGCACTACGTAGTCTTTTTGCGTAGTAGGATTGAGGTGAAAATTTGTTGGGAAAAAGAGTAGTAGGATGTTGAAGAAGGTGCGGAAATATGATCCTAGGCAATTATAAATATGACTACGTGGTCTGGATTTTATTTTCAATGGTTTTGTTGATCTGCGAGTCTCTTTTGTCTGTTAAATCCAAGAAGTTTGAGGGTATTGAGCTATGGTGTTTTCTAGCTGAAGAACCCAGGCTGTTTTTGTGACCAAATCACATTTCCCAAAACGATATGTCATTGTTTAACAGGGGCCTTCAGAGTATTTTGCAGTCTAAATCAAGAGGTATTCAATAGAAATCACTTTTCAACTCTTGGTGAAATCTCGATGTCAAATTCTCACTTGACCTTAAATGTTTGAGAAAACACTTACTGCTAAAAACTCAATGCAATGCTCAACAAACTTTCACAACTAAAAGGCGCCACTGAATTAACTAAAAGCGAACAGAGAAAAATCCAAGGAGGTACTGTGCCTGAGGAGTCCCCATGTGGTGGCGATGGGTCATTTGTTATCGTTAACGAACAAATAGTTTGCTGCTGGTGGGAGCGAACGCAGAGTTATTGGTGGTGTTAAGGGCTGATCTCAGATTCAGTTAATAAGATTTTAAGAAGCTGCCCGCCTTTGTGCGGGCAGCTTTTTTGTTGCCCTTGGGTGGGGAGTTTTCGGAAAAGATGAGGCCAGGTTCCCTATGTAAAAACCAGTTTGGATAGGTTCAACCATCCTTTTTCTTTTTAACACAGAGAAAAAAGAGTATGCACAGAGCTAGCAGAGAATTTTAATAAAAATCTTGGTGTCCTCTGTATATACTCCGTGCACTCGTGTTCCAATTTTTTTGACCACCCTGAATCCAAATTTGTATGTGGCGGGGAGGTTTGCCGAGGGGAAGCCAAACCCCTTCGCAAACATTAGGCGTTGGCTTTGGAGGGAAAGGGAAGCTTGAAACAGCTGAGGCTGGAGCGGTTATTTGAAATTGGATAACCGCCACCCTGCAAGGCAGTGTGGCGGTACATCCTGGACAACCCAATCCGGTTGGTGTCCTAGGCGGTGGCAACGGCGGCTTCGGCGGCGGCCAAAGCGGCTTGCAGTGCGGTGAGCTGCTCAGTAGCCTGACTGTGCTCCTTGAGCGCTTGGGCGTTTTGTTCGTTTACCTGAGCCACGGCTCGGTCGTAGGCAGCAGCACCGCTCTGAGCGCGTTCCAGGTTGTTCTCTATGAGGTAGCTCAGAGTTTCCTCACTCGTTTCAGGAGCTGAAGACCCGTCGGAAGGGTCGGCGGCCATTTCATCTACACCTTCGGCGTAGTTCTTAGCCAGCTCAGCATAC
>DMST01000516.1 GCA_003454975.1 Cytophagales bacterium | reverse complement strand
CCAGCACCGCACCCGCAATCAGGTCACTGTGCCCACCAATGTATTTGGTAGCCGAGTACACCACCAAGTCTGCCCCCAACTGGATGGGATGCGACCATAAGGGCCCCATGTAGGTGTTGTCCACGGTGAGGTACACGGGCTTCTCTTCGGTAGCAAAGTGATCGGCCACCGCCCGGCAAACCCGCAGATCGACTAGCGCGTTGGTAGGGTTGGCGGGAGTTTCTACGTACACCATGGCCAGCTTATGGCCTAGCCCTGCGGCTTCCACCTGAGCGATCATCTGCTCTTGCGTATCGCCCGGCCGAAACCCCAAACAATGCACACCTACGGAAGGCAAGTAGTGGTGGATGAAGTGGTCCGTACCGCCGTAGCATGGCGAGGAATACAGCAGCAGATCACCGGGCTTCAAAAATTCCAGCAGCACCGTGCTAATGGCACTCATGCCGCTCTCGAACACCGCACAGTCATCGGCTTGGTCCCAAAGGCACAGCCGGTCTTCCAGAATCTCCAGATTGGGGTTGTTGAGTCGGCTGTAGATCAATCCGGGCTCCTCGCGTTCTTGCTGGTCGCGCAGACCGTATGCAACCTCAAAATAGGCTTTGCCTTCCTCGGCCGAGGAGAACACAAACGTGGAGGTTTGAAAGATGGGAGGCTTTACGGCTCCTTCTGAAAGATCAGGGCGGTAGCCGTAGCTCATCATGTGGCTCTCAGGGTGCTGAAAAAAATCCATAGGCTTGTGAATACATTACGGTAGTTGACACTACAAAGCACCCACTTTGCCATATCAATTACCACAGTTTATTAAAAATTAGGATTCATTCCTTATTTCCAGCCTAAATCAGGAACGTACTAATTATTACCGATTGAATCCTTTTTACATTTAGGAAATTTTCCGCCATGAAATTAGACGCTACCGATCGTGCCCTGTTGGCTGAGCTGCAGGCCGATGCCCGCCTGAATGTAAAAACCACGGCCGCTAAGTTGGGACTGACCAAAACCCCGGTATATGAACGCCTGAAGCGCTACGATCAGGAGGGCATCATTGAAAAACAGGTAGCCGTATTGGACCGTACACAGGTACCTACGGGCATGGTAGTGTTTTGCTCGGTGCTGCTAGAGAGTCAGCGTATAGAGGAAATTGAGGCTTTCAAAGAAGCGATTGCCCAGATACCCGAGGTGATGGAGTGCTACCTGATGGGGGGAGCGAACGACTTCCTGCTCAAGGTGGTAGTAGAAGACCTGGAAAGCTACCACCATTTCTCCTCGGGCAAGTTGGCGCGCCTGGCCAATGTACGCCAAATCCAGAGCACCTTCGTCTTGCAAGAGGTCAAGCGCTCCACCGTTTTCCCCATCTACGATAAATGAGTGGAGAAAACCCCTTCACCCTGTGCACCGTCAGTCAGCTGCTCCGGCGATGATCACCCCGTGGGTGAATGTTGCATCTCCCCCATACTTAGGTTTTCCTCCCGCTATCTGGGACCACAATTTACTCGAAGTTTCAGGGCGAACACTCGGTATTTCCAGCGCTGAAACTTGGGGCGGAATCCGAAAAGCCTCTTGAAAAAGAGAGTAGGAAAAAATCAAAATAACCCTAGACATGGCGTACCATGATAAGTCTGAAATCGTGCAGGATGATGGAAAAGGAATCTGCGGTTTCGTGGGCATGGCCCAGCTACTCATTGATTATGGAAAGATGAGTTTGCCCACCTTCAACAAAGAGTATGGCACCGCCATCGCTTTTGCCGCAGAGTGGCTCAGTATTCAGCTAGATCATGACAAAAAACTAGCCCGTGAGACGGGCAAAAAGGTAGTTGCGACGGCCCTCAATCAATCACTAAAACTGACCGGAGAATGGGTAAAGGCGGAAGACCTGACGGTAGAAAAACTGATAGAATACACCAAGAACCAATTTGATGGTATTGTAGGTTTTGCCTTAACGCCAGAGGCCATCTGCGATTACCTGGACCGCCGGTACGGGCTGAAGATGATGATTGAGATGTATGACCCTTACCGGGATTTTGCCGCCATCTGGCAAGACACAAAGAACCACCTGGGACCGGGGATGTACGGCATCGGGTCCGCAGACCCCAAATCGTCTAAGGACTTTTGGCTCCGCCATTGGGTATACATTGATCAAAAAGGGGAGCTGATGACCTGGGGAGACGAGGGCAAGAAGGCCCTCAAAGCTTTGAAGGACAAAAAGCCAAGTTACACCCATGTTTTGGTGAGGCTGTACCCGAAATAAACCAGCACCCGAAGGGGCCCCGGTCGGGGTCCTTTCCCTACCGTTAAGTTGCAGAAAGATCAAGCGACTGCACTGAGATTTGGCACCTCTGCACCGGAGATTCTACAACCGTTCCACTTCAACACACCCTTGGGAGCAGGATAGGAATGCCAACTACCCGACCACGGCCATTGGCGGAAATCCCCTAACTTTTGGGGTATGAGCTGGTATGAGTTATTTCGTGGTCACCGACTGAAGTTCGGCTTCACCCTCTTTCTACTGCTGGTAGAGTATTTAACGGCCCTGCTTTTCCCCCTCTTCATTGGCTACGCCATCGACGATGCCATGGAGGGCAGCACCACCGGCGCCATCCAGTTGGGCATACTGGGTCTG
>DMST01000133.1 GCA_003454975.1 Cytophagales bacterium | reverse complement strand
GGGAGGCCCGCTGCTCTAGAATGAGCGCTACACCCGCCCCTAGCAGCAGGCCTTCCAGGATTTTGGCATCGGGTAGGTCGTGGAGCTCTTGCAGGCTAACCATGGTGCCGGGCAGGATGCCGGATGCTCCCGCAGTGGGGGCAGCCACCACGCGGCCCATGCAAGAGTTAACTTCTTTCGCGGCCAGGGCCCGGGAGATTAGCTTCTGAAACTCCGGCGATAGCACCGTGACCGGGTGGCGATATACCTTCTTGGCGCCGTTGTTGATCATGCCTGAGCGGGAGGTCATATCCTCCTCCAAGCCTGTTTTTACGGCGTCCTTCATTACGGCGTAGGCCTTTTGTAAACCTTCCCACACCTCCGCCTCGGTGGCGCCACGTTGCAGGGCCTCGTACTCCATTACCACTTGGTGCAAACTCAGGTTACGCTCTTCGCTGTAAGCCTTCCATCCCGCAAAGCTGTCAAACAGGTACGCCATAGTATCGTCAATTTTCTGAATGCGATAGCAAAGGTAGGTGGGTTATTTGTTCAGGAGCAAACGTTTGCGGGAAAATTGCCTCTTCCTACCTTATTGCTAACCGACCAATACAAATTTTCTCACGGTATCAGCAGCACAATTTTTCTGTAGTAACCTGGTCATCGGCCTCCCCGGCTCATTTGTCCTTATTCCTAGTGCCTTTACCCTCCATCCTTGAGAATTCTTCTGTATTCTATTTTCCTTTTTGGCCCGGCCCTTGCTAGTTTCGCCTCTATGCAACGGAAGTATTCTTTGGCGGCTTTGTGCGCGGTGGTGTTGGTAGTAGCTACGGCAGCGATGGCCCCCAAACAGCGCAACAGCTTTCAGGCCCACATGCGGATTCGTTCTGCACAGTCAGGCATGATGAACACGGTGGAGGCAGACGTGTTTTACAATTTGGACGGGCGCATGGTTTCCTTTTACACCCTGCCACAGGAGTACACCATCATCAGCAACCGACAGGGGGCGATACAAATCTATAACCCGGAGGCCCACACGGTGATGCAGCAGAATAGCCTTGCCTTCAGTACGGAGAATAGCCAGCTGTATTTCTTCTTGCAAAATCGCGCTTATGATCTGGGATTGGGGGCGATGGGCTTTACGAACCGAAATACCACCTATGAAGAAGGTTTGATGGTGAGTGAGTGGTTGCCTCCCGTAGAGATGGCGGAGCAGCTGAGCCAAGTGAAGATGGTGCACGAAGGCCCCAACCCCATTTATGTAGAATATCAGCAGCCGGACGGTTCGGTGCTCAAGAAAATATATTTTTACAAGTACCACGCGGTGGGCAATCAGCAGTTTCCGCAGGCCATGACACAGATCGATTACTTTTCGGATTCGGATTCGCTGCTCACCAAAACGGAGTTCACGGATTTTAAGCTGGACGCGGATGTGGACCGAGATCGCCTGAACTTTACCGTGCCGGCAGATGCGCAACTGATTACACCAGAAGAGAAATGAGAAAGGGGATAGTAGCGATAGTATTGGTATGGGGGCTGGTGGGGTATTGCCATGGGCAAGACTGGAACCAAGATCTTGAAAGGCTAAACCAAGAGACGCACGAGGGGAATACTCATGCAGCAGCGGCGACGGGAAAAGCTCCCTTTCAGCCCGTACAGGCGGTAATGAACGCTGCACTGACGGTGTACCAGCGGGTATTTTCATTGCAGCTAAGCACCAACTGTATTTATGAGTTGAGCTGCTCGCGGTTTAGCCGGGAGGCCATCCGGCAATACGGCCCGCTAAAGGGCGTGGTGCTGACCGCCGACCGGATTACGCGTTGCAACGGCATCCACTACAACGAAACGAGCAGGCTGCGCCGCAATGCTGAAGGTAAAGTGATTGATCTGCCGGAAGCTTATACTTTGCGTCATTAATGAGGTGCTGGATTGCTTGGCTACTGGCTTGGGGGTGTGCCCTGCCCGGCTTTGGGCAAGCGTTTGAATCGTTCAGTGAAGAATATAACTTCTACACCTATTTGCTACGGGAAGACTATCCCGGGGAAGCCTTCACGGTACTTGAAAAGTTAAGCCTACGGCCTGGTCTTACGGTAGGGCAGCGCGATACGGTGCAGTACGCGATGGGCCGTTTTCATTACGAACGACAAGAGCTCTTGTTGGCAGCAGAGGCTTTCGGAGAAGTGAGCTCTACCAACACCGAGTTGTGGACCGAGGCCGTCTTTTTTCGAGCTTTTGGTCTGGCCTACAGCGGGCAGCCCAACATTGCCATCCAGGAGTTGGATCAGGTTACCTTCAAGGACCCACAGTACCAAGAACTAAAAGTCTACCAACAGGCGGGAATGGCCTTGCTGGCGAGAGACTTTGCAGCCTACGAACAGTACAAACAGGGCTTTACGGGTACTTACTTTGCCTTTGCAGAGGAAGAAAAAAATAGCCAGCAGTGGGCGGATGACTTACAGAATTTTCCGGGTAAGAGACCTTGGTTGGCGGGTACGCTCTCTGCGATAGTTCCTGGGCTCGGCCGGGTATATGCAAATAAATGGGGTCAGGGTCTGGCTACTTTCATGCAGGTGGGGGTGTTTGGTGCTCAGGCTTGGGAAGGCTACCGTAAAGATGGCCTAGTGAGCTGGCGCTTTATCACCTTTGCGGCAGTGGGGAGCATCTTTTATATCAGCAACGTAGTAGGGTCGGTATTTGCCGCCCAACAGCGCAATCAGGAATTTTATGAAGCAGTGGATTATCGGCTTAAGCTGGATTTGCATATGCCTTTGCGTACCCTTTTCCGCTAAAGCGCAGTTGGAGTATGCCGATTCGCTGGTGGCGAAGGCCGATTGGTTGGGCGCTAGACTTGCCTATGAACGGGTAGTATACCAGACCCAAGACCCAACGGAACGCAACTGGGCGTTGCTGGGCAAGGCTCGCACCTTCAAAGCAGTGAACCGATATGCCGAGGCCCAGCGTACGGTAGAGCGAGCCAACGCTTTTGTGGGCCCAGACTCCTTACGGTATCTGTTGAAATACGAAGCTGCGCTCACCGCTTACTTGGCGGGCAACTACCAGGCGGCTCGGACCCATGCGCAGCAGGTCCGTTTTCTGATGGCGACCACGCCTTACCGTTGGCAGACGTTTCATTTGGAACTACTGGCCTTACACGCTGAGCAGCGCTGGGCAGAGGCCAAGGCCCTTCTGAATGAGTTCGGGGGAGAATGTGGGCTGGGCTTGGATGCGGAGGCGTTGTACGGTGAGCTCCCCAAGCTGAAAAATCAGGACACTGCGGAGTGGTTACACCTTTTTATGCCTGGTTCGGGGCAGACGTATGCCGGGTATTTTTGGCAAGGGGCTACCTCGGCAACCATTAACCTGGCTGCTATAACCTTTGCGCTTTATCACTTTTGGCAAGGCTATTATTTGTTGGGAGCCTTCACGGGAGCGGCACTATTTTATGCCTTTTATTCGGGTGGCTACCGGCATACGGGTACCTTGGTACAGCAGCGCAATGCCAAAATCACGGAGGAGTACAATCAACAAGTAAATGCGCAATTGCTAGATGCGGTGGCAGAAAAACAAAAAAATCTGCTGAGGTAGGGGGGGAGAAACGAATTTCAATTGTCTTTATTGGTAGGGCACCTATGATTTAACCGAATAAATATCGTTTGGCGATTAAACATATCGGTTCCACTGGGTGTCTTACACGAAAGGATGGATTCGAAAGAGTACATGTTTTCCTTAAAAGGAATGCAGTTAAGTCTGTGAGGGTTAGGCAAAAGCCCTTACCTTTATTGCAGGGAAGTACGAAAGATTAGTTAACCTACGCATGCGAACACCTAGTAGGCAATGTGCAGTTTTTGGAGCACTGGCAGCCGGGCTAATTAGCCTGATCAGTTGTGAGTTTGATGAATATCAGTATGCTTTCCCCCAGCCCACCATCATAGATGTCCGTGATGTAAGCCAAGAGGAGTTTACCCTGGAATGGGCAGAGGTATATGATGCCGAACAGTATCTGGTTGAAGTTTCCACCGATTCCTCCTTTTCTACCGAGGTGGGGGTTTCTCAATTCCCAACCAGCCGTACCGATCAAAGAATAAGGGGAGAGCGGATTACACCTTTCGCCATGTACTATTGCCGGGTTTCCACGGCTTTTGAAAACGAATCCGATTCTAACTATTCGCAAGTGGTAGAGGTACAGCTATCTCCTCTGGATCCGCCCGAACCGGGGATTCCGGATGGACTGCCACCTGGATTGCGCGCTGTGCGTTGGGAATCCGTACGCTTGGCTGAGAAGTTCGAAGTACAGGTATCCTTGGCCCCGGTGTTTGATGATTCCACCTTGATCTTGTTTGACGATGAGACCGAGGAGTTGGCGTATGGATGGGCGCCTGAATCCTTTTTTGATGAATATTATGTCCGGGTACGCTCGGTAAACGGAGATAACTTTTCCGTATGGTCTGATACCGTTTACATCCCCACTAACTCAGATGCCACCTGTATTCTGCAGGAAATTCTAACGGATTCTTCTGAGTATCGATTCAAATTAGAGGGAGGGGGGCAAGGTGGTGATCCGTTTATAGAGGAAATCGAGCTATTTACCTTGGAGGGTCCCGATCAAGAAAGGATACTTCGGCAGCGTGCTTTTCTGACTTACAGCGGAGAGTTCCTTGCTTATGCAGATGTAGAAGATACCTTTCTAGGTGAGATGTACTGGGATTTTGTCTACACTCCATCGGGAAAGCTGGAATTTTTTGCACTTTATGATTCCATAGACGACATCGTTGCGGGGCAATATTTCTATACAGAAGATGGTCTGGTAGAGTCCGTAGGGATTATTAACTACCAACCTGGACCCGTCGATACAGTTTACATTTCCTTTGAATACAATGACGTAGGCGATGTGGTCAAACAAATTGGTCCTGGGGAAGTAGAACTCACCTTCACTTATACGGATGATGTGGTTAATCCTAATTTCTGGTTGCCAGAAGCCGTGCAGTTGATGGTACAGAATAGCCCGGAAATGGCTCTGTTGGGAATTGACTATTCCTACAGATCCTTCCTTTCGGTTGTACCCAAAAACAAAGCCATTGCGTCAGTAACGGACCAGGAAGGGAACATCATCACGTACGAAAACTTTTCAGAAAGTGGTCAGCTAAATGCAGCACAAAGTGTAAATGGTTTGATCGATTACGAATTTGGAAGATGCGGATTCTAAGGAAAATAGCGGCTCTTGGCATAGCAGGGATCGGGATGGCGTTCACAGGATGGGCCCAAGACCCAGTAGTTGATTCCTCCCAATCACGGACGTATGCCTTTTCGATCCAGGAAGACCTGCTGAGCTTGGATGTTCGTAGTATCGAACTGCCTAAGGTGAATTCTCTGGGTATTTTGCCTACAGACCAGGCTGAGGTTCCTTATTCCGTTACAGTGCTTACGGCCAGCCGCATTGCCAAGCTGGGGCTTCGTACAATTCCTGAAATTTTACGTTTGGTGCCCGGCGTGATAGTACGGGAAGTAACCCGAGACAACTATGTGGTCCACTTTCGTGGAGCTACCCGATATACGCAGGAGCAGGAGCTATATCAGGCAGAATCGCCGTCGGTACTTTTGCTGATTGATGGAAACCCCTGGAACAATGCTTTTGATGGTAGCATTGCCTGGAACCAGCTACCAGTGTCGATGAACGATATTGACCGTATAGAGGTATACCGTAGCCCCATGGGGGTAGTGCAAGGATTAGAGGCAGTAGAAGGAGTAATCCATATCATCACCAAGGAGGCTAGCCGCAATGGTGTACATGCTACTGGTACCAGTGAGTTTACTAATGCCAACCAGTTTCGCCACAGCGCGGCGGTGGAGGTGGGCTTTAAGAGCCGTGTAAACCTGCGAGTAGGAGCCCAGTATTTTTCCAGTACCCGCACGGTAGATACCGCCTATTTTCATCTGCCTTCCAATAGCTGGATACCGCTCGATAGTTTACTTTATGTGCAAGCCGACGCAAACAACGTGGCTGCTTTCCCTAATCTGGCACGTACGGGCTTTAGTGCCTATGCACAGGTACGTTACGTAGGCAAAAAAGAAGGGAAAGCTTCTCTGGGGATGTATTTTGGTTCTGCACAAGAACAAACGGCGCTGCGCCAAATGGGAGATATTAGCCTCACCCACCGCGACTTCCAGAATACGGGTCTTACTCTGGAAGGAGAGTACAAAGGCTTTTATACCAAAAACCAATTAGTGACGGGAGTATCAGATCTGGGTGTGGGCTATCCGGGTGTGTTTTTGGTAGGCCCTAGGGTATATACTGAAACCGGCTTTAACCGGGAATTTGGTAAACTCAAAATACACGGCGGGTTCATGGGCTATGCCGGAGTGACTACCTCTATCTCGCTGGAGGAGTTGGAAAACCTGGATCCAGATGACACTGCTGCGTTAGATAATTTTGTAGAAAATAACATAGGGTCGCTCTTTGTGGGTGACCTGTTTGTTCAAGGTCAGTATGCCTTGCTGGATAATAACCTACTACTACACGGTGGATATAGGCAGCCGGTAGCTGATGGGGGCGAGAGCAACCGGATTCCGTCCTATTTGCTAGGAGCTACCTATAGACTGCCTTCCCAGCAAACGGTACGTTTGGCTTTCTCCGGCGCTACAGGTATTTCCCACGGTTGGGAAAACTTCTATTCTAATACGGAGCGGTCCATACCGGGGCATACCCGATATTTCAGCCCCCTACCCAGTTTGAATCCTATTCGGAGTCAAACCCTGGAGGCCGGATTCCGGGGTACTATTTCTGACAAAGGCTACATCGATTTGGAGGTGTTCCGAACACAAATTTCCGACATCAATGTGGCCCGGATTATTAATCGGAATGATGCTATACAAGACACCATCGTTTGGGAACATGCCACTCGTATTCCCATCAAGCAAGGGGTGTCTCTTGGCATGGAACGTTTTACAAACAACTTCTCCTTCGGCGGTAATGCCACCCTCCTAGCCAATCGGGTACAGGGAGATACCTTGAACCTGGAACCTTTCGTACTCTTTGGTACCCTGTTCGGTACCTATACAACTCCTTTGGAACGGTTTACGGTTAGCCTACATGCTAACCTATTTGGGCCAGAAACCTTGTATGGTTATGATGGCAGGGCTCAACAACTACCTTTTAGAAGTCTGCTAAATGGGTATGTGAACTTCCAATTGAATCCGAATGCGTTGGTTTACGTCAACGTGAATAATATTTTGAACGACCAAAGTATACAAGCGCTGTATGGTGATTTCGGGGCTCGATTGTGGAGCTTTGGTTTGAAAGTAAACCTATAATCTGGTGAGGCCTATTTTTTTCCGATTGGGATGCACGCTATTAGCCCTACTATGGGCAGGGCAGACCTACGCTCAAGTGGACAATGATACCACAGCGCTGCGCGAGGGACTAGCGCGAGTACAGACCCTGGCCCAAAACGGAGAATGGGGAGAGGTACTAGCTAAGGGGCAAGAAGTCCTGGAAGGGGCGCAGCGAAACAATTTTTTGGAAGTAGAAGCTGAGGCCTATTTTGTGCTGGCCAAAGCCAATCAGTCATTGGGCTTGGTAGGGGCCACCCTGGTAAATCTGTTGGGTGCAGAACGGGTGTATACTGATCTTCAAAACATACCCCAAAGAGGCTATGTGCATTGGGAAATGGCCCGGTATTACGTCGGTATTCAAGGGTATGGCAAAGCTGCTGAAAACTATCAAAAAGCGCGTCAGGAGTTGCCGCCTTCTAATCGTACCCTATGGCAAGGCCCCACGTTAAAAGAGCTGGCCGAATCCTACGACATGCAGGGCGACCGTAATCAGGCGCTTACCACCTATGAGCAGCTGCGCCAGTACTACATGACCCAAGGCGAAAAGGATGCTGAATATCGGGTTACGCTTAAGCTGGCTGATTTGGCCTATCAATTGGGGCAAAAGCAGGCCATGCAGCGTTATACCGAATCTTTGCTAAGGGGGTATGAAAGCCAAAATGATGTGGTAGGAATGTCTACTGCCTTCAATAACCTAGGCTTTCTGTTTCAACGAAACAACGATTCTAAAACGGCCATCGAATATTTTGATCGGTCCGTGGAGCTGATACAAACGCTAAATACGGAGGAAATACCTGCTGAAGATCTGGCCCAGATGTGGATCAACGCTGGGGTGGCCTACGTAAGCCTGGGTCTGGAAACTCGTGCGGAGGAGTACTACCGAAAGGCGCTGAAGGTGTATGTAGAAGAAGAAGACCCAGTGGGGCAGGCGAAAGTATACAATTACCTGGCAGCTAGCAGCTATGTGAACGGAAAGCCACTGAACGCCCGTGAGGAGGTAGAAAGTGCTATTAAATTGGCAGAACCGCTCAAAGCAGAAGAGGTGCTAATGGATAGCTACCGTATTATAGCATTGCTGTACACGCAAGCAGGCAATACCCAAAAGGCGCAGGAGTACCAGACTCGGCAGACTGATATAGCGCGCAAGCTTCGGGACGACGCCGCTGCCCGGAGGCAAGAGCAGTTGGCTGCCCAACGAGAGCTGGAGCAGGAAGAACAATCTTTGCGGCAGCAGCTATTGGCCCAGCGATCGCTGGTGCAGGAGCAAGAACGACAAGAGAACCAGCTGCTGCTACAGCAACGGGAACTAGCCCTGCTTCAGCAGCAAGAAGACTTGGCCAAGGCCGAGCTTCGCAACCAACAACTGGAAGCAGACCGTGCCCAACGGCAGCTTGCTTTGGCCCAGCAGACGCTGGAGGCGGAACGCCAGCAAGCGGAGCTAGCCC